>NZ_JACAPW010000006.1:0-57954 GCF_013385495.1 Pseudomonas sp. F8002 | reverse complement strand
CGCTTTAGCTTTTGATTGTGCTCTTCAACACTCAAGCCGGCCGGGAGGCCGCTGTAAGAGCGGAACCCATTTCAGCCGTTACCCAAAGAATGGATATGCCCCCGATCCAAATCCCCCCCCAAACAACGCCGACAACTATAAACCCCCAACACCACCGGCTTTTTCTGCTCCCCACGCTCCACCCAGGTCGGCGCAACAAACCGATACCCCTGGCCCGTCGCCGTCGCGATATACACCGAATCATCATCCCCCAACGCCCGACGGATCGCCTTGATCTGCGCCCGCAGGTTGCACTCTTCCACCACCAACCGTGGCCAGGCGATGTCCAGCAATTGGGTCTTCTCCAACAGCTCACCAGGCCGCGAAGCGAGGGCAATCAGCAACGTCAGGGCCCGACTGCCCAGGCTCACCGGCTCACCGTTTTTCAGCAGCAGATGACGTCGGGGCAGCAGTCGATAAGGGCCAAAGTGGATTTCAATAGCGCTGTCTTCAAGGTGGCCGCGGTGTGAATACGTCATGTGATTAACCTTTGTGCATGTTCAAAAACACAACCCCGCGCGGCTCCCTTCGCGCAAGGCTGCAAGGGAAGGTCAGGTGTTGATCGCCGGGATCGGGTCTTCAGGATAATCACCCGGCTCCGTAGGCCCGCCAGTCAACCCGTATTGCTTGAGCACCGGCGCAAGCTGGCCATAGAACGCGTCCTGCGCCTTGCCATGGGCATCAGCCAGGGCGAAGGGCAGGAACGCGCTGCCGATCCCGCCAAGGATCGCCGTTGCCCCGCCGAGGATCCCGCTGATGGTCCCGGCCACCGCGCCGATTTCCGTGGCCCCGTACAACCCGGCCCCGGCTTCCACCAACCCGGCCACCGCCGCACCCGTACCCAGCACGCCGGTGGCCACCGAGAAACTGCCGCTCAGGTAGTCGCCTTTTTTCAACGAGTCGACACCGCCAATTACCCCGATCACACCGCCGATAATCCCGCCCGCCGAGCCAATGATCTTGCCGGCCGCGCCGAGGTTGGCGATTTGCTGCGGGCTCAACGGGCCCTTGCCCACCGGTACCTTGCCGGGGAAGTCACCAATGGTGCCGCCATCCGGGCGGTTGACCCAGGTGATGCCGTAACCCGCTTCCTTGGCGTATTTGGTGCCGCCTTCCATCAACAACCCGGCAAATTGCAGCCCGGCGGATACCCGGTTCGCGTCCGCCACCGGCGTGTTGCTGCCGCTGGCCGAACGGGCCATCAGCACGCCGCTCATCAGTACTGCGCTGCCGATGTGCAACAGGCCTTGCTTGAATGCAGGGCTGACGTCGCCGAACTTCATGCCTTCGATGGCCTTGGGCAGTGCGTCGGCGATCTTGTTGCCCTGGCGCCCGATGTCCCATACCGAACGCAGCATCGACACCACTTGCGCCGGGTCGATCTTGCCGCCATCCGAGGTGACGAACATCTCTGGGTCTTTTTGCTGGGCGTCGTTGATCGCGGCAGTGACCTTGGCTTCGTCGAAGTTGCCCTTGCCGTCCCCCAGGGTGATGTTCAGGGTGTCGGTGGTGGCGCCGCCGAGCAGGGCGTCGCCAAGGGCTTCGTTGAAATTCACCTGCAAGGTGGCGGCGTCATCCGCCGAGGCCTTGTCGCCGAGGAAGGCCTGGGCCGAGGCCGTGCTGGCGGCGAAGCTGCTGGCCGCCACGGTGGGGTCCATACCGCCGGCCACCGCGTCGGTAAAGGCCTTGCCGGTCACCAGTTGGTTTTTGTAGTACTGCTGGATGTTGTCGCTTTGCCCGGCCTTGTCGGCGATGCCGGTCAGGTCCACATGGCCGTTGCCCCCCAGCGCCAGGTTGGCGATGGTCGTATCGTTGGCCGCGTTTTGCAGGCCCATGCCCATGTCGATCTGCTTGCCGTTCTGGTCCTTGGCGTTGAGGTTGTCGTTAAGGTTTTTGCCGGTCTCGATGTCGTCGGTGTAGTAGTTCTGCATCGCGACTTTCATCGCTGGGTTGCTGTCGACGATGTCGGCCAGTGCCGGGCCACGATTGTTTTGCAGGAAGCCTTGCACGTCCGGGTCGGCCGAGAGGGTTTCGATGCCGCTTTGCAGCTGTGCCTTGATCTTGTCTTCGTTGGGGTTGAGGCCGTAGTGGGGCGAGGTGTACTTGTCCATCAACCCGGCGTGGGGCACGTAGTCGCTGACCAGCAGGCGGGTTTGTGCATCGGTCAACTGCACCAGCACCGCGGCTTTCTGTTCGCCGCTGTAGTTCTGCGGGTTGGCCAGGATGTCGGCGGTCAGGCCCGAGGTGTCGACGCCTGCGACCGCATCGCGGGTGGCGGCACCGTCGAGGAAGGTCAGGGTGTCGCTGTCGGTTTTCGGCGCCTGTTTTTCCAGCCAGGCGCCGATGTTGTCGCGGGTGCCGATGCCGTCCGACTTGCCGGTGGCGGGGTTGTCGCCGCCGGTTTCCAGAGCGTGGAACATCCCGGGTCTGGACCACATGGCCGCCGCGCCGGTCAGCTCGGTGCTCAGGGCCGAATCGCTGCCCAAGGCTTGCAGGTTGTCGCTGCGCAGCATGCCGTCGTTGCTGCGCTGGTTGGCGTCACCGGGGTGCATCGCCGGACCTGCGCCAGCGGCCAGGCTCTCGTTGGCCATCAGGATTGCCGCCGACTTGGCATTCGCCTTGGCCAGGTCACCGGGTTTGCTGCCGAGGAAACTGCCATAGGATTTCGACGCGGCGCCGAGGTCCTTGCCGGCGTTGTCGATGAAATGGTCGACATCGGAATGGGTGATCACATTGTCGGCCTTGCCACGCCCGCCGGTATCCAGCGCGGCCATCAGGCTCGGGCTGCTGGCCACGTACTTGAGTACGGCCTGAGCCTCGGGGGGGAGTGTCGTGGGTGGGTTGGCGAAGTCGATCGGCGCGCCATGCAGGCCCCAGGCGTCCCAGTTTTGCGAGAGCAATTGCGCGGCCGCCTTGGGCCGGTTCAGGTCGAGTTCTTCCTTGGTCGGCGTGCCGCTGGTGTTGCCGGTGATGGTGTCCCAGTCCTTGGCACCCGACACGCCAAACGATGAGGTGTCGATCCAGGACGTATCCGAGGCGCCCGCCGCGCCGGTGCTGCCGGCATACAGTTTGGCCACCTGGTCGTACAGCGCGGGGGTGATGTCCTGGGACACGATCACCTTGTCGCCCGACGCCGTGGTATAGCGAATCAGGCCCGGGCCGACTTCTTCGGGCGGGCCGATATTCGCTGCCGGGTCCATGGTTTCCATGGGGCCGGCCAGGCGGTAGCCCTCGGCCTGGCTGGCATTGATCGCAAAGAGCTTGGCCGAGTCGCCGCTGACCTGGGCGAACAGCGCGGGTGTTTCCTTCTGGCTGACCACGATTTTGTCGCCGGCACTGGTCTCGTAGCGGATCAGTCCCGGGCCCAATTCGGTGGTACTGCCGATCGCCTTGTAGTTGCCCAGGCCAGGCGCCACGGTGCTGGCGTCTGCCTCCTTGTAGCCGGCGCCTTTGCTGTCGGCCAGATTCTTCTCAAGGGTCGCGTCGCTTTGCTGTGCGTTGTACTGGTTGACCAATTGCTCAAACAGCCTGGGGTTGTCGATCTGCTTGAGGGTCACCGGTTTGTCGCTGCCCAGCGGGGTGTAGGTGATGCTGTTGTTCACCGGTGCCTGCACGTTCTGGTACGGCAGCGGAATGGACGGCCCGCGGATTTTCGAGGGGTCGAATACCGGCTTGTCGACGGCGGTGAACAGGGCTTTTTCGAACGTGCTCCGGGAGCCATCCGGGCCTTTGTTGTCGGCAGGGTCAAGGCCATTCGGGATCGCAGTCATAGATCACCTGGAAGTTGTTTTATATCAGTCGATATTTAGTGCAAGTGCACTAACTGGGGCGGGCGAAAGTTGCGAAGTGTTATTGGGTTAACCCGCGCCGAGCTATCAAACGCGATGATCAAGTCGGTTTTGTTACAAATGGAAATATCTGCAAAGTTGGGCAAATGGCTATTAGTTAAAAGTGTGAAGTTGTCGGATTTATTTTCTGGAATTGTTGAGTGATCAACGTTTTTACCCAGGGGTAACGGGCTCGTAAATTGTTCGAGTTGGTTCGTTTTTCAGGTTGTGCCCCCGTAAACATTGGGTCTCGTCGTGTATTGGTTTTTTAACAAAAGTTCCACGCCCGCGCGGCGATGAGATTTTCTCAACGGCACGTTGAGCCGGATTTTTCACAGCACCTGCCATGAACGTTTCACAAGCTTTCACAGCGAAGGCGTTTTGTTCGTGAGTAGTATGGTTCCCATGCAAACCGACGGCTGCATGGCCAACTCACTGTCTGACGCTGGGAGTTTGTTTCGGTTTGCATGCGGCTTAACTTCCCTATCGATGCAAGGAGATTGAACATGGCTACTACTCCACCAGTAAGTGCAGGCGGCGCCGACGACGCTATCGCGAAGATGGAAGCAACTTTCAACATGGCCATCGAGAAGTCGGCCAAGATCACCGAGATCAGCACCGCGAAAAAAGCAGAGCTCGACGCCACCAAACAGCGTCCGCAGAACTGATTCGCCATGCGGGCAGCGCCGGCGCTGCCCGTATACCTGCCTTACCCCGTTGCACCGTTGTTGATCGGCACAGGCGTCGTTGCGGCCTGTGATTCTCAAGGGGGCAAACCCAACCATGACAGCCTTGATTTCCCTGGGCCTGCCCGCCGCGAACGGCGCGCCGACCCTGCTTGTGACCCACGGTTTGCACCAGGGCAGTTCCCTGATGCTCGACCAGCCGGTCTACACCCTTGGCGCCGCCCTGGCGGCCGACCTCCAGCTCAGCGATCCCGGGATTGCCGAGTTGCACCTGCGCCTGCGTTTTGAAGGGGCCCAGGTGGCCGTCGAGGCCCTCGGCGACGATGTACTGATCACCGGCACTGCCGGCGATATCCGTATTCCCCAAGGCAGCGGCCATCGCGCGCGGCTGCCGCTGCAACTGCGTATCGGCACGGCGGGTGTGAGCCTGGCGCTGCCGGGCAGCCCTGAAAAAACGCCTGCGACGACACGCACATTAACGCCCTGGATCATCGCCACCGCGTTGCTCTTTGTATGCGCCGGCGCCCTGGCATTTCGCAACGTTCCACCGCAAGCGCAAACCGTAATGCCGGTTGCCGAAACAACCGCAGCCAAGCCTTCCCGTGCCGAGGCCAAGGCCTGGTTCGAAGGGCAATTGCAGGCCGCCCAACTGGACGCCGTGAAGGTCAACGACATCGATGGCCAACTCAACGCCGTCGGCTCCTTTGAGCGCGCGCAAAAGCCTCAATGGGTCGCCCTGCAACAAGCCTTCGACCAGCGTTACGGCCAGCAGATCGTGCTTAACCCGCGGGTCGCCGTGCGTGCAGATGCGGCCCGGCCACGGGTGCGCTTTCAAGCCGTGTGGTTCGGCGCCAACCCCTACGTGATCAATGACAGCGGCAAGCGCCTGTACCCCGGCGCGGCCCTGGCGGACAACTGGGTACTGGAGCGCATCGAGAACAACCAGGTGATCCTCGCCCGTGGCGAAGAACGCTTCACCTTCACCCTATGACGCTGCTTTTTTCAGCTAAGGCCCCGGGATGAAAGTCGAACCCCGTCCGTTGATTCCCAGTGACGTGCGCAGCGCGCCGGTTGAGGCGATCCGCCCGGTCAACTCGCGCCAGGCCACGGCTTTCGAAGCGTTGCTGAAAACCCGCAAGGTCCAGTCCCGCCGCTCCCTGCGCAGTGACCTGGAAGAACTCACCAGCGCCGCTGGCGTCGACTCGCTGCTGTTCGGCAGCGCACGTTCCCTGGAACTGCTGGAACACGTGATGCAGCACCTGTTGCCGAATCTCGACGCCGAGCCGCAGATCAAGGCGCTGGCCCATGACCTGATCAGCGAGGAAATCGAGATGCGCCGCACCCTCGAACAACAACGCTCGGAGGTCCAGGCCTGATGCCCCGGGACAACGACGACGCGGTGCAATTGCTCAAGGGCATTGGCGAGCTGTACCGGCGCAACGGCCAGTCCCAGCGCGCGCTGGTGATGTTGCTGATTGCCGTGAGTGTCGCGCCCGACGATGGCCAACTGTTGCGCTCGCTGGTGCTGGCGTTCACCGACAGCGGCGACTTCACCCGCGCACTCGCGGCCCTGGATCGGCTGGTCGCGCTGGAGGGTGAGTCTGCCAGCCTGTTGCTGCTGCGTGCCCGGGCGCTGTGGTACGGCGAACGCAAGGACGAAGCGCGCCAGTGCTTCAAACGCTACCTCGCTGCACGGAGAGCCGCGCCATGAACCTGCTCAATCGCCTGAACGGCATCGCGCGCATGGCCGCCCAGCGTACCGACGTGATCATCGTCGCGTTCATGCTGATGGCGATCGTGATGATGATCATCCCGCTGCCTACCTACCTGGTGGACATGCTGATCGGCTTGAACATCGCCCTGAGCATCCTGATCCTGATCGTGGCGTTCTACATCGGCCACTCGGTGGAATTCTCCGCGCTGCCGCCGCTGATCCTGCTCAGCACCCTGTTTCGCCTGTCGCTTTCGATCACCACCACCCGCTTGATTCTGCTGCACGGCGACGCCGGCCATATCGTCAAGGCCTTCGGTGACTTCGTGATTGCCGGCCAGGTGGTGGTGGGTATGGTGGTGTTCCTGATCATCACCGTGGCGCAGTTCGTGGTGATCACCAAGGGCGCCGAGCGGGTCGCGGAAGTGGCGGCGCGCTTCACCCTGGATGCAATGCCCGGCAAACAGATGAGCATCGACAACGACCTGCGCAACGGCGATATCGACCAGGCCGAAGCCCGCCGCCGGCGCTCACGCCTGGAGCGCGAGAGCCAGATGTTCGGCGCGATGGACGGGGCGATGAAGTTCGTCAAGGGCGATGCGATTGCCGGGTTGGTGATCCTCGCGGTCAACCTGCTGGGCGGCATGCTGATCGGCATGATCGAGCGCGACATGGCCTTCGGCGCGGCGGTGCACACCTATTCGCTGCTGACCGTGGGCGACGGTTTGATCGCACAGATCCCGGCGCTGCTTATCTCGGTAGCGGCGGGCACTGTGGTGACGCGGGTCAACAGCGACGGCGAAGCGGGTGACCTCGGCAGCGAGATTCTCAAGCAGTTGGGTGCCAGCTACCGCGCCCTCGGTTTGACCGCATTGATCATGGTCGGCGTCAGCGTGATACCGGGCTTTCCGACCTGGGTGTTCCTCGGGTTGTCGCTGGTGTTCGGTGGTGCGGCCTTCGTGATGTACCGTCGCCATACCCGTGAAAACCAGGTAGAGCCTGAAGCGCTGGTCGAGACCCTGGAACCGGTGGTTGAAGTGCAGGCCGAGCAGGATTATGGCGTGGCCCCCGACACTCGGGTATTGCTGACCCTCGGCAGTGCGTTGGCCCTCAGCGCCCCGCGCCAGCTACTGAGCCAACGCATCGAAGCGCTGTGTCACGACATTCGCAGCGACCTCGGCGTCGATATGCCGGTGCCGGGCATTCACATGGACGCCAAGGCCACGCCGGGCAGCTACCGCGTGTCACTGGAAGGCGTACCCGTCAGCGAAGGCGAGATGCCGATCAACTGCCTGCTGTTGCAGGACGATCCGGTGCATGTGCAGTTGCTGGACATCGCCACCCTGCAAGCCGATTCGCCCCTCAACGGTCGTGCCGCGCACTGGATCGAGCGTCAGCACGAAGACGCACTGCGCAGCGCCGGCATCGGTTTCCTGCTGCCGGACGAAGTCTTGCGTGGCGTGCTGGAACGCAGCCTGCGCCGCTATGCCGCGGACTTCCTCGGCATCCAGGAAACCCGCCTGCTGCTCGAACGCACCGAAGCCACCTACGGCGAACTGGTCAAGGAAGCCCTGCGCCTGGTGCCGCTGCAGCGGGTGGCCGAGACCCTGCGCCTGCTGGTGGGCGAGGGCGTGTCGATCCGCAATCAGCGGGCCTTGCTCGAAGCCATGGTGGAGTGGGGCGCCCGGGAAACCGATGCCGGCCGCCTGGCCGAACACCTGCGTGCAGGGTTGGCGCGGCAGATCAGCCATCAGTACGCCGACCGCAATCGGGTGATTGGCGCCCTGGTGCTGGCGCCGGGATTGGAAGACCAGTTGCGTGCGTCCCTGCGTCGCCAGGAGCCCAGCCGTGAAGTGATCCCCGAGGAAGTCAACCGCGCGTTGCTCGCCCAACTGCGCCAGGCCTGCGACAAAACCACTGAAGCCAACAGTGCGGTATTGCTGGTGCACCCGGAACTGCGCCGCAGCCTGCGGCGCCTGGTGCTGCGCGGTGAACTGGAGCTGGCGGTGTTGTCGTTTCGCGAACTGGCCACCGAATACAACCTGCAAGCGCTGGTGACCATCAGCCTTACCGATATCTCCAACCGCCGTGCACCTGCCGCGGCTTCCGTCACTTCCCTGGCGTCTGCCTCATGATCCGTTTTTGTCTGTTGTTGCTGACGTTGACCTCGTTTTTCTGCAGTGCCCAGGACATCGCCAACGGCGCCCAGGGGTCTATCAACCTGGCCTCCGGTGAAGGCCGGATCCTGCATTTTGTGGCCCCGGTGGAGTCGGTACTGGTGGCCGAGCCGGGGATTGCCGACCTGCAAGTGGTGTCGCCCGGGGTGATCTATATCTTCGGCAAGGCGCCGGGCAATACCAGCCTGATTGCCCTTGGCAGCGACGGCAAACAGCTTGCCAGCCTGAGCCTGGCGGTCAGTAGCGCGACCCAGGCAGTGACCGCGCCGATGCAGGAATTGCATCCCGGCAATGGCGCGCAGATCAGCGGTGCCGGTAACCGATTGATCGCCAAGGGCACGGTGCGTTCGGTTGGAGAAGCGACGGATTTGAATGCCTTGCTCAACCCACAGGGCCAGGGCTTCCAGAGCGCGGTCAACACCACTGAGTACGCCGGTGCCGCCCAGGTCAACTTGCGTGTGCGCTTTGCTGAAGTGTCCCGCTCGGAACTGCTGCATTACGGGGTTAACTGGAACGCCATGTTCAGCAACGGCACGTTCTCCTTTGGCCTGATCACCGGCGGACCGCTGGCCGCCGCCACCGCCGGTGGCCTGGCGGCAGCGGGCAGCGGTTCGGGCAATACCAATATCGACGGCATGCTCGACGCGTTGCAGGCCAACGGGATCCTGCAAATCCTGGCCGAGCCGAACATCACCGCCATGACCGGGCAAACCGCGAGCTTCCTGGCGGGCGGCGAAGTGGCGATCCCGGTGCCGGTGAATCGGGACCTGGTGGGGATCGAATACAAGTCGTTCGGCGTGTCGCTGTTGTTCAACCCGACGCTGCTGCCCAACGGCCGGATCGCCCTGCAAGTGCGCCCGGAGGTCAGCAGTGTGGTGAGTGGCGGCACGGTGGATTTCGGCAATTTCCATGTGCCGTCGTTCAGCGTGCGCCGCGCCGATACGCGGGTGGAAGTGGGCAGCGGGCAGACGTTTGCGATTGCCGGTTTGTTCCAGCGTGAGAGCAGCCAGGACATCGAGAAGCTGCCGTTGCTGGGGGACTTGCCGATCCTGGGCAACCTGTTTCGCTCCAAGCGTTTTCAGCGCAATGAAACCGAATTGGTGATTTTGATCACGCCGTACCTGGTGGAGCCAGTGCGCAGTCGCACCCTGGCCACGCCGCTGGATGCACAGCCTGCGACCGCCGCCGCGGCGGGGCCGCGCAGTGGTGGGGCGTTTGGTTTCTACATGAATTGATGAGGGGGCATGGCATGAAAGTTTCGCGTTTGTTGATGTGTTTGCCCCTGTTGGTGGTGGGGTGCAAGACGCATCTGGCGCCGGTGTATTACTCGCCGCAGTATCAGGCGGACGGGGTACCAAGCCAGTGCCAGCAGCCGCCGGCCAAGGATGAGATTGGGCTGGACGAGGATTTCAAGGCAACCTTGCCGTTGGGCTGCGCCAACAATCTGAATTTGATGCAGATGGTGGAGCAGCGCCAGGATTTGAATCAGGGGCGGGCGACGGGGCCTGCCATGGCGGCGCCGGTTGGGCGGGCGGCGCAGGTGTATATCGAGGGGTTTGACCGGGAGCAGTTGCAGCGGCGTCAGGCTCAGCAAGAGGCCAAGGCTGGCGCTCCGGGAGCACAGCAATGAACCCCACGCTGATCGTTCCCACGCTCTGCGTGGGAACGCCGCCCCGGACGCTCCGCGTCCCGCGGTGGATGCAAGGTGACGCGGAGCGTCACAGGATGCATTCCCACGCAGAGCGTGGGAACGATCAGTCAGTGCGTATCCACCAGCCCCAATTCCCGCGCTTGCGCAATCGGATCGCTGATGGCTTTGATGCGGTTGGCTTCGGTGATCAGGCGTGCGCGCTCAGCGGCCGGAATATCGTCCAGCGGCAAGCTGGCCACCCGTTGTTCGTAACCCGCCAACACCAGCACCAACAACTCATTACGCTGATGCCGTGGCAACGCGCGGGGCGATTGGGTGACGGGGGCGATGGTGTCCAAGGCCTGCTGCGCCTGGCCGCCAAGGGCGTAGGCCAGGGCCAGGTTGCAGCGGCTGTCGAGGTCGTCGGGTTGCAGGCTCAGGCTTTTGGCGAACGCGGTTTGTGCCGCGACGGCCTGGCCGTTCAACACCTGGGCAATGCCCAGTCGGGTGTAGGCGACCGGCGACTGGCTGGCCTCGGCGGCCTGGCCCAGGGCCGTCACGGCGCGTTGGCTTTTGCCCAGGCGCAGTTGCGCGGTGCCCAGTCCCAGCAGGGCGTCGGCGTTGTGGGCCTGAAGGCCGAGGGCCTGTTGGAAGGCGCGCTCGGCACCGACCGCGTCGTTGCCGTCGAGCCGTGCCTGGCCGAGTTTGAGCCACAAGTCGATGCTTGCGCCCGGTTGCTGGGCCGCACGTTCGTACAGCGCCGCCGCGCTGGCGTAGTCGCCGCGTTTGTTCAGGTCGTCGGCCAGCTTCAGCGAGCGGTCGGAATCGCTCGGCGCAGTATTGGAACAGGCAGCCAGCAACAGGCTGCCGGCAAGCAAAAAGTGTTTGGTCATCGTCACAACTCGTTGGGCGAAGGCGGACGTCATGTAAGCATATTTTCCATGGCGCTCCTATGTCTGTCGGTGCTGTTGGGGGCCTCGATCGCCCACGCCGACGACGAGCCTGAATGGTTCACCAAACCCTACGCCTACGTACTGGTGGACCAGGACGTGCGCGCCGCCCTCGAAGAATTCGGCCACAACCTCGACATACCGCTGGTGCTCTCGGACAAGGTGCGTGGCAAGGCCCGCAGCACCGTGCGCGCCGCCACCGCCGGGGAGTTTTTGCAGACGTTGTGCAGCACCAACGGCCTGACCTGGTACTTCGACGGCAACCTGCTGTACCTCAATGCCAGCGATGAAATCACCACCAAGCTGTTCAAGGCCAACGCCCTGAACCTGGATCAGTTGCAGGCCTATCTGAACAACCTCGATGTGTTCGGCCAGCAGTTGTCGATGCGTAACGGCCCCGAGGGCGATGAAGTCTTCGTCTCCGGGCCGCCGCCGTACCTGGCGCTGGTCCAGCAGCATGTGGATCACCTGCAGCCCAAGGCCGCCGCGCCTGTTGTGGCGCGCGAGCACGGCGTGCGGGTGTTTCGCGGCGCCCAGGTGAGCACTGAAACCCCTTGATTCACCCCAACCCCAGTAAAGGAGCATGACCATGTCCGTAACCGCCGTAGACAGCAACCTCGCCCCCGGTGGCGCCAGCCCTGAAGCCAAGTTCAACGCCGCGGTGGACAACGCCAAGAGCGCCGATAAACCGGAGATGACCGACGCCGAATTCACCGATGCCCTGATCACCCAGGCGGTCACCATCGGCGGCCAATTCATCATCATGCCCAAGGCCCAGGAAATGCTGAATGACGCCATGTCCGATGACGACGAAGAGTAGGGCGCACCCATGACCATCAGTCTCGCTGCCAGCGCCACGGCCTTGCCGCCGTCCGCCGGCGCGGGGCCCGCCGGGGCCTCGCAGAATCTGTTCGAGCACATGGCCAATACGGCCAAGGGCATGCCCGAGGGCGCCAGCCCCCATCAGATCGGCTCGGGGCTGATGGAGCGCCTGAACAGTTTTATCGACCGCTCCCGGACCTTTTCCGAGCGCGCCGATTTGCTCACCAATAACCCCTCGGCGCCGCCGCAAGTGGCCGCTGCGGATATCCGCACCTCGGGTGCCTCGCCCACCGCAGAACCGGGCAAGAAAGTCGCCGAGCAGCAGGTCGACCAGATCGTCCATTCACTGGGCAAGATGTTCGACTACTCCATCGAAACCCAGATGGTGGTGCGCGGTGCGACGCAGATTTCCGGTTCCGCCAACACGCTGCTCAAGGGTCAATAACGCCATGCCAAGCCCGAATCGTGCCCTGCGCCTGCTGCTGATCGGCGTGCTCGCCAGCCTCTTGCAGGCCTGCGACATGGACCTCTACACCAACCTCAGCGAGCGCGACGCCAACGCCATGGTCGCGGTGCTGCTGCGCGACGGCATCCCGGCGACGCGCAAGGTGCAGGACAACGGCCAGTTGAAAGTGGTGGTCGACGAACAGCGCTTCGCCGAGGCCATGACCCTGCTGGACAACGCCGGCCTGCCGCAGCAGAGCTTTTCCAACATGGGCGAGGTGTTCAAGGGCAATGGCCTGGTGTCGTCGCCGGTGCAGGAGCGGGCGCAGATGATCTATGCCTTGAGCGAAGAACTGTCCCACTCGGTGTCGCAGATCGACGGCATCGTCTCGGCGCGGGTGCACGTGGTGCTGCCGGACAATGACCTGCTCAAGCGGGTGATTTCGCCGTCGTCGGCCTCGGTGCTGGTGCGCTACGACCCGGGCACCGACATCAACACGCTGATCCCGCAGATCAAGACCCTGGTGGCCAACGGCATTTCCGGCCTGAGCTATGACGGTGTGTCGGTGACCGCGATCAAGGCCGCGGTGTCCATCAGCCAGAACCCGGCGCAACCGCGACTCGCGCGTTTCATGGGCCTGTGGCTGTTGGAAGACAACCTCAACCAGGCGCGGTTGCTGTTCGGTGGCTTGCTGCTGCTCGCCCTCGGCGCGGGTGGTGTGTTGGCCCGCCAGCAATGGGCGCGGCGCCAGGCCCAGGCGTTGTATGTGCTCAAGGAGGGTGAATGAGCCTGGTTGAGCGTTGGCAGGGGCTGATCGCCCAGCCGTTGCAGTTTGTGCGCGAGCAAAGCCTTGGCGAGTGTTTTGGCGAAGGCCTGCCGGTTGAGGTGCTGCAAGCCCTGCATGGGCAGCCGCGTTTTCGCTCGCGGCTGGAGCAACTGCTGGCCAGCCATTATCAGCTGGCGCCGCTGGCGCATCTGGTCACGCCGCCCGCCGCTGATTTGCCGGTGCTGCTGCTGAGCCCGGCGCAATTTGCGCGTCTGCCCAGGCTGTGTGGTGCGATCTGGCATGGCTCGACCCTGAGCCGGGAGATCCGCCGCGAAGTGGTCAATGAATTGCGCGAGGGCCTTGGCCAGGAAGCCTTTGCCCTGGCCCTCGCGCACCGGCAGTTGGGCGGCGCGGCCGACCTGCTGCGCGAGCCCGCCGAGTTGATCGACGCCATCGACCGCGATGGCCTCACCTGTGTCGCCGCCTGGCTGCAAGCCCAGCCTGCCGAGTTGCAAGGCTGGCTGCCCCTGCGGTTTGTCGCACCCAAGGGCTACAGCGGACGCTTGCCCCGCGACCTGGAGATCGTCCAGACCGTCGCCGCCCGGTTACTCGCCGAGGAGCTTGCCCATGAGTGAATTACCCAGCCGTCCGGCCGCGCGGATTTTGCGCGCCGATGAAGCGGCGTTATGGACCGATGGCTTTGCCTTTGTGCAAGCCGCCAGGGCGCACGCCGAGCAGATCAAGGCCGACAGCGACCAATGGCTGCACACCGCCCGCGCCGAGGGTTTTGAAAGTGCGCGCCGCGAAGGTGCCGAACAGGTTGCACAGTTGCTGCTGGAAACCCAGGCCCAAGTCCAGCATTACCTGGCCGGGCTTGAGGCGTCGCTGGCGGACCTGGCCCTGGGCATCGTGCGTGAAGTACTCGGCGAACTGGACGACACCGACCGCGTGGTGCGTTGTACACGCCAGGCCCTGAGCGCGTTTCGCCAGGGCCAGGCCTTGACGTTGTGGGTGCCGCCCGCCGAAGTGAATGCCCTGCGCCCACAGTTGCTCAAGGACGGCATCGCCGTGGAGGCCGATGCGCAACTGGGCGCCGGCCAGGCCCGCCTGAGCAGCCCGGCGGGTTCGGTTGAGCTGGGGCTGGAGGCGCAACTGCAAAGCCTGCGCCGCAGCCTGTTGCCCTTTGCCGAAGAGGGCGTGGCATGAACCTCGATCAACTGCTGCCGCGCCTGACCGAGCGGCTGTCCCAGGCCCGCTTGCGTCCGATGCAGGGCACGGTGCTGAGCATTCGCGGGGTGTTGCTGCGGGCCAGCGTGGCGGGCGCGAGCATCGGTGAGCTGTGCCACCTGCGCGACCCGGTCAGTGGTCGCAGCCTCAGCGCCGAAGTGATCGGTTTTGATGGCGACGAAGCGATCCTGTCGCCCATCGGTTCCATGGAAGGCCTGTCGACCCGCACGCAAATCACTGCCACCGGCGAAAGCCTGGGTGTGGCCGTGGGCGATGCGCAATTGGGGCGAGTGATCAGCCCCATGGGCGAGTTTCTCGACGGAGACGGTGTACCGCCAACCCTGAACCTGCAGACCTACCCCTTGCATGCCGAGCCACCGGCCCCGTTCTCCCGGCAATTGATCGTGCGCTCCATGGCGTTGGGCATCCGCTCCATCGACGGCTTGCTGACCCTCGCCCAGGGCCAGCGCATGGGCATCTTCGGCGAGCCCGGTGTGGGCAAATCCTCGTTGTTGGCGAGCATCATCCGCAACAGCGAGGCCGATGTGATTGTCATCGGTTTGATCGGCGAGCGGGGCAGGGAAGTGCGCGAACTGCTGGACGTGCAACTGGACGCCACGGCCCGCGCACGCACCGTTGCTGTCGTCGCCACCTCCGACCGCCCGGCCGCCGAGCGGGTGCGCGCGGCATTTGTCGCCACCACCCTGGCCGAGTACCACCGCGACCAGGGCCGCAATGTACTGCTGTTGATGGACAGCCTCACGCGGTTCGCCCGCGCCCAGCGCGAAATCGGCCTGGCCGTGGGTGAACCGCCGACCCGCCGCGGTTATCCGCCGTCGTTTTTTGCCACCTTGCCCAAGTTGCTCGAGCGCGCCGGCCCGGGCCCTGCCGGCAGCATCACCGCGCTGTACACCGTGCTCACCGAAGGCGACGCCGCCAGCGATCCGGTGGCGGAGGAAGCGCGTTCGATCCTCGACGGGCATATCGCCCTCAGCGCCGAACTGGCGCAGCGCAACTATTTCCCGGCGGTGGACGTGCTGCGCAGCCGCAGCCGCTTGATGGAGCAGGTCGCCGGTGATGAACACAAGCGCCTGGCGATGCGCATCCGTGAATTGATGGCGCGCTACGGCGAGATCGAAATGCTGATCCGCGTCGGCGAGTACTCCGCCGGCAGCGACCCGCTGGCCGACGAAGCGATCACCCGCCATGGGGCAATCGAAGCCTTCCTGCGCCAGAACGCCGACGAACCCAGCAGCCCCGAACACACCTTGATCCGCATGCGCCAGGTGCTGGCATGAGCCCGAAAGCGCAGCAAGCTCCAGTGTGGGCGCTGTCGAGCTTCAGCGAGGCTGCGATGGCGTCAGCACAGCCAACATCAATGTTGCCTGACCCACCGCTTTCGCAGCCTCGCCGGGGCTCGACAGCTCCCACATTTGATCTTCATGCACACCTTGATCCGCATGCGCCAGGTGCTGGCATGAGCCCGAAAGCGCAGCAAGCTCCAGTGTGGGAGCTGTCGAGCTTTAGCGAGGCTGCGATAGCGTCAGCACAGCCGACATCGATGTTGCCCGACCCACCGCTTTCGCAGCCTCGCCGGGGCTCGACAGCTCCCACATTTGATCTTCATGCACTCCCTGAACCGCAGGCGGTAGGTGCTGGCATGAGCCCGAACGCGCAGCAAGGTCCAGTGTGGGAGCTGTCGAGCTTTAGCGAGGCTGCGATGGCGGCAGCACTGCTGACATCAATGTTGCCTGATCCACCGCTTTCGCAGCCTCGCCGGGGCTCGACAGCTCCCACATTTGATCTGCATGCACTCCTTGATCCGCATGCGGCAGGTGCTTGCATGAGCCTGAAAGCACAGCAAGATCCAGTGTGGGAGCTGTCGAGCTTTAGCGAGGCTGCGATAGCGTCAGCACAGCCGACATCGATGTTGCCCGACCCACCGCTTTCGCAGCCTCGCCGGGGCTCGACAGCTCCCACATTTGATCTTCATGCACTCCCTGAACCGCAGGCGGCAGGTGCTGGCATGAGCCCGAACGCGCAGCAAGGTCCAGTGTGGGAGCTGTCGAGCTTTAGCGAGGCTGCGATGGCGGCAGCACTGCTGACATCGATGTTGCAGCGTTGCCGGGGCTCTACAGCTCCCACATTCGATCTTCATGCACTCAGTGAGTGCGCTGTTGGTATGACGATGGAGAAAAGAACCGATGAAGACTGAGCAACTGCGCACCCTGCAAACCCTGCGGGTGCTGCGCGAACAGCGGGCGGCGAGCCAGTTGGCGGCGCAACAGCAACGCTGCGCGCAAACCCACGGCGCCTTGACCGACGCCAAGGAACAACTGCGCCTGCACCGTGAGGCCGTTGCCCATGAAGCCGGCGAGATTTACGCCTCCCTCACCGAAGGCCTGTCGGTGGCCAGTTGGCAGGCCGCCCAGGATCGCCTGCGGGGCTTGGCCGACGATGAGCAGGTGCTTGAAGGCGACGTCAGCCACGTGTCCAGTACCCTGCAAACCCAGGAGCGTGAGCGCGACCTGTTCCGTCAGGAGCGCCTGAGCCGCCAGCGCCAGTCCGATGCCTGGCAAAGCCTGCTGGACGGGCGTGAAAGCAGCGAACGGGTGGCCGGCGAGCTGCGTGAAGAACAAGGACTCGGCACATGATCGTGGCCCTTGCCGACCCGTTGGCGCCCTGGCTTGAGCACTACGACCCGGCGCTGCTCACGCTGCATAACCAATTGCACCGCCGGCGGCATGCGTGGCAGGGCCGCTGCGCCGGGCAGGATCTGAGCGTCGCCTGGGCCGCCGATCCCCAGCCGCTGAAAACACCCCGGGATGTGTTGCTGTTGCTCGGCCAGTCACCGGTGCGCTTGCGACTCTCGGCTGCCGCCCTGGAACACGTACTGGTGCCGCTGGCGTTGCAGTTCGACGCGCAAGTGCTGCCGGCATTACCGCGTTCGCTGCTGCTGGAACTGGCCGTGCTGGACCTGATCGAGCGCCTCGAACCGTTGCTCGGCCACCCCGTGCAACTGCTCGAAACCAGTGACGACCTGCGGCCTTATGCAGTGCATCTGGCGCTGACATTGACCTTCGGCAACCACCCGCCAATGGCCGCCCAACTGGACTTGAGTGAAAGCGCTGCAGTGCTGGTGGGCCAGTTGCTGGAGCAGCACGGCCAGATCGACGCCGACCCGTTGCCGGCGCTGCGCCACACGCTGTCGGTAGTGGCCGGGCGGCAATGGTTGAGCCTCGGCGAGCTGCGCAGCCTGCAGCCCGGCGATGTGCTGATGCTCGAACCCGGCAGCGGCTGGCTGCTGGACCTTGAGGGCCGCCTGCAAGCCCGCTGCCAGCGCGACGGCTCGTCGCTGCAGGTGCAGGAACCTCTGAACACGCCCCTTTTGGACATGGAGAACACAATGACTGACGTCGATGCCGCCGCGGCCCTGGACGATTTGCCCCTCAAGCTGGTGTGCCAGGTCGGCAGCCTGGAACTGACCCTGGCGCAACTGCGGGAACTGGGGGCGGGCAGCCTGCTGCAACTGAATACGCCGACCGTGGATGGCGTCGACCTGATGGTCAACGGCCGTCGCGTCGGCCAGGGCCAACTGGTGAAAATCGGTGACGGCCTGGGCGTGCGCCTGCTGAGTTTCGCCACCCCATGACCGGTTATCAGCCGAACCTGATCGAGATCATCCTGGTGGTTGCCACCATCGGGTTGATCCCGTTGGCGGTGGTGACCCTCACCGGCTTCATGAAAATCTCGGTGGTGCTGTTCCTGATCCGCAACGCCCTGGGCGTGCAGCAGACGCCGCCGAACCTGGTGCTGTACGGCATCGCGCTGATTCTCTCGGTGTACGTCACCACGCCGTTGATTGGCGACATGTACCGCCAGGTAGAGGGCCGCGACCTGAATATCGAGCACGTCGAGCAACTCAAGGACCTCGGCGACGCCCTGCGCCCGCCGCTACAGGCGCACCTGGCACGGTTTGCCAACGAGTCCGAGCGCGGCTTTTTTGTGCAGGCCACCGAGACCATCTGGTCGCCGGAAGCCCGAGCCGACCTGCGGGATGACGACCTCGTGGTGCTGATCCCGGCGTTTGTCAGTTCGGAGCTGACCCGGGCCTTCGAGATCGGGTTCCTGTTGTATATCCCGTTCCTGGTGGTGGACTTGCTGGTGTCCAACGTGTTGATGGCGATGGGCATGTCGATGGTCTCGCCGAACCTGATCTCGATCCCGCTGAAAATCTTCCTGTTCGTGTCATTGAGCGGCTGGTCGCGCCTGATGCACGGTTTGATTCTGAGTTACGGCTGAGGCACGACCCATGGGCCAGGACGTTTTCCTGTCATTGATGAAACAGGCACTGATGACCGTGCTGATGCTCTCCGCGCCTGCGCTGGGGGTGGCGATCATCGTGGGTTTGAGCGTGGGCCTGTTCCAGGCGCTGACCCAGATCCAGGACCAGACCCTGCCCCAGGTGGTGAAGCTGGTGGCGGTGTTGTTGACTATCGTGTTTCTCGGCCCGGTGCTGGCCGGGCAAGTGGCGGAACTCGGCAGCCAGGTGCTGGACAATTTTCCCTTGTGGACGCGCTGACCGCCCATGGATGCCAGCCTTACCGCACAGTTTCTCGAAGTCGCCTACCCGGTGATCAGCTCGGCCTCGCTGGCGGCCTGCCGGGCCATGGGCGTGGTGGTGATCACCCCGGCGTTCAACCGCCTCGGGCTCACCGGAATGATTCGCGGCTGCGTGGCCGTGGCGATTTCGATCCCGATGTTCATGCCGGTGTTCGACGCCATGACCTCGATGCCCAACCACGGCAGCCTGTTTATCGCCGGGTTGCTGATCAAGGAATTCCTGATCGGCATCCTGATCGGCCTGTTGTTCGGCATTCCGTTCTGGGCGGCGGAAGTGGCGGGGGAGTTGATCGACCTGCAGCGCGGTTCGACCATGGCGCAACTGGTGGACCCGTTGTCCACCGGGGAGTCGAGTGTGATGTCCACCTTGCTGACGGTGATGTTGATCACGCTGTTCTTCATGTCCGGCGGTTTTATCCTGATGGTCGACGGTTATTACCACAGCTACCAGCTGTGGCCGGTGACCGCGTTTACCCCGGTGTTTGCCAGCTCGGCGTTGCTGGCGGTGCTGTCGATTCTCGACCAGATCATGCGGGTCGGAGTGCTGATGGTGTCGCCGCTGATCATCTCGCTGCTGGTCACTGATTTGATGCTGGCGTACCTGTCGCGGATGGCGCCGAACCTGCATATTTTCGACCTGTCGTTACCGGTGAAAAACCTGTTTTTCTCGATCCTGATGGTGATCTATATCGGCTTCCTGATTCCGTTGATGCTGGACCAGTTGGCGGAATTTCGCGGCACGGTGGAGCTGCTGAAAACCCTCGCGGGCATGGAGTAGCGCATGGGCGATACCAGCGAAGAGAAGTCCCAGCCGGCCACGGATAAAAAACTCAAGGACGCGCGAAAGAAAGGCCAGGTCGCCAAGAGCCAGGACCTGGTCTCGGGCATGGTCATCCTGTTCTGCACCCTGTGCATTTCCATCCTCGCGCCCCGGGCCCAGGCCCAGGTCACGGCGCTGATCGACCTGACTGCGCAGATCTACATCGAACCCTTCGCCACGGTGTGGCCACGGGTGCTGGACCATGCCGAGCAACTGGTGATCGGCATTACCCTGCCGGTGATGGCGGTGACCACCGGGGTGGTGATCCTGACCAATATCATCACCATGCGTGGCTTTGTGTTTTCCGTGGAGCCGATCAAGCCGGAGTTCAAGCGTATCAACCCGGCGGAAGGCTTCAAGAAGCTGTTTGCCCTGCGCAACTTTGTGGAGTTCATCAAGGGCCTGATCAAGGTGCATGTGCTGGCCGTGGCGTTCTACGTGGTGGGGCGGCATGCGTTGCAGGCGTTGATGGAGTCGTCGCGGTGTGGCGCGGGGTGTATCGAGTCGACGTTTTTCCTGGTGCTCAAGCCGCTGGTGTTTACCGTACTCGCGGCCTTCATCCTGGTGGGTGGGGTGGATGTGTTGATGCAACGCTGGCTGTTCGGCCGCGACATGAAAATGACCCGCAGCGAGACCAAGCGCGAGCGGAAGGACATTGACGGCGACCCGTTGATCAAGAGCGAACGGCGACGCCAGCGCCAGGAGATGCAGGCGCTGGCCACCAAGCTGGGGTTGGGCCGGGCGTCGATGATGATCGGCACCACCGATGGCTGGGTGATAGGCGTGCGTTATGTGCGTGGTGAAACGCCGGTGCCGGTGGTGGTGTGCCGCGCTTCGCCGGAGGAAGCGTTGGGGATGTTGCAGGAGGCGTTTGACTTAGGGATACCGCAGGCGCCGGACAAGGGCTTGGCGGAAGCGATTGCGCGCAAGACGGTGCCGGGGGATCCGGTGCCGGATGCTTCGTTCCAGGCGGTGGCGGACTGGTTGGTGGCGGCGCGGTTGATCTGACGATCTTGAGCCGAACACCGATCAAAATGTGGGAGCGGGCTTGCTCGCGAAGGCGGTGTGTCAGTCACTGAAAATGTTGACTGACCCACCGCCTTCGCGAGCAAGCCCGCTCCCACATGGGTTCTGCCGGGTGTCAGGAAGTTCAGTTATGGCTTGTCCACATCATGGTACTCACCCCCATACCCATCCCCCACCCGCCAGATAATGTCGTGGTTCTCATTGGTCCATTCCGACGGTTTCAGCGAGTACTTGTAGTCCTCTGAGTTACGGTTATTCCCGTCCCCGATAAAGTCCGGGTGGTCCCGCCGATGGTCGCCCCCGCGGATACTCGACCGCGCATCCCACTCTTCCTTGCGGAAATCAAAAATGCTCTGGTCCTGCGGCGCATCCCGCTGGCCCCAGTCGGACAGGTAGGTCTGCAACCACACGTACGCTTCATCCCCATTGGGCTTGAGCAGCCCGTCCTGCTTGAAATCCTGGATCTGGTCCCAGTTCTGCATCGAGATCTTGTGCAGCTTGTGGGACTGCACCGTGCTCAAGATCGCCCCGACAAACGACAACGCGCCGGAGATCAAGAAACCCACCGGTCCCAGGAACGGAATGATCCGCCCGGTCACCCCCAGCGTGCCCAGCACGCCGCCGGCCGCGCCCACCAGGCTGCTGACACCACCGGCCATCGACAGTGAACCCGAGGCGATTTTCACCGGGTCTTTCTCGCGCACACCATCACGCAAGGTAAACGCCGCCTGCACCACACTGATCACGCCGCCTGCCACGTCGGTGGCCATGCCGATCACCTTGATCGCGCTGCTGGCGAACTTCGCGCCAAACCCGGCCCCGGCCACGCCGCCGCGGCTGGCAATGCCTTTTTCAATGCCTTCCTGGATCTTCGCCGCGCCTTCGTCGCTCCAGCCGCCGCTGTTGAGGGCCTTGCCCACGTCCTTGCCGTCGTCCATGGCCTGGTCGACGATCTCGAAGTACTTTTTCTGCACCGCCTCGGCGTCCTTGGGCAGCGCGTGGTACCCCTCGCCGGGCTTGGCCCACAGGTCGGGCAGGGAACGGTCGAAGCCCATCAGCTTGTAGGCATTGGTGCCGCGCAACTTGTCGTAGACCTTCAAGCCCAGCGTGGCGAAGTGCGAGCCGGTGCCAAGGAAGCCGAGGAAGTCGTTGGCGATGCCCAGGCGCTTCATCGGCGTATCCGCCAGCTTGCCGCCTTGCCCGGCGAGTTGGTAGACGATACGGCCCATGCCGATCGCGCCGCCCACTGAGCCGAGTACGCCGTTGTCCTTGAGGAAGTTGAGGTTCTTCACGAACGAACTGCGGTTCTCTTCGCTGAGGCCCGGCATGATCTCCTTGCTCACGGCCTTGTCGATGTCGCTGAAGCTGATCACGCCGTTTTTCTGCCAGGTGTCGCCGAGGGAAATCATCGCCTTGCCGAAATCGGCGGCGGCGTTTTTGTCCTTGAGCAGTTGGTCGACGAACTTCGAATACACACCCAGCGCCTGGCGCGGCAGGCCGTCGGCACTGCCCTTGAGCATCGACAGGATTGCCATGGTGTTGTCGGTGGTGGCCAGGGCGGTGTTGTCGTCTGAGATCTTGGTGGGATCGTCCATCAGCTTTTCAACGGCATCGGTGTAGCCGTCGATCTGCAGGTTTTGCAGGAAGTTGTCGGCCTTGGCCGGGTCGATATCAGCCAGGGCGGTGTAGGCGGTCTGGATTTCCTGGGTGGCCAGTTCGGTCTTGCCGCTGTCCTGCAGGGACTTGATGTACTGGGTGAAGTTCTCCGAGGAGGTGCTGTCGATCAGGCGCTGCCGGGTCTCATCGACCTTCGCCTGGCCGCCGTCGACCTTGCCCAGGGCTGCGTCGTGGTTGGCCTTGATGTCGTGCTGGATGGTCGAGTCGCCGAGCAGGTCGTTGATGGTCTGGTCGATGGCCTTGGTGTCGAAGATGTTGTCGCGTACATCCCGCGAGGTCACGTCGATGGGCGTGGTGGCGATGCCCTGGTTGCCGAAGCCGTGCTCGGGAATGATCGACATGCCATTGTCGGCCATGCTCCTGGCTTCCACCGCCCGCAGGAACTTGGCGCGCGGGTCGTCCTTGCCGATGCTGCCGTCCTTGACCCCGGCGCGGTAGCTGTCCACCAGGGTTTTCATCGACAGGTCCTGCACCGACAGCGGGTTGCCGCCTTCATCTTTTTCGGTGGTGGTGAGGTTGTCGACGGACACGTCCTTGAGGGGCGGCAGGCCGTTATCGGTGCGCAGCTTGTCGACGTCGGTGGTCTGCGCGGCGATGTCGCTGCGGTAGCTGGAAATTTGCTCGAACAGCTGTGGGTTGCTGTCTTCCGACACCACGATTTTCTCTTCGCTGCCCCCCGGCTTGTGCTGGGTGAAGGCGATCAGGCCCGGGCCATAATCACCGGCGCCGCCGACGCTCATGATGTCTTCGGTGGAGGCCAGGTAAGCGTCCGGGGCGGCGAGGGTGTAGCCGTCGCCCTTGGCCTTTTCGATGCCGGCCAGGGTTTGGCCCTTGCTGGTGTAGGCGGCGAAGGCTTCGGGGGTGATGTCCTTGGACACCACCAGCAGTTTGCCGTCGGCCTGGTTGACCACCAGGATGCCGTCCATGGGCGCGTCGACCTTGCTGATGTCGCCCAGCTTCAGGCTGGCCTCGTCCTTGCGCAGCAGTTCCTGGCCGGGCAGGGACTGGGCGTTCTTGATGTAGTCGAAGGCCTGCGAGCCTTCGCTGGCGTGCACGGCGTGGAGGAAGTTGTAGAAGGTGCCGCCCGCATTGGGGTTGGGGTTGCTGAGGTCGGCGCCGGGCTGCGGCAGGTCGGCTTCGGACTTGCTGATCGCGTACTTGTGGCCCTGGTGTTCGAACAGGATCACCCCGGCAACATTGTCTTCGGACACCACTTTCAACTGGCTGAAATCGAGGTCGCCCGGCAGGCTGGTGACTTCTTCATAACCTTTGGATTTGCCGTCATTGAGAGCTTCCTTGGTCACCCCGGCCTGGGTGTAGGTGCTGAACGCCTGGGGCGTGAGCAACTCAGAAATGACCAGAGTCTTGCCGTTTTCAAGGCTGACCTTGAGGATGCCGTCTTCAGCCTTGCCCACGGATTTGATGTTGGCCAGGCGCACGCCGTCGCCGTCTTCGCGCAGCAGTTGCTGGTCGGGGTTCTTCAGGCTTTCGACGATGGCCTTGCCGGCCGGGGTGCCCTGGGTTTCGGCCAGGGTCTGGAGGAAGGTGTACAGCGGGGTACCTTCGTCGGGCCCGCCCTGGTTGACCGGGGCTACGGCATGGCCGAAGCGCAGGTTCTTCAATACGTCGAAGCCGTCCTGGGCGTTGGCCGCACCCTCGGCGCTGATCTTGTATTTGGCGCCGTCCTGTTCGAAGTAGATCACCCCGGCGTCCTTGTCTTCGGAAATGACCTTGAGCTTGTCGATGTCGAGTTTGGCCGGGAGGGCGGTGACTTCCTTGTAGTCCTCGGGCTTGAGGGTTTTGTCGCCCGGCCCGGTGCTGGCAAGGATTTTGGCTTTGTTCAGGACGGCGTCGAAAACCCGCTCGGGAGCGTTGGGTTGATCGACGCGGGGCGACGCGGATTTTTCGGGGCGGGTGATCATCGGTTCAGTCCATGTGAGGGGCGCACGAGGACTCGATAGTAGGGGCTGCAAGCGAGTGAAAACGGGTTCGTTGGCAACAAGTCACAAGCTTTCACAGGTGTGAAATTCACGTCCCGGGGTAGCGCGTCTCCATCACGACGGACAATGCATCCGGACGCCAGAATTCCTGGTCGAACTCCACCGGCTGGTCATCCTCGCCGAAGTTCAAGCGTTCCAGATACACGCTGGTGGAACCGGTGGACAATTGCAGCAACTCCGCCTGCTCTTCATTCACCGTGCCAATGTGCATCTCCAGCTCACACCGCGACAGCACCCGGGAAAACCGCTCCCGCAGCAGTTGGGTCAGCGAGGTATTCAGGTCGGCCTCCAGCAGCCCAGGGCACCAGCTGGCCAGCAGCGCGTTGAACTCCAGCAACACCGGCCGCCGGTCGATCCAGCGCCGCCGTTGCAGGAAAAACATCGGCTCATCCGCCGACGCGAGGCCCATCCTCCTGGCCAGCCAATCGCCTGCCGGGCGCAACTGCGCGTGCAGGCATTCGGTGCGCGGCGTGCGGCCCTGGGCACTCACATAATCCATGAAGCCGCTGATGCGCGTCGGGTCATAGCGGATGCGCCGGGGGCTGACAAACCAGCCGCGACGGTTTTCCCGGTACACCAGGCCCTCGGCTTCCAGTTGCTGCAAGGCCTGGCGCAAGGTGACCCGGGTGCAGCCGAAGCGCTCGATCATCTCCCGTTCGGACGGGAATTTCTCATCCGCCTGCGGCACACCCGCCGCGATATCGTGGGCGATCTGTTCGCGAATGCGCTGGTAGTGCGGTGAAATCGGGTCGAAAGGCATCCTGGGGTTCCGTGTGCAGGCCGGGCGTGGGCGTGACTCTACCGTTCCTGTTGGCGCAGGTCACGCTGCCACGACACCAACCCATACGCCGCCAGCACCACAAACCCGGCATACAACGCGGCGGTCAGCTGCAGGTCCTTGTACACAAACAGCCCCACGTAGACCGTATCCAGCACGATCCACAGCCACCAGCTCACCACGTACTTGCGCGCCGCCCACAGGCTGGCCACCAGGCTGAAAGCGGTGAGCAGCGAGTCCAGCCACGGCAGTGCGGCATCGGTGAAGTGGTGCATGGCGGCGCCCAGCAGCAGCGCGCCGATCACCCCGGCGAGCAGGTGTCGCCATGCCTCCTGGACCGGCAGCCGTTCCACCCGCACCTTGCCCGCGTCGATGCGCCCGGTGCTCCAGCGCCACCAGCCGTAGCCCTGCAACACAGCGAAGACCAGTTGCAGGAGCATGTCGGAATACAGCTTCACGTCGAAGAAGATCCAGCCGTACAGCAACACCGCGACCACGCTGACCGGCCAGCACCAGCGCACCCGTCGGGCGGTGAGCCACACCCCGGCGATATTGAAGATCACAGCGACTATTTCCAGCGGCGTCATACGGTCCCCTCAGGGTCAGTTTTGCAGGTGCAGCGCCTGTTGCTTGAGCTGGCGCTTGCGTTCAAAGGGCAGTTTTTCCTGGTCGCCATACGGCGCGCTGTACCAGTTGCCGTAAGTCGGGTTGGGCAGCACGAACCAGCGCTGGCCGAGCCAGCCCAGGTAGGGTTCGGCGGCCTTGCGCTGGGCGTCCAGGGTGTTGTGTTCGGCCTGCACGAAATCCCCCAGGGAATCACCCGCCAGGATCAGCACGCGGGCATGTTGGGCGACCCATTGGCGTCGGCAGTTCTTGCCGTAGCCGGCGTGTTCGCAGCCGCCAATCGGCGTGCCGGCAGCCAGTACCTGCTGCTCGCTGTCCACCGGAAAGCCCCGCAGGCGCAGGTTGTTGACGGTGGCCTGGACCTGGCTTTGCTCGCGGTTGGTGATGTAGTACACCGTGATGCCTTTGTGTTTGGCGGCCTGCAGGAACGCCACGGCGCCCGGCAGCGCCTGGGCCTTGGCCTGGTCGACCCAGGTGTTCCAGCGGTCGTAGGAGTAGACCTGGTTGTTGACGACGTCCCGGGCATTCAGCGGGATGTTGTCGAGCACGGTCTCGTCGATGTCGACGATCACCGCTGGCGGCAGCCCGGCCAGATTGCGCGGTGGCAAGGGCAGGGCGTCCCAGTCCGGGGTCTTGAGGGCCACGTCCAGTTGGCGAGTGGCGTTGGCGAACACCTGGCGGTAGATCAGCTCGTGCTCGATGGAGGTCTGGGTCCACAGCACCGCATCCAGCTGGTCGTTGGCGGGCGGTTGCTGCTGGCAGCCGACGAGGGCGGTGGAGAGCAGGCACACACTGGCAAAAATCAGATTACGCATGAACAGTCAGCCTCAAAAATTGACGGTGGCGGATAACCGCGCGGTGCGTGGCGCGCCGAGGAACAGGTAGCCATCGCCCGCCGATTCACCCACATCGCGCCAGTAGCGTTTGTCGAACAGGTTGTCGACGGTCAGGCGCAGCACAGTATCGTAATCACCGACTTTGGTGCTGTAGCGTCCGCCGACATCGAACACCGCATAGTCGTCGACCTTCACGCTGGCCTCGCGGTTCGCGTACTTGCTGCCGCTGTATTGCACGCCGCCGAGCAGGGCCAGGCCCTTGATCCCGGGAATGCTGTAGTCGCCGTGCAGGCTGGCGCGCAGCTTGGGTACGTTGATCGCCTGGTGGCCGTCGTAGTCGTCGGTGCCGCTGCCGCTCACCCGGGCGCGAATCGCCGCCACGCTGGCGGACACTTGCAGGTTGTCGGTCACCCGACCATTGGCCGAAAGCTCCAGGCCGACGTTCTTCTGCTGGCCCTGCTGTACGAAGGTGATGCTGCCGTCATCGTTGGGCCGGTTGTATTGCAGGTCCTGGGTGATCTGGAACAGCGCGGCGGTCAGGCTCAGGCGCTGGAAGTCACGCTTGATCCCCACTTCCAGCTGGCGCGAGGTGGTCGGCGGCAAGACCTCATCGGCGTTGCTGCTGAACCATGCCGCGGTGCCGCCCAGGGACAGGCCCTTGCTGTAGCTGGCGTACAGGGTTGTGTCCGGGCGCGGCTTGTAGATCAGCGCCACCTGGGGCAGGAATACGCTGCGCTGGGTATGGCGGGTGGTGTCGCCGGCCTGGTCGTAGGTTTCTTCGTCGAGGCGCACCTGGCGCCCGCCGAGAACAGTTTGCCACTGCTCGTTGAAGCTGATGCGGTCGCTGGCGAACAGCCCGTATTGGCGGCTGTCCAGGCGCCGGTAGGTATGGCCCAGCGGCCCCTCGTAGGGGTCAAGTACCGGCGGCTTTTCGTAGATATTGCCCTCGCCGATGTATTCGTTGACTGATTCACGCCGGTCCACCAGGCGGCGCAAGGCAGTGGTGCCGAAGGTCAGGTCATGCTTGAGAAAACCGGTGTCGAACTGGCCGTTGAGGGCGGCCTGGGCTTCTTCGTTGCTGCGGGTGTCGTCGGGGCTGCGATAGTCCGAGATGTCGTAGTCACCCTCGGCGCTGAAGTGGTTGGGCACTGCGGTGTTGGCGCAACTGGCGGCGCCGTAGCAACCCCAGGCGAAGGTGCTGTAGTCGTCGATCACCACGCGGCTGCGGGAGGCGCTGAAGCTGGCTTTCCAGGCCTCGTTGAAGCGGTATTCGAACAGGCCGTCGAGGTTCAGCGACTTGATGCCCACCGGGTTCGACCAGCTCTGGTAGCCCAGCAGATCCCGTGGCGACACGTTGTGGGGCACGGTGGTGCCGCCGAGCAATTGGTATCCGGGCACCGAGCGTTGCTCGCGGTTCTGGTATTCGGCGTTCAGTTGCAGCAGGGCGTTGGGGCTGATGTTCCAGTCTAGGGCCAGGGAGGCAAAATCCCGCTGGCCGTCGGCGTGGTCGACGTAGGAACGGATGTCTTCGTGGGCCAGGTTGACCCGCACCCCCACCTGCTGCTCGGCACCGAGCCAGCCGCCGACGTCGGTGGCCAGGTAGCGCTCGCCGTGTTCGTTGGTGGAGACAGTCACCGAGCGCACGTTCTCCGGGCGCTTGCTTACGTAGTTGATCAAGCCGCCGGGTTCGGACACGCCGCTTTGCAGCCCGGACAGGCCCTTGAGCACTTCCACTTGCTGCTTGTTTTCCAGTGCGACGTTCTGTTCGCCAGTGATGGTGCGACCGTTGATCTTGTAGCTGCTGGCCGGGTTCAACGAGAAACCGCGCACCACGAAATTCTCGTAGTAACCCACCGGCGCATAGCTGTCGCCGACCGAGGCGTCATTCTTCAATACTTCACTGAGCAGGCGGGCTTGCTGGTCTTTCAGGCGAGCCTCGGTGATCACCGCCACCGAGGCCGGGGTGTCCAGCAGCGTGGCGTTATCGAAGCCGGCGACAGCGGCCTTTTTCGCCTGGTAGTCGGTGGCCTGTTCACCGACTACGGTGACGGTGTCCAGGGTCGCGTCCTGGGCGTGGGCGGCCGTGGCGGCGAGGGTGATGCTCAGGGCGAGCAGGGTGTGACGGTACGGTGTTGCCATAAAAGGAGCGCTCCAAGGGCCTGCCCGCTGGCGCCTCGCGCTTTATTGGGCGCAAAGAGGCCCAGCGCTGCGCAACGGACGGGTTGCCAGTACGAAATTAAAAAGCCGGGGTCGCCGCAAAAGGCGTCAGGCCGGAGCTGCTCCGGTAGTCATTGGTAAGCGTGCGTCGGCGGCCCATTCCTGCAGCGAGCCGTCGTAGAGTGCGAGGTCCTGGCGACCCAGCAGGGTCAGGGCCAGGGCGTTGGCCGCCGCGGAAATTCCGCCGCCGCAGTACAGAATCAATGGACCGTCGCTGTGCAGCAGCGTGGGTCCGATAGCCACGGCCAGGGCGTCCTTGGGCAGGTAGCGACCCTGTGCATCAAACAGCGTGCGTGCCGGCAGGTTGTGGCTGCCGGGAATGTGCCCGCGCCGGGCGTAGCGGGTGGCTGCGGTGCCGTCGAACAAGGCGCTGCCCAACGCGCAGACGAGTACGCCGGGTGCTTGTCCTGCGGCCACCGCCTCAACGCCTGCGCGGTCGATCCACAGTGGTGCGTAGGTGCTGATCGGCCAGGGTTCGACGACGGGTGTGTTTGCAGGCTGCCCGCTGTGCTGCGGTAACCCCGCCCGTTGCCAGGCGTTGAAACCACCGTCCAGCACGCCGGCGTGAATGCCCAGCCCGCGCAGCATCCACCACAGGCGTGCGGCCCAGAAACCGTCGGCGCGATCGTAGATCACCACGTTGCTGCCGACGCCTGCACCCAGATTCGCCAGTGCCTGAATCAGGGCTTGTGGTGTTGGCAGGGCGAAGCTGTAGCTCGCTTGAACGTCGGCCAGATCGGTCAGCAAGTCGGCATGCCGTGCGCCGGGGATATGTGCGTGCAGCCAACCGGCATGACCGCTGGCGACCCGGTAATCACCGTCAAAACGCGGGGACGGCAGGACGACGGTGGCGTCCAGTATCACCAGCCCGGGCTCCCCGAGGTGGGCATGCAGCCAATCGGTATCGACCAGGATACTCATACGGATTTTCGCCGCAGGTGGTTGAGCAATCGTTGCCCCTGGGCACCGGCAAACCACTGCAGATGGCCCAGCAGGTAGGCGTGATAGGCCACGTCGGCACTGCGGGTGGAACCCACTACGCCTTGGTAGTACGCGATTTCGGACAGGGCAAAATCCACATGCACCAACGGCAGCAGGGCGCTCAGGGTGTGCAGGTCCTGGGCGCTCAATGGCCGGCCCCGGTGATAGCCGGTGAGCAATGCGTCGAGGCTGTCGAGGTCCGCTGCTGCCAGGCCACCGCTGTCCAGGTCCAGCCAGGGCACGGCGTTGCGTTCGATGGCGGTCGCCAGGTCGTAGAGGGCGAAGGTGCGGTCGGCGAGGCCGAAGTCCAGCACGCTGGCGACGTTGCCGTCTGCATGCCACAGCAGGTTCGAGGCGTGCCAGTCGTTATGGGTCCAGAGCGCCGGTTGTTGGTGCAGCAAGGGTTGCAGGGGCGCGTGCCAGGGCAACAGCAGCTCGGTCAGCCGTGCGTGCCAATCCTTGTCGGCGAGGTACTCGGTCAGCGCCGGGGTGTTGGCGATCGCGGCCAGTGGCGCGGGTTGTTCGATCACCCGGGCGTTGGCCAGCAGCACTTCTGTTTGACGGCGGGGTGCGCTGTAGTGCTCGGCTGCGAGGTGCAATCGAGCCAGCGCCACACCCGCCGCCTGCGCATGTTGAGTGCTTTGGAAGGGCGACCACGACAGCGCATCGCGGTACAGGTCAAGGCCCTCGGCGACATGGTGAATCTCGTAGGTCCATTCACCTTGCGTCGTGGCCGTTGCTCCGTGGCGGTTCGACACCACTGCGGCAACCGGTGCGCCGTGGCGATGCAGGTGGGCGATCAGGCGGTGTTCTTCTTCCAGCCATGCGGCTTGGCGCACGTGCCGGTGATGCCGTTTGACGAACAGGGTGGCGCTGCCGGTATTGATCAGCCCGGCAGCGGAGAACGGTCGCGGGCTGTGCCAATGCAAACTGCGCAGTTGACCCAGTTGCGGGTACTCGTGCAGCAGCTGTTGGATATCTGCTTCGTGCAGCGCTGGCCAGTCGGCAGCTACCGGATCAAGCCCCAGGCCATGGGCGGTGCGTTGTGGATTCATGCCGTCGCCCCGGGCAGATAGGCGTTGCTGGTTGCCCCTTGCCACACCTGCGGATTGTCGAGCACCGCGTGCTCGTGCAGCCACTCGGCATAAGGTTTCAGCAGCGCCTGGCGTTGCTCGCCCCAACGACCGTCATGCAGCCAGGTCGGAGCGATTTTGTGCAGGGATGCGCTGAGCAATTCCGCCGGGAAATACGGCGTAGTGTGCTCATAGGCTGCCAGCGCGATGGCTGGCTCTTCGGCCACGGCAAAATAGCCACGGGCAGTGGCCGCGAGGAAATCACGCACCAACCCGGGCTGCTCGGCGAGGGTTCGTTCGTGGGCGCCCAACAGGTAGCTGTGATACGCCGGTGCGCCAATCTGATCCACCGGCAACACCACCCGGCGTTCTGCTTCGATGGGGCTGTGCATCAACGCTTCCCAGGCCCAGTAGCCGCCGAAACTGGCATCGGCGATGCCTTCGGCCAACTGTTCGGGCCGCAACTCACGTACGCCGCTGTCCACCAGGATCACGCCATCAGGGTCGCCACCGTCGTTGCTCACCAGGTGACGCACCATCGCCACACCCCGTGGCGTGGGGTTGAGCGCCAGGCGCTTGCCCACCAGGTCTCGTGGGCGGCGGATGCCGGAGTCGGTCAGGGTTTGAATCGACTCAAGGCCCGCATGATTGATCGCCGCGATGCCTTGCATGGCTTGCCCCTGGCCGCGCCGGACCAGCAGGCGGTTGCTGGGGAAAATGCCGAAGTCCGCCGCGCCGGTCAGCAGGTGTTCAAGGGTGTCGCCACGGTAGGGGTCGTGCACCACCAACTCCACATCCAGGCCCAGCTCGGCGTACCAGCCGCGTTCCCGCGCCAGGTACAAACCCGCCGAATTCGGCCAGGGATGAAAGTACTCCAGCATTACCTTTACCGACACCATCGCTTGCTTCTCCAGCCTGCAGTCTTTTGATGGGGGCGATTTATAAGGGAGCAATCTGGTATATACCAATATCGTTTATTGCTATGGATATAACCGGGACCAAAAAAAACCGCGGCCCAAGCCGCGGTTTTTTACTCATCGCCTGGGTCAATCGGCAACGATGGCGTACGTTTCGATTTCGACTTTCTGCCAGGGGCGCAGCATCGAATCCACCTGAATCAGGCTGCTGGCCGGGCGAATGGCGTCGAACACCTCGCTGTGTGCCTTGGCGACGGAGGCGGCATCGTTGATATCCCGCAGGTAGACCACGGTGCGCACTACGTCTTCAGGGCCCATGCCCGCCTCGGCCAACACCTTGTTGACGGTGACGAGAATGGCCTGGGCCTGTTCGTAAGCATTGCTGTGTTCGTAATCGGGTGAGGCGCAGGTGCCGGAGATGTGCAGGTGGTTGCCCACGCGAACGGCGCGGGAATAACCGAACACGTTTTCGTACTGACCGCCCGAGGAAATAGTTTGCCGCGCTGTGGTTTTACTGGTCATGGTGGTTCTCATGTTGGGAGGGGTTTACCGGTGGAGTCCTTGACGAACAGGATCGAAATCAGGCCGACCACGGCACCGCCGATCAGGTACCAGGCGGGAATCATCTGGTTGCCGGTGATCGATATCAGCCAGGTATTGATCAGCGGGGCCGTGCCTCCGAACAGCGAGACCGCGACGTTGTAGCTCAAGGCGAGGGCGCTGTAGCGCACGCGGGCCTTGAACAGCGAAGTCATGGTGGCCGGCATCGCTCCTTCAAAAAACAACTGGGCGAGGGTCAGGATCAGCAGGGCGGCCAGCAGCAACCCGACACTCTGGGTATGCAGCAGCATGAAGCAGGGGAACGCCATGACGATCAGCAGCACGCAGCCGGTAATGATCATCCGGTTCCGGCCCAGTCGGTCGGCCAGCAAGCCTGAAACCGGGATCAACACCAGCATGAACAGCGTCGCGGCCATCCCCAGGTTCCTGGCGAACGTATTGCTGTACCCGAGTACATTTTCCAGATAACCCGGGATGTACCCGAGGATGATGTAGTAGGTCACGTTGAACACGGTGACCAAGCCCATGCATTGCAGGATTTTCGGCCATTCGTTGACCAGTAAGCTGAACAGGCTGGGTTCGGCGCCCGTCGCCTTTCGCAGTTTTTCGTTGGCCTGGATTTCCTTGAACACTGGTGTTTCTTCCAGGCCAAGGCGCAAGTAGAGGGCGATCAGGCCGAGCAGGCCGCCAATCGCAAAGGGCACGCGCCAGCCCCAGTCCTGCATGGCTTGTTCGCCCAGGCCCAGGGTAAACAGGCTGACCACTGCACCGCCCAGCAGGAACCCGGAGATATTGCCGAATTCCAGCCAACTGGTGAAAAAGCTGCGTCGCTCGTCCGGCGAATGCTCGGCGATGAACGTGCAGGAGCCGCCGTACTCGCCACCCGCCGACAGGCCCTGGAGCAGACGCATGAGAATCAACAGGACGGGCGCAAACAGGCCGATGCTCGCGTAACTCGGGATCAAGGCAATGGCGAAGGTTGCGACGGCCATCAGCGTGATGCTCAGCGACAGCGCCGTGCGCCGGCCAAACTTGTCGCCAATGGGACCGAATACCAGGCTGCCCAGTGGCCGAATCAGGAAGCCCGCCGCGAAGGTGGCGTAGATCGCCATCAACTGGGTGGTCGGGTTGTCGTTGTGGAAGAACGTCTTGCCGATGATGCCGGCGAGAGAGGAGTAGAGCGCAAAGTCGAACCATTCGACCATATTGCCCAGTGTCACGCCGACGACCGCTTTGGTCAGCCGTTTGCGTGAGGGTTCAGCCGATGCACGGTCGGCGGGAAACCCTTGATGAATCGAGGAAGCGTGAACTTCGCCCATGATATTGCCCTCTGGAATAATTGTAGTGAGGCAGCAGTCAATAGGGAGTGGCAGGCCCACGTCTGATGCGCGGGGCCTGCGGAGGCTGGGGTCATCGCATATACACGCCCCCGGCGATGCACAATGATTCGCCTGTTATGTAGGAGGGTTTGGCGCTCAGTTGCCAGACCCAGTCGGCGATTTCTTCGACCCGCGCGGCGCGTTTCAAGGGGATCGATTCGATGGCGGCCTCGATGCGCCCGCCGGCACGGGTGCCTTCGGTGTCCACCCAGCCCGGGGCCAGTGCGTTGACCACAATATTGTCGCCGGCCAGTTCGATGGCCAGGGAGCGGGTCATCGACACCACAGCAGCCTTGGAGGCGCTGTAGAGCAACTGGTTTTTCGACACGGTGAACGCATCCACCGAGGCGAAGAACACGATAGCGCCTCCGCCGGCGGCTTTCAGGTGACGGGTGCCGATACGTGCGATGTTCAGTGAGCCCAGCACGTTGATGTCGAATATCTTGCGGTACAGCGCTTCGCTGAAGCTATCCAGGGATGACGTGGGAAAGACCCCCGCCGCATTCACTACGGCTCGCAGCGGTGCCTTGCCGTCCAGGGCGGCATCGAGGGTACGGGCCAGTGTGGCCTCCTGGGTGATGTCGCCGACCACTGGCGAAAACAAGGGACTCGCCGGCTGTGTGCTGGGTGTTACGTCCACAGCGACGACGTGCCAGCCTTCAGCCTGAAAGCGCTGTGCGACGGCCTGGCCCATGCCCGAGGACGTCCCGGTAACGATAACGCTGGAGTGCGGAGCAGTGTTCATAAGGGCTATCCGATCAGGCGTATTGAGGAAGAGGGGTGCCGGGTTGCAGAGCCAGTTCCAGCACATCCAGTTGGCGCTGGGTGTCCTGGTAGTTGCTCAGCCATTCGCGCTTGACGATATCGATGCGTGAGTCGGCCGGCTGCAACTGGGCAAACTTCGCCGCCAGGCCTTGCATGCCACGCTCGCGCAGGGTGAGAAAGCGCATCACTAGCCGGGTCTGCTCGCAATACACCGGCCATTGCGGGCCACGTGGGGCGCCCAGGCCGATGTAGAACAGGCCTTCCAGGTTGGTCGGCAAGGTCATCGCGGCGGTACGCAGCGGAACACCGTCGCGCCATTGCAGCAGGCGTTCATCGAGGAACGGCAGGCGCGTGTTGAAACCGGTAGCCCAGACGATGGTGTCGTAATCGACCTGGCTGCCATCGGTGAACGTGACAGTCTTGCCCTGGATGCTCTCGATACCCGGTGCGACCTTGATTCGGCCGTGCTGGATCCAGTACAGCAGCAAGGTGTTGACCACCGGCGGTTGCGCATCCAGGTCGTAGGTATCCGGTGCCGGTAGCCCGGGGTAATTCTTGTGGGTGCCGACGCTGGCCATGATCAGCATGTTCATGAGCATGTTCTGCTGTTCTGGCGGCAATTGCCCCAGCAGCGGCAGCTCGCCCCGGGGCAGTCCGAACAGGGTCTTGGGCTGGAACAGCTGGCCGCGTCGGATCGCAATGGTGGTGTCCAGGCGAGCCTGGGCGGCATCCACTGCGAGGTCGCATCCGGAGTTGCCAAACCCCACCACCAGCACCTTGCCTTGCACCTGCTGCACGTTGCGGTATTCGCCGGAGTGAATCGACACGCCGGTGAACCCCTTGCTTACTTGCGGGATCTTGCAATCCCACAGGTGACCGTTGGCCACCAGCACGCCGCTGTAGTGTTTGTGGGTGCCGTCTGCCAGGGTCACCTGCCAGCCCGCTTCGCCGTTCTCGTCCAGGGGCTTCAGGCTGCGCACTTCGGTGTTGAAGGTGATCTTTTCGCGCAGGCCGAAGGTGTCGGTGTAGGCGTTCATGTACGCCTTGACCTGATCGCGGCTCGGGTACACCGGATAGTCAGCGGGCATCGGGAACCCGTCAAAGAAGGAACTGCTCTTGGGGGTGATCAGGTGCAAGGCATCGTAGTCGCTGTTCCAGTGACCGCCGATGTTCGCGGACTTTTCGAAGCAGTCCACCTCGAAACCGGCGTCGGTCATGGTCTTCAGCGCCGCCAGCCCTGCGGCCCCGGCACCAATGATGCAGTAGTGATTGGACATGCTGGCTCCCCATTCAAGCGCCTGTTGTGGCGTCGGTGGCTGGAGTATCCCGCTCGGCAAGAGGTGGATGAATGGGCTAAGTCATGTGTTTCCTATAGGTGATCCCTATGGCTAGAGCGTCTCCAGGTGCGCATACAGGTTCTGGATGCGGCTCAAGTGGCTGCGCATCAGGTTGATCAGCACCCGGGTGGGCGGCGAAATAGGCGTGTCGTGGCGATGGATAAAGCCGAATACCTCGAAGATCGCCGGGCTGATCGGCACCCAGCCCAAGCGATCATTGAAGCCCAGCTGATGCAGGATCGGGCGCGTGGCAATCACATCGCCGAGCCCGCGCGCAGCCAGCTCGAAGCCGGTGATCTGGTGCTCCACTTCGATGATCGGGTCCAGCACCTCGCCGCCTTTGGACGCCAATTGCCCCAACAACCGGCGAATCGGGTCGGCGGTGCGCCAGCGCGCCTCGGTGAGAATCAACGGTGCCACCGCCAGGTCGCTGATGGTTTTCGGGCCCTTGAGTCGCTCCGGGTCGGCACTGATATAGCCGACCTGGGCCGACCAGACCGGCTCGCTGACGGTCAGGTTCTGCTGCTTGATCGGCAGCATCACCAGCCCCGCTTCAATTTCGCCCTGGCTCACCAGCTCGGCGATTTCCGAGGAGTTGTAGCCGACGATCTTGATCCGCATATCCGGGTGCTGGGTGCGGAACTGCTCGATCAGGTCTGTGAGGAAATAGTGGTGGGCGGTGCCGAAGGTGCCAAAACTGGCCACGCCACCGGACAGTTCACGCACAGCCTGCACCGCTTCATAGCCCTGGCGTGCTGACGTCACCATGCCTTGTGCAAATGGCTGCAGGCGGCGTCCGGCTTCGGTGAGCATCAGTCGGCGATTGGTGCGGATGAACACGTGGGTACCCAGGTGCTCCTCCAGCCGCAGGATCTGCTCGGACAATGAGGGTTGGGAAATATGCAGGCTTTCCGCCGCCTTGGAGAACGTACCGTGCTCGATGGCGGCGAGAAAGTAGTTGAGCTGTTGTAAGGTCATCGCGCTGAACCGTTACCTGTTTGGCTCAACATGACACAGATCAAAGCTGTCGCGAAGAATCAATCACGCCATACGGGCATGCCATGTTCGTCAATTGTCCAGTGCGGGTGGCGCGGTCGCAGGCAGACGCCACCTACCCAGCGTTCTTCCGTTGCATGATCCGGCCAGTAGGCTGCGCCGTTCAGAACCTGGCGACCCAGCGCAGTCAGCGCCAACACCCGCTGTGGCCATGGCAACTGGGCCCCGGACTCGATCAACAGGGGATTCTCGCCATCGATCAACGGCCGCATCAGCGCATGAAACATCATGTCTCCCAGGTATGGCAGTGGTTCACGCTTGCCTATCAGCTCGGCGAACACCCGGCCAAACGGCACCGGCCCGGCCTCATCCACGTAGTGCAGGGACAGGCGCTCGGTCAGTGACAAACCGTCCTGCACACCTGGTAATTCCTGCAACTGTCGGCGCATTGCCGGGGCCAGGAAGGGCAGAGAGGTGAAGCTACTCCGGGCCAGTTCCGCCAGCTTGATCGGCGAGCTGGCGCAATACGCCAGCCAGGCCTGTCGCGCCAGTTGCAGCATGTCCTCGTCGACCTGTCGGCGCTGCGGCCACAACCACGCCAATACTTCAGGCGCCAGTTGGCCGATGCCGATAAAACGCTGCACGCCGGGGATACGATCGACTTCGATCAACTCCAGTTTTTCAGGCAGATGCTCAAGCCCAGCCAGCGCGCGAATCAGGAACAATTGATCGTACGCATCCGCCTCACACCACAACACGCTGTGGCCGGCGCTGCCCAGTTGTTCAAGATGGTGATATTCGTCCGCATGCCGGCGCGCCACTTCGGCCTCATCCATGGCAAACACCTGGCTGATATAGCGGCTGCGAACGGCCTGGTATTGCTCGGCAGGCAGGTCCTGCACCGGGCCCATGCACAATGGGTCAATCAGCATCCGGAAGCGGCCCTTGAACCCCGCCACGCCCAGGCTGTGGGCGATATCGTTGCCGCAGCGCCAGTGGGTGGTGCGGGCTTCATCGCTGGCGTCGAAACCTGGATGGCGGGCGGCAAAATCCACCGCATCGACGTGGGCCTTGAGCTTGGGCCAGCTGGGAAAACCGAGTTCCTTGGCGATCGACCATTGGGCATCGGATAAGGTCGGGGTTGCGGCGGCATCGGCGCTTTTCAGGCGCTGCAAAAGTTCCTTGGCGCGCTTGCGCTGCTGCTCAAGGTTGATACGGCCGTTAGTGGACGAGAATGATTGCGACATACGATCTCCTTGTACAAACCTTGTCCGCTTTAAGGTTGGGAGTCGTAGAAATGTGATATTCAGTCAAGGTCTTGGGCGCAGCCCTTTCCGCGGATGGTGGCGTAGATGGCGCCAGGCGGGAAATATAGGCAGTGCAATGATTGATTGCAAGCCGCCCGGTGGATCGCGCCGGGGTTTTGCACAGGAGACGTTCATGAAAGTTGGTGTGATTTCCGATACCCACGGCTTGCTCCGTGCCGAGGCCCTGGCGGCCCTGGAAGGGTGCGAGCAGATTGTTCACGCCGGGGACATCGGTAGCCCGGAGATCCTTGAGTTGCTGGCCTCGATTGCGCCATTGCATGTGGTGCGCGGCAATAACGACCTCGACGCCGCGTGGGCAGAGCATTTGGCTGACCGGCTGGATTTTGACCTGAACGGCTGGCGGGCGTTGCTGGTGCATGACATTGCCGATGTGCCGAAGGAGCTTGATCCGGGCATCCGGCTGGTGATCACTGGCCACTCTCACAAACCATTGATCGAGTGGCACGGCGAGCGGCTGTTTCTCAACCCTGGCAGTGCAGGGCGGCGACGTTTCAAGTTGCCGGTGACCCTGGCGTTGCTTGAGGTGCGCGAGAAATCCATCAAGCCGCGCCTGGTGTCGCTGGAGCCCAAGCGCTGAAGAACGCTGAGGCGAGGGAGCTTGCTGTGGCGAGGGAGCTTGCTCCCGCTGGGCTGCGCAGCAGCCCCAAGAAATTAACGGTGTTTTTTCAGGTGTATCGCAGTGGCTTTATTGGGGCCGCTTCGCAGCCCAGCGGGAGCAAGCTCCCTCGCCACGGGGGACGTGCCCTGTCTTACCATTGCGTCTGAATCAGGAGCAAGGATCATCAACGCCATGAGCGTATTAGTCGAAACCCGGGCGCTCACGCGGATGGACGAGCGCCGCCAGCTGCAACTGCTGCAGCCCACGAACTTCCAGCTGCACCGCGCCGACCGCCTATCCATCACCGGTTCATCGGGCTCCGGCAAAAGTGTATTCCTTCGGGCACTCGCCTTGCTCGACGCGCCGACCTCAGGGGATATCCTCTGGAACGGGCAGCCCATCGCCAACGCGCAAGTCCCGCAGTATCGCAGTCGCATCAGCTACCTCTCCCAACGCCCGGCGCTGATCGAAGGCACGGTGGAAGACAACTTGCGTTTTCCCTACAGCCTCAAAGCCTTGCATCACCTGAGTTTCGACCCGCAGGCGGTCAAGGCGCTGCTGGCCCACGCGGGCAAGGAATCGGGTTTTCTGGCAAAAAATGCCGGGGATTTATCCGGTGGTGAGTCCCAGGTGGTGTCACTGATCCGTACCCTGCAACTCAATCCCGATGTGTTGTTGCTGGACGAACCTACCGCCGCTCTTGACCCGGCATCGTCCGGGGAGGTCGAGGCGTTGATCAGTGCCTGGGCCGAAGCGGATAGCGCTCACGCCTATATCTGGGTGTCCCACGACCTTGAGCAGGCGCAACGCATGAGCACCACCCATTTGCATATGGACGCCGGCGTGCTGACGGGGGCCGTGCAGCCATGAATTATCACGACCTCACGGCACTGGACATGGCCATCGCCGCCTCGCTGATCCTGATCAACGGTGCGCTGTCGCTGTTGTTGCGGCTGGGGCTGGAGCGTCAGCTGTTCTGGGCGGCTGTGCGCACGGTGGTGCAGTTGTTGGCGATCGGTTACCTGCTGGGCTGGGTCTTTGAATTTGCCTACTGGTATGTGGTGCTGCCGCTGATGTGCCTGATGACTCTGATCGCCGGGCTCTCGGCTGCAGGGCGTGGGAAGCGGACCTATGCGGGGCAGCGGGCCGACAGCATTGTGTCGGTGTGGGGCAGTTCCTGGTTGGTGACGGCTGTTGGCCTGTTCGCGATTATCCGGATTCACCCGTGGTACGAGCCGCAGTATGCGATTCCGATCCTTGGGATGATTCTGGGTAATACGCTTACCGGGGTGTCTCTGGGGATTGAGCGTATGACTCAGGAGCTGACCTCCGGCCGCAATACCATCGAGATGATTCTGGCCCTCGGTGGTTCACGCTGGGAGGCGGCGCAGGATGCGATTCGCCAGGCTGTGCGGGCCGGGATGATTCCGACGCTGAACCAGATGACGGTGGTGGGGATTGTGAGCTTGCCGGGGATGATGACTGGCCAGGTGCTGGCCGGGGAAAGTCCGGTGGACGCGGTACGTTATCAGATTGTGATTATGTTTTTGATCGCTGCGTCGTCGGCGTTGGGCACGGTAGGTGCGGTGTTGCTGACCTACCGTCGACTGTTTTCAGCCAGCCATCGTTTCCTGCGGTTCAGGCTCGAAGAGCGGGTGTAGCGCAGGCGCTATCGGATCCCCAAAATGCACCGCAACCCTGTGGGAGCTGTCGAGATCCGGTTCAATCACCCACACCAAAATCCAGCAACACCTTCATCGCCTGGCTCTTGTCCGCCGCCAGTTCAAACGCCTGCACCGCCTCGCTGAACGGCACGGTGTGGGAGATCACCGGACGCACATCAATCACCTGGCGATTGAGCAAATCCACCGCCTGGGCAAACTCCGAATGGAAGCGGAAGGTGCCCCGCAAGTCGATCTCCCTGCTCACCAGCATATTCAACGGCAGCGAGACCTCGCCACCCAGACCGACCGTCACCAGCACGCTGCGCGGGGCCATGCACTCCAGGCCGTTGCGCAGGGCCTGGGCGCTGCCGGAGACTTCGAACATCACGTCGAAGTAGCCTTTTTCGGCGGTATACCGCTTCAACGCGTCGGCGTCTTCCGCCAGGTTATGAGTACGGCTGGCGCCCATTTTTTCGGCGCAGGCCAAGGGCCCGGCGGCCAGGTCCACCGCAACAATTTCCCCCGCGCCCGCTGCCCGCAGGCTGCCGATCAACAGGTTGCCGATGGGCCCGCACCCGGTGACCAATACCCGTTTGCCGAACACCACCCCGGCACGCTGGATGGCATGCAAACCCACAGACAACGGTTCAGCCATTGCACCCTCGGCAAGGCTCACATGATCGGCCAGCAGATGCGCCTGGTGCGTTTCGATCACCAGGCTTTGTTGAAACGCACCCTGCACGTGAGGGAAGGGCATCGCGCTGCCGTAGAAACGCATGTTCAGGCAATGGTTCGGCAGCCCTTGATGGCAATAATGGCAACCCCCGCAAGGCCGCGACGGCGAGACCGACAAGCGTTGGCCAATCTTGAACGGCCCGTCTTCACGGCCTACCGCCTCGATCACCGCCGATACTTCGTGGCCGAGCACCATCGGCTCGCGCAACCGCACGGTGCCGAAGCCGCCGTGCTGGTAGTAATGCAGGTCCGAGCCGCAGATCCCGCCCCGGGCAATGCGCACCCGCAGTTGGTCGGGCGTCAGTGCCTGGGGTTCGGTTTGCGGTTCTACCCGCAGGTCTTTCGAGGCATGGCAGACAATCGCGTGCATGAAATTCTCCAGGTTACAGCGAGGCGGTGATGCCACCGTCCACGTACAGGATATGACCGTTGACGAAACTTGCCGCGTCGCTGGCAAGGAATACCGCAGCGCCCGCCAGTTCGGCGACGTCACCCCAGCGCCGGCTCGGCGTGCGTTGCACCAGCCAGTCGCTGAACTCGGGGTTGGCCACCAGGTTGGCGTTCAGTTCGGTCTTGAAATAGCCGGGGCCGATGCCATTGACCGTCAGCCCGTGGGGGCCCCAGTCGATGGCCATGCCTTTGGTGAGCATTTTCAGCGCGCCTTTGCTGGCGGCATACGGGGCGATGCCCGGGCGCCCCAGTTCGCTTTGCACCGAGCAGATATTGATGATGCGCCCCCGCTTGCGCGGGATCATCGCCCGGGCCACCGCCTGGCCGACCAGGAAGGCGCTGTCCAGGTTGGTGCTCATCAACTCGCGCCAGTGGGTTTCGCTGTAGTCCTCCAGCGGCCCGCGACGTTGCATGCCCGCGTTGTTGACGAGGATGTCCAGCGGGCCCAGGCGCTCTCCGATCTCCGCCACGGCGGCCAACACCGCCGCGCCGTCGCTGACATCGAACGCCTGGGTGTGCACCTCCAGGCCTTCCGCCGCCAGCAACGCGGCACTGTCACGCAAGGTGCTGCGGTTGCGCCCGTTGAGCACTACCCGTGCGCCAGCCTGGGCCAGGCCACGGGCGATGGCCAGGCCGATGCCGGCGCTGGAGCCGGTGATCAAGGCCAGGCGGCCATCGAGGCGGAAACTGTCTAAAACACGCTGCATGGGGCGATCTCCGAAGACTGAGACAGGTGATCAACACTATCAATCCGAGTGTGCGGGGCGCCGCTCTCATTGTTATACGTCAAACCCTGTCATATCGTGCATCACGGGCTTTACTTCAGCGCAGCCAGGGCCCGGCGTCCAATTTTCATTTGTGATGGGGTGATCAATAACCGTGATAACCGGAGCCAACCTGATGGAACTCAAGCACCTGCGCGCCTTTGTCGTGCTCGCCCAGGAACTGCATTTCGGCCGGGCGGCCGCGCAGTTGTCGATCGTGCAACCGGCGCTGAGCATGCAGATCAAACTGCTCGAAAGCGGCCTGGGCGTGCGCCTGCTCGACCGCAACCGGCACTCGGTCACACTGACGGAAGCCGGGCGGGTGTTTCTGCCGGAAGCCCGCGCCACCCTGCACCAGGCTGCCCGCGCCGCCGATGCCGCCCGGGCTTCGAACCGCGGGGAGATCGGCCGGGTGCGCCTGGGGTTTGTCTCGTCGGTATTGCCGCAATTGCTGCCGGGGTTGATTCGTGCGGTGCACCAGCGCTACCCGCGAATTGAACTGGAGCTCAAGGACATGCCCGGCCCGGATCAGGCGGCTGCGTTGAAAAACGGCCAGCTGGATTTCGGCCTGATGCGTTTGCCGGCGGCCTATCCCGGCGTGCAGACCCTTGAGGTGCTGCAGGAAAGCTTCGTGGTCGCCTTGCCCGGCGAGCATCCGTTGGCAACCCAGGAAACCATTCAGCCGACGGACTTGCTCAAGGTGCCGGTGTTCATCCTGGCCCGGCGTTATGCACCGGGTTTCTACGATGAATTCGTGCAGGCGATGGGCGTGCCGCTGGAGATCGCCTCCGAACTCGGCGAGTTCACCACCATGCTGGCGCTGGTCTCGGCCGGGCTGGGTGTAGGTGTGTTGCCGCTGCAGGCGGCCCGGGCGCTGCCGGCCAATTGCGTGTCCAGGCACCTGGCGTTGGGGGCGTTCCGGGCCAGGACCGGCCTGGCGTGGACCGAGCTCGACAGCCCGGTGAAAACCACCCTGTTCAACCTGATCGACGAGTTGTTTGGTGATTGATTGTTTCATCCGGCGAAATGCTGGATTGTAAAAACTGGCTATTCTGCTGCGTGCCGTAGCGGTGGAACATAAGCGTCATCGACCCGATCACCGGGTCGAGTCCCTGGCACATCGCGGAGCCCGTCATGATCAAACTGTACCGTTACCCCTTGTCTGGCCATTCCCACCGGGTTGAGTTGATGCTGTCGCTGCTGGGCGTGCCCGCCGAGCTGGTGTTGGTGGACCTGAAGCAAGGCGCCCACAAAACCTCCGAGTTCCTGACCACCCTCAACAGCTTCGGCCAGGTGCCGGTGATCGATGATAACGGTATGGTGCTGGCGGACTCCAACGCGATCCTGGTGTACCTCGCCGGCCAATATGGCACCGCCCAGTGGCTGCCGACCGAGCCTTTGGCCCAGGCCCGTGTGCAGCGTTGGCTCTCGGCTGCGGCAGGACCACTGCACACCGGGCCGGCAGCGGCGCGATTGATCACTGTGTTCGGTGCCGCGCTGGATGCCGAGGCGACCATCAGCCGCTCCCACGCATTCCTCAAAGTGGTAGAGCACCAGTTGGAGCAGAGTCGCTTTCTCACCGGTGACCTGCCGACGATTGCCGATATCGCGCACTACACCTACATCGCCCATGCGCCGGAGGGGAATGTCGCGCTGGACGACTATCCGCAGGTTCGCGCCTGGCTGGGCAGTATAGAGGCGCTGCCGGGTTTTGTCGGCATGCAACGCACGGCTGTGGGCTTGGCCAAGGCTTGAAGATTTTTGTGGCGAGGGAGCTTGCTCCCGCTGGACCGGGCTGGCGCTCCAGTGCGCAGCGCTCTCAGGATTTTGGGGCCGCTACGCTGCCCAGCGGGAGCAAGCTCCCTCGCCACAACTGCTCCCAAGCCACTGGTTTGGTGGACCACATTCGATTAAGGGGACCCATGGACCGTTTCCAGGAAATGCAGATTTTCCTCGCCGTCGCCGAAGAACAGGGCTTTGCCGCTGCGGCCCGGCGCCTGAACATCTCGCCCCCCAGCGTGACCCGCGCGATTGCCGCGATGGAAGCGCGTATTGGCACCCAGTTGCTTTCGCGCACCACCCGCAGCCTGCACCTGAGCGAGGCCGGCCAGCGTTACCTGGACGATTGCCGGCGCATCCTCGCGGAGTTGACTGAGGCCGAAGAAGCGGCAGCAGGCAGCTTCTCGATCCCGTGGGGGCACCTGACGGTCACCGCGCCGGTGTTGTTCGGCGAGTTGTTCGTCGCGCCAATCCTGGGGGAGTACCTGGACCTGTTTGCCCAGGTCAGCATCAACGCCTTGCTGGTGGACCGTGTGGTCAACATGACCGATGAAGGCGTCGATGTGGCCGTGCGCATCGGGCATTTGCAGGAACCTGGCCAGCAGGCGATCAAGGTCGGCGAGGTGCGTCGCGTAGTGTGCGCGGCGCCGGCTTACCTTGAGCGGCACCGGCCACTGCACCCCGGGCAACTGCGTGAGGCGAAGATTGTCACGTCGTCTTCCAGCCAGTTGGTCAGCGAATGGCAGTTCAGGGAAGGCGGCCAGCCGTTGAGCGTGGCCGTTGAGCCGCGCCTGGTGGTCACCGCCAACAACGCGGCGATCAACCTCGCGCGCCTGGGCTGGGGCGTCACACGGGTGTTGTCTTATCAGGTGGCCAGCGATGTGCGTGCAGGCGCACTGGAAATCATCCTGCAAGACTTCGAACCGCCGGCCTTGCCGATCCATGTGGTGTTCCAGAACAACGCCCGGGTACCGGCGAAGGTCAACACGTTCGTGGATTTTCTGGTCAGCCGGCTGGGGCAGGATGCTGCGCTCAACCCATCGATGCAGCGGCCGGCCTGATGGACCGTTATCGCGACATGCAGATCTTCCAGGCGCTGTCCCGGCAGCCGAGCCTGGCCGCGGCAGCCCGCTCCCTGGGCATCTCGGGGCCCACTGTGATCCGCGCGATTGACCGGCTGGAGACGCGCTTGCGGGTGCCATTGGTACAGCGCAGCACCCGGGGCATTCGCCTCACCGAAGCCGGGGCGACGTTCATGGCCGACTGTTCGCGGATCCTTGACGGCGTGAGCGCCGCCGAAGCGTCTGCCCAGGGTGCGCACGCGCAGGCCGAGGGAAACCTGCGGGTGTATTTTCCGTTGCTGTTCAGCCGTTATGTGATGGCGCCGCTGTTGGCCGGCTACCTGGAGCGCTATCCCGGAGTCCGCCTGTTTGCCCATTACCACGATCATTATCCGAACCTCAATGAAGACGGCCTGGACGTGGCAGTCCTGGTGGGGGAGCTGCCCGGTTCATCCCTGATTGCCCGGCCCGTGGGCCAGGTGCGCAACATCGTCTGCGCCAGCCCCGGCTATCTGCAAAGCCATGGCGAACCGGTGCAACCGGAGGCGCTCAAGGAGCATCGGCTGGTCGCCAGCCAGGCGTATTCGAATTGGGTGCAGTGGGATTTCCAGGGCGCCAGCATCAAGGCCCGGGCGCGTCTCGGTTGCACCACGGTGCAGGGCGCGATCAATGCGGCGGTGCAGGGCGCAGGGTTGATCCGGTGCTTGAGCTACCCGGTGCACGAGCACCTGGCGAGCGGGCAACTGCGTCGAGTATTGCAGGCCTATGAACCGCCGCCGCTGCCGGTGCATGTGGTCTACCGCGAAGGGCGCAACGCTTCGATGCGGGTGCGCAGTTTTGTCGATTTCAGCGTGGCGGCATTGCGTGAACATCCGGCGTTTCATTCACCGAGGGCTTGATCATGAATCACCAGGACGCTTCCCCCGTTTCGCCATGGCATGCCGGCGAGCGGCAGTTGCAGCAAAGTGCCGGCGTGGCCGAGCGCATGGAGGTGATCGGCGCGAAGGTGATACGGGATCACTTGCCGGAGCAGCATCGGGCTTTTTATGAGTTGTTGCCCTATCTGGTCGTGGGGGCCGTGGATGAGCAGGGGCTGCCCTGGGCCACGCTGCTGGAGGGCACGCCGGGGTTTGCGTATTCGCCGGACCCCTACAGCTTGCGTATCGACAGCCTGCCTGCGGAGAGTGACCCCGCCGGGAGCGGGCTGAAACAAGGCGCGTCGGTCGGGCTGTTGGGCATTGACCTGAATACGCGGCGGCGTAATCGCATGAACGGGGTTATTGGGGCTGCCGGCGTCGACGGTTTTACCGTGGCGGTGGTGCACACGTTTGGAAATTGCCCGAAGTACATCCAGTTGCGTGCGGTGGACCCGGGGGCCCGGGGGCAGCGCGCTGCTAAAGGTATTGTGCGGCGCGCGAACTCGCTCGATGACGCTGACCGGGCGCTGATTCGCAGCGCTGATACGTTTTTCGTCGCCAGCTATGTGGACCTGGAAGGAGATGCGGCCAAGCGTTCGGTGGACGTTTCACACCGAGGCGGCAACAGTGGGTTTGTGCGGTTGGAGGGAGAGGTGCTGACGATTCCCGATTTTACCGGCAACTCGTTTTTCAACACCTTGGGCAATGTGCAGGTCAACCCGGTTGCGGGCTTGCTGTTTGTGGATTTTGCTACGGGTGATGTGTTGCAGGTGGCCGGGCGGGCCGAGGTGATTCTTGAAGGAGATGAAGTGGCCACGTTCGAGGGGGCTGAGCGGTTGTGGAAGGTGACCGTGGAACACGTGGTCCGACGGGATGCGGCGCTGGCGCTGCGTTGGCAGTTCGAGGGGTTTTCTCCCTACAGCCTGGCGTTGGGGCCGTGGAAAGCCTGAGAGTGCTGCCGAGCCACTCGTGCGACTGAGTTAAAACTCAATTGCGCGGTAGGCGGTGTTTGGTGTCGGGGAATGACGCGATACTCCGTCGGGTTTTTGCCTGCCCTATAAAGGGCTGTCCCGAGGTTTCCCAATGAATGCACCAAGCCGCCTTGCGCTGCTGATCACCGCCACGGCTGCCCTCAGCGCCTGTGGCGATTCCTCCAAACTGCCGTTTCAGGCCGGTGTGGGGCCAAGTCCGCAACTGCCCGAACCCACTGCATCACTGATCCCGACACTCAAGGTTTCCAAGGCTGTCGGCTGGCCCGGTAATGCCCAGCCAACGGCGCCCGATGGGTTCACGGTAACGGCGTTGGCCGCGGACCTTGACCATCCGCGCTGGGTGTACACCTTGCCCAATGGCGACGTGCTGGTAGCCGAGAGTAACCATCCGCCCATGCCTGAAGGTGCCACGGACGGCGGCACGGGTTTGCTCGCCTGGGCGCGTCGTACCGCGATGGGGTTTGTGATGGGGCGGGTCGGTGCCGATACGCCGAGCGCCAACCGGATCACGCTGCTGCGGGACGCCGACGGTGATGGGCGTGCCGAGGTGAAGAGTGTGTTTCTCAGTGGGCTGACGTCACCGTTTGGCATGGCGTTGGTGGGGGATGAGTTGTATATCGGCAATGCCGATGCGGTGGTCAAGGTGCCTTATGTTCGGGGCCAGACTCATATCGATGCCGTGCCGGTGAAGGTCACTGATCTGCCGGCCGGGATCAATCATCACTGGACCAAAAACGTCCTGGCCAATCCTGAGGGTACCAAGCTTTATGTGACCGTCGGGTCCAACAGCAATGTGGGTGAGAACGGGCTTGAGGCCGAGGAAGGGCGTGCTGCGATCTGGGAGTTGGATCTTGCCAGTGGGCAGAAGCGTCTGTTCGCCAGTGGGTTGCGCAATCCCAATGGGCTGGCGTGGAAACCCGGCTCTACGCAGTTGTGGACGGTGGTCAACGAGCGCGACGAGATCGGCAGCGATCTGGTGCCGGATTACCTGACGTCGGTGCGGGACGGCGCGTTCTACGGTTGGCCGTGGAGTTATTACGGGCCTCACGTTGACAGCCGGGTGCAGCCGCCGCGTCCGGACAAGGTCGCCCAGGCGATTGCACCGGACTACGCGCTGGGGACTCACGTTGCGCCGTTGGGCCTGACTTTTTCCGATGCGCGGGGGATGCCAGCGGTGTTTGCCGATGGGGTATTTGTGGGGGAGCATGGGTCCTGGAACCGTAATCCGCAGGCGGGGTACAAGGTGGTGTTTATTCCGTTCCGGGACGGAAAGCCGTCGGGTGTGCCTGTTGATTTCCTGACTGGGTTTTTGAATGGTGATGGAGAGGCTCAGGGGCGTCCGGTGGGTGTAGCGTTGGACGGGCAGGGCGCGTTGCTGGTGGCGGATGATGTGGGGAACAAGGTGTGGCGGGTGGCGCGGGTAAGGCCTTAGGGTTTTGCTCTTACAGCGGCTCACGGTCCAAAGCGTGCGTTCGGCCAGCATGGTTTAACGGGGCGCCCAAGATCAAGATCAAAAGCGGGCACGGTTCAAATGTGGGAGCTGGCTTGCCTGCGATGGCATCACCTCGGTGTACCTGGAAGACCGAGTTGTCTGCATCGCAGGCAAGCCAGCTCCCACAGAAAAGCAGATCTGCTTTCGCTCTGGCTTTTGATCTGGCTTTTAACACTCAGGTCGGCTTTCAGGCCGCCGTGCTTTTGCTTTTGCTTACTTTGGGGCTTTTCCAAAGTGAGCCGCTGTAAGAGCGGAACCATAAGCCGCCGTGACCGAAGAAACGGATATGCCCCCACCCCCAGCAGAATCACCCTCCCACCCCCCACCCAACGCCGTATACAAATTCACCTCCGCCACCAACTGCGCCAACCGATCAACAATCAACGCCTGCTGCGAACTGAACAACGACCGCTGCGCATCCAGAAACACCAGATTACTGTCCACCCCACTGCGATACCGGTGCTGAGCCAGGTCGTAATACGTCTGGTTGGCCCGAACAAAATCCCGCTGCGCCGCCAGTTGCTCGTTATACGTTTGCCGCGCCGCCAGCCCGTCCGAGACTTCCTGGAACGCGGTCTGAATCGACTTCTCATACTGCGCGACATAAATGTTCTTCTGAATCTTCGCGTAATCCAGGCTGGCCCGCAGGCTGCCCGCGTTGAAAATCGGCAGATTGATCTGCGGCTGGAACCCCCAACTCCCCGAGCCCCCCTGGAACAATCCCGACAGATCCTTACTCGAGGTGCCCGCGTTGGCAGTCAGCGTAACCGAAGGAAAAAACGCCGCCCGCGCCGCGCCAATATTCGCGTTGGCCGCCTGAAGCTGATACTCGGCCTGCACAATATCCGGCCGCCGTTGCAGCAGGTCCGACGGCAACCCGGCCGGCACCCGGGCTACCAGGTCGTCGGACAGCGGCTGTGCCGGCAAAGAATCCGGCACCGGCCCACCCACCAGCAATGCCAGGCTGTTGAGGTCCTGGGCCACCTGCCGCTGGTAGCGCGCAATGCTTGCCCGGGTACTTTCGACACTGGTCCGGGCCTGGATCACATCGATCGACGTCGCCTTGCCCGCCGTTTTACTGCGCGACGTCAGGCGCAGGCTGTGCTCGTCCGAGGCCAGCGTCTGCCGGGCCAGGGCCAGCAGTTCCTGGTCGGCGCGCCAGGTCAGGTAAGCGTTGGCGACGTTGGCCACCAGGCTCAGTTGCGCGCTGCGCCGAGCTTCTTCAGTGGCCAGGTATTGCAGCATCGCCTGCTCACTGAGGCTGCGTACACGGCCGAAAAAATCCAGCTCGTAGGCGCTGACGCCCAATGTCGCCGAATAGGTAGAGGTGATCGCAGACTTGCCGGTGGTAGTGGCGCGCCGCGGGACTTTCTGGCGGTTTTCGGCACCCGTGGCAGACACCGCCGGGAACAGGTCGGCACGCTGGATGCGGTACTGCGCCTGGAACGCTTCGACATTCAGCGCCGCCACCCGCAGGTCACGGTTATTCACCAGGGCCTGGCCAATCAACTGCCGCATCACCGGGTCACGGAACAACTGTTGCCAGTCAGGCCCGGCGGCCGATGGCCCCACCCGGTCCGCGTTATACACCGGGTAGTGCGCCGGGGTCGGTGCCTCGGGCCGCCGATAGTCCGGGATCAACGAACACCCGCCAAGCACACACGCCACGCCGAGCATCAGTTTTTTCATCACGCGCCAACCATCCATTTGGCGAGGCCATGCCGGCCACTCACGCCCAGTTTGGCCGCCGCGCGCTTGAGGTAGGTTTCGATGGAGCTGTTTTTCACGCTGAGTTTCTCGGCCATCTGCGGCACGGTTCCGCCGGTCAACAACCCCAGGCAAACCTCCTGTTCCCGCGCCGATAAGGTGATGTCACTGAGTGACAGGCGTTTATAGAATTCGCGCTGCAATTGCGACTGCTCCAACGGAGTTTTAGAGGGCTCGGGCGCTACCGGCGGGGCCTGTCGATTGATCTGCGCGTGGCGCTCGATCAACGGCAGCAAGGTTTCCGAAAGGCTCTTGAGAAACGACAGCTGCGCCAGGGAAAAGGCGCGTTGGGTGTGGGGCCGGTAGAACGAAATCACGCAGCGCCGATTGGCCTGGCGCGATACCAGGTTGCACTGATGGGAGGTGCCGCGGGTGTGGGTGCTGTCGGCCTTGGCATTCATCTGGATCAACAGCGGGTCGTTCATGCCGAGCATTTTTTTCAGCAGCGGATGATCGTCGCGGTGATGCAGGGTGCGCGGTGGCGGCAGGTCCTGCTTCAACCCGTCGCTGCCAAGTAACTTGATATCGAGCACGCAGGCCTTGTGCTCGTCGAGGGTCCATTCACTGAGGTCCACCAAGTGAACCGGTACCAGCTTGTTGACCAGTTGCAGCATCTTCGCTGCGAAGTGTTCAGTGCCGGTGCTTGAAATCAACTCTCCCAACTCGAAATAAAAATGCGGATTTTCCATATTCCGAATACTGCTGGTCAGACTCATAGCCATCTCATCCTTGATGTCGAAAACCGTCAACGGTTGCCCGTACGTGTGCAGGCCTCCCGTTCTCCTTGAACCTGGGTCGGTGCTCGAGGCTTCATTTAGCCACGTGGATTTGTCCTACGTATGTAGCGGAAACGAGGGACACAACCTGCCATAAAAAGCGCGCCATTATTTCGTCATTTCCGACAGGGATATAGGCTGAAGCTGCAGGGTAAAAGGATTTTAGAGTTTGTTAACTAGTTGATATAAAACATATTTACTCAATTTTCTCGACATGCCCGGCTATATGGCATCGGCCAGATGTAGCCAATCTCCTACATCCATTTAATCGTTTCAGCACTGAACCATCAGCCAACCCCGGCGCGGTACCCGGGCTGTCCGGGTTTCGGGTGACATACGGCCCTCCGGGGCGATGCTTAAATCCCGTTGATTTCGCCTCAATGGGGCGTTGTGCGCCTTATCGACACCTCACATGAGAAGGATCTTATGACGTATTTCCCCCTGACCGCCGCCCAGCGGGATATCTGGCTCGACCAACTGCGCCTCGGTGACTCGCCGCTGTACAACATCGGGGGTTATATCGAACTCACGGGCACCGTGAGTCCCGCATTGATCCAGCGAGCCATCGAGCACCTGGTGGCCAAGCACGACGCATTGCGTACGGTGTTGCAAGTGGCGGCCGATGGCTTGCCACGGCAGGCGTTTGCCGAGGCCATGGCGGTATCGGTGCCGCAGCATGACGTCTCGCGCCAGCCGGATCCCCGCGCGGCCGCCGAGGCCTTGTTGCAGGCGCAGATGGCGCGAACCTATGCGCTGGTCGACGAGCCGTTGTTCCGCTTCTTCCTGGTCAAGCTCGATGACCAGCATTACCGCCTCGGCACCCAGGCTCACCACCTGATTCTCGATGGCTGGGGCTTTGGCCAGATGCTGCAATCCCTTGCCGGGATCTACAGCGCCCTGGAGCAGGGCCGACAACCGGACCTGTCGGCGCCGTCCTATATCGACTTCATCGACAACGATGAACGCTATCGCGAGTCGGCCCGTTACGCCCGGGACCGCAGCTACTGGCTGGACAAATACCAGGCGCTGCCAGAGCCGCTGCTGACGCGCCGTTACCAGGCCAAGGGCGATGCGCCGAGCAACACCCTGGTAGCACCGTTTCCGGCGGCGCTGCTCAATCGCATGGCGCGGGCGGCGAACCATTACCAGGCGTCGGCGTTCCATGTGTTATTGGCGGCGATGTACCTGTACTTCAGCCGCACCGGCCAGCGCCAGGAGTGGGTGGTGGGGCTGCCGATACTCAACCGTTCCAATGCACGCTTTCGTTCGACCCTGGGGCTGTTCACCCAGGTCAGTGCCGTGCGCTTGCAGTTCCGCGACGACCTGCCTTTCAGCGCCCTGGTGCGTGGCGTGCGCGACCAGCTCCAGCAGGATTTCCGACATCAACGTTTCCCGCTGAGCGAGATGAATCGCGAGCTGGGTTTGCTGCGCGCCGACCGCGGCCAACTGTTCGACCTGTCGGTGTCCTATGAGCAGGACGACCATGAATTTCGCTACGGCCAGGCATCGGCCCGGGCGATCAAGGTGTCCAACCACCATGAGCCGTTGCCGCTGGCGATTCACTTGCGCAGCAATCGCTACCACGACACGGCGTGCCTGCACTGCGTCTACAACGAGGCGTATTTCCAGGCACACGAGGTGCAGGCCCTGGCCGATCGCCTGGTGTATCTGCTGGAGCAGGGCCTGGAAAACACCGCGTTGCCCCTGGCTGACTTCTCGCTGATAACGCCCGAGGAAACCGCGCAGTTGCAACGCTGGAACGCCACCGCCCAGGCCTATTCCGCAGCGCAAACCCTGCATGGGCGCATCGAAGCCCAGGCCGCGGCGACCCCGCATGCGGTGGCGGCGGTGTATCAGGGGCAGCGATTGACGTATGACCAATTGAATCAACGGGCCAATGCCCTGGCGCGGCAGCTATTGGTGCTCGGGGTAAAGCCCGACGACCGGGTGGCGATCGTCGCCCGGCGCGGCCTGGAGACGCTGGTGGGCTTGCTGGGGATTCTCAAGTCCGGCGCCTGTTACGTTCCGGTGGACCCGGCCCATCCTGCCGAGCGCCTGCACTACCTGCTCGATGACAGCGCGCCGGTGGCGGTGCTGACGCAGACGGATTTGCTCGAGCGTCTACCGGTATTGAGCGTGCCGGTCATCAATCTGGATCACGCCACGGCGCAGTTGGCGCGCAACCCGCAAGTGGCGATGACACCCGCCAACCTCGCTTATGTGATCTACACCTCGGGCTCCACCGGCCTGCCCAAGGGCGTGATGGTGGAGCACCACACCGTGGCCAACCTGGTGGACTGGCATTGCCAGGCCTTCGATTTGCACGCGGGCAGTCATACCGCCAGCGTTGCCGGTTTCGGGTTTGACGCCATGGCCTGGGAGGTCTGGCCAGCGCTGTGCGTGGGCGCGACCTTGCGCTTGCCGCCGGCCCACGACGGCGCCGAAGACATCGACGCGCTGCTGGCCTGGTGGCGCGCGCAACCGCTGGACGTATGCTTTCTGCCCACGCCGGTGGCCGAGTATGCGTTCAGCCAGAATATCGAACACCCGACTTTGCGTACGCTGCTGATCGGTGGCGACCGCCTGCGCCAGTTCAACCAGGCGCGCAGTTTCGCGGTGATCAACAACTACGGTCCCACTGAAGCCACCGTGGTTGCCACCTCGGGCCTCGTTGAGGCCGGGCAGGCGCTGCACATCGGCAAACCCATCGCGAATGCCGCGGTCTACCTGCTGGATGAGCAACAGCGGCCGGTGCCCATCGGTACTGCAGGCGAGTTGTACGTCGGCGGGAAAGGCGTGGCGCGGGGCTATTTGAACCGCCCGGACATGACCGCAGAGCGCTTCCTTGATGACCCATTCAACCCAGGCCGCATGTACCGCACCGGCGACCTGGCGCGTTGGCTGCCGGATGGGAATATTGAATATTTGGGCCGCAACGACGACCAGGTAAAAATTCGCGGCGTGCGTATCGAGCCGGGGGAAATCGAGTCCGCCCTGGCGGGTTATGAAGGTGTCACCGAAGCGGTGGTGCTGGTACGCGAGGGGCAGTTGTTGGCCTGGTTCACCGAGCACGCGCCGGTTGCGATTGAAGCGCTTCGCGCCCATCTCAAGTCACGCTTGCCGGATTACATGGTGCCGCAGGCCTACGTAAAGCTGGACGCGCTGCCCCTGACGGCCAACGGCAAACTCGACCGCAAGGCCTTGCCGGCACCCGGTGCCGATGCATTTATCAGTCGAATCTACGAAGCCCCCGAAGGGCCTACGGAAATCGCCCTGGCGCAGATCTGGGCCGATGTGCTGCACGTCGAGCGGGTGGGGCGGCATGACCATTTCTTCGAGTTGGGCGGCCATTCGCTGTTGGCGGTCCAGTTGGTGCAGCACATGCGCCAGGTCGGGTTGCAGGCCGACGTGCAGGTGCTGTTCGGCCAGCCGACCCTGGCCGCACTGGCGGCAGCGGTTGGCCAGGGCACCGTGCTTGATGTGCCGGCCAACCGTGTTCCGGCGGGTTGCCAATTGATTACTCCGGACCTGCTGGCGCTGGCCGAACTGGACCCGCCGACGATAGAACGCATCGTCGCCGCGATCCCCGGCGGCGCCGCCAATGTGCAGGAGATCTACCCGCTGGCGCCGTTGCAGGAAGGCCTGCTGTATCACCACATCACCGACGAGCGCGATCCGTACCAGCAACACGCGATGTTCAGCTTTGCCCGCCGTGAACAGCTGGAAGCGTTCGCCCAGGCGCTGCAACAGGTGATCGACCGCCATGACATCCTGCGCACCAGCCTGGCGTGGGATGCCCTCGAACAACCGATGCAAGTGGTGTGGCGCAAGGCGATTCTGGACGTGCAACCGGTGGCCCTCCAGGGGGACTCAATTCTCGAACAACTGCGCGAACGCCAGCGGCCACTGGACTTGCGCAAGGCGCCGCTGATGGCCCTGGATTACGCCGAAGACCGGCAGAACCGCCGTTGGGTGGGCATGCTGCGTTTCCATCACCTGGTGAACGACGCCACATCGACGCAAGTACTGATGGCGGAAATCCAGGCGCATCTGCTTGGCCAGCAACAGCAATTGCCGGCGCCGGTGCCCTATCGCAACGTGGTCGCCCAGGCCCGGTCAGCGGAACGCGAGGCCGGGCACGAAGCGTTCTTTCGCGAGCGGCTGGCGGATGTCGACGAGCCGACCCTGGCCTTCGGTTTACAGGAACGCCAGGCGGATCGCCGTGACACCGAGGAAGCCGACGTGCTGCTTCCCGACGCACTCGGCCAGTTGTTGCGTGAGCAGGCCCGCACCTTGGGTGTCAGCGCGGCGAGCCTGTTTCATCTGGCGTGGGCCCAGGTACTGGGTCGCGTCTCGGGCCGTGACGATGTGGTCTTCGGTACGGTTCTGCTGGGACGCCTGCAGGCCGGTGAGGGCGCCGACCGTGCCCTGGGCATGTTCATCAACACCTTGCCGCTGCGGGTACGCCTGGCGGGGGTGACGGTGCGCGAGGCGATCAGGCAGACGCAGCAGCAACTCAGCGCCTTGCTCGCCCACGAGCAAGCGTCCCTGGCGTTGGCCCAGCGTTGCAGCGGCGTCACACCGCTGTTCAACAGCCTGCTGAATTACCGGCATGTCTCGGTCGAGGCACTCGAGGTGCTGCAGCCCGGCATCGAATTGCTGAGCAGCGAAGACATCCTCAGCTACCCACTGATGCTGACGGTGGACGACCTGGCCAGCGGTTTCCGGCTCAAGGCCAAGGCGCCCCGCAAGGTCGGTGCCCAGCGCCTGCTGGACTACCTTGGCACGGTGCTGGCGGGATTGGTGGAGACGCCCGAGGCGCCGCTGTTCGATGTGCAGGTGCTGCCCGCGACCGAACTGCAACAGCAACTGGTGGACTTCAACGCCAGCGAAACCGACTACCCCGTGGACCAGACCGTCCACGCCTTGTTCGAAGCCCATGCCCGGCACACACCTCACGCGGTGGCGGTGCAGGCCGGTGAGCAGCAACTGACTTACCGCCAGCTCAACGAGCGCGCCAACCGCCTGGCCTATCACCTGCGCGAGCGCGGCGTGCAGCCGGATTCGCGGGTGGCCTTGTGTGTCGAGCGCGGGTTGGACCTGGTGGTGGGCTTGCTGGCCATCCTCAAGGCGGGGGGCGCCTATGTACCGTTGGACCCGGGCTACCCTCGCGAGCGTCTCGCCTACATGCTGCAAGACAGCGCGCCGGTCGCCTTGCTGGTACACGGCGCGACCCGCGATTTGCCGGGGGAGGTGTCGATACCGGTGATCGACCTCGACCACGGCGCCTGGCAGCAGGCGCCTGAAGGCAACCCGCGAGTGCCGGGGCTGAGCGTGCGCAACCTGGCGTACGTGATGTACACCTCCGGCTCCACCGGCACGCCCAAGGGCGTGATGATCGAGCATCGCGGCCTGGGCAACCTGATGCACTGGGGCTCGCAACTGTGCCCGAATGCCGAGGGTGGCGCGTTGTTGCAGCGGGCGCCGTTCAGTTTTGACGGTTCGGTGTGGGAGCTGTTCTGGCCGCTGACCAATGGCATGCGCCTGGTCCTGGCGCGTCCCGATGGGCACCGTGAGCCGGCGTACCTGGCGCAGGTGATTCGTGAGCAACAGGTCAGCGTGATCAAGTTTGTGCCGGCGATGTTGCAGCAGTTTCTGGAGCTGGAGGAGTCTGCGCTTTGTACCAGCCTTACCGACGTTTTATGCGGTGGTGGGGAGCTGACAGAGGCCTTGGCCCGTGGGGTTCAGGCGCGGTTGCCCAAGGTGCGCTTGCATAACGTCTACGGACCGACCGAGGCGACGGTTGACAGCAGTGCCTGGACGCTGGAGCCGGGTGCGCCGGTGCCGGGGGTGCAGTTGCCGATTGGGCGGGCCATCAGTAATACCCGTCTTTACGTATTGGATGAGCATGATCGGCCGGTGCCGCTGGGGTGCAGTGGGCAGTTGCATATCGGCGGGGTGGGCGTGGCTCGCGGGTATCTGGGGTTGGAGCAGTTGACGGCGGAGCGGTTTATCGATAGCCCGTTTGTGGCGGGGGATCGGTTGTATCGAACCGGGGATTTGGTGCGGTATTTGCCGGACGGGAATCTGGAGTTTCTGGGGCGTAATGACTTTCAGGTGAAGCTGCGTGGGGTGCGGCTGGAGCTGGGGGAGGTTGAGGCGCGGTTGGCGGCGCATCCTGCATTGCGCGAGGTGGCGGTGTTGATCCGGGATGAGCGGTTGGTGGCGTATTTCACTGTTCGTGATGCGGTGCCGGGGCTTGAGGCGTTGCGCAGTTACATGGTGGAGGGGTTGCCTGAGTACATGGTGCCTTCGGCGTTTGTGCGGGTAGAGGTGTGGCCGCTTAATCCGGCGGGGAAGCTGGATCGCAAGGGGTTGCCGGAGCCTGGGGTGGAGGCGGTGTTGAGTCGCGCCTATGAACCGCCTCAGGGGGAGGTGGAGACGGTGATTGCTGGGGTTTGGGCGCAGGTGCTGAAGCTGGATCGGGTTGGGCGTAAGGATCATTTCTTTGAGTTGGGGGGGCATTCGTTGTTGGCCGTGGGGGTGGTGGCGCGGCTGCGTAAGGCGGGGTTGGAGGTGGATGCCCGGTCGTTGTTCAGTCAGCCGACGGTGGTGGGGTTGGCGGGGGTGGTTGGGAGGAGGGTGGAGCGGGTGGCGGTGGCGCCTGCCTTGGGGATTCCGCAGTTGGGGCGTAGACGCAGGATTTGAGTGATGGTGGGTGGTGTACATATCCGTTTCTTC
>NZ_JACAPW010000058.1:0-19773 GCF_013385495.1 Pseudomonas sp. F8002 | reverse complement strand
CCGGCAGGACGCCGGTTTAGCCGCGCCGGGCCATGGATGGCCCGTCGCGGCGGCCCGCGGAGCAATGCCGGAGTGAGGGAACGCCGAGCCACAGCGAGGCGCCGACAGGCGGGGCAGAGCGTTTTGGTTACTTTTGCGCTTTTCAAAAGTGACCCGCTGTAAGAGCGGAACCATAAGCAGCCGTTACCGAAGAAACGGATATGTACCCGACAAGCCAAGGGACACCACCATGCCGATGTTCAACAAAATCCTCATAGCCAACCGTGGCGAAATCGCCTGCCGCATCCAGCGCACCGCCCAATCCCTGGGCTACCGCACCGTAGCGATCTACAGCGAAGCCGACGCCGACGCCCTGCACGTCCAGATGGCCGACGAAGCCATCAACATCGGCCCCGCCCCGGTCACCCAGTCCTACCTGAACATCGAAGCCATCCTCAACGCAGCCCACCGCACCGGCGCCGACGCCATCCACCCCGGCTACGGCTTCCTCTCCGAAAACCCCGACTTCGCCCGAGCCTGCGCAAACGCCGGCCTCACCTTCATCGGCCCCAGCCCCGAAGCCATCGACCTGATGGGCAGCAAACGCCTCTCAAAAATCGCCATGCTCAACGCCGGCGTCCCCTGCATCAAGGGCTACCAAGGCCCCGACCAGGACGACCAAACCCTGCAACAACAAGCCACCCACATCGGCTACCCACTGATGATCAAGGCCAGCGCCGGCGGCGGCGGCCGCGGCATGCGCCTGGTACACAACCCCGACACCCTGCTGGAACACCTGCGCACCGCCCGCTCCGAAGCACAAAACGCCTTCGGCAGCGCCGAACTCATCCTCGAACAAGCCCTGATCGCCCCCCGCCACGTCGAAATCCAACTGTTCGGCGACACCCACGGCAACCTGATCTACCTCGGCGAACGCGACTGCTCGGTCCAGCGCCGCCATCAAAAAGTCATCGAAGAAGCCCCCTGCCCCGTCATGACCCCCAAGCTGCGCCAAGCCATGGGCGAAGCCGCCCTCAAGGCCGCGCGCGCCGTCAATTACGTCGGCGCCGGCACGGTGGAGTTCCTGCTCGACCGCGACGGCAATTTCTACTTCCTGGAAATGAACACCCGCCTGCAGGTCGAACACCCGGTCACCGAACTGATCACCGGCCTCGACCTCGTCGCCTGGCAACTGCACATCGCCGCCGGCCAACCTTTGCCCCTGAGTCAGGAACAAGTGACCCTCACCGGCCACGCCATGGAAGTGCGCCTGTACGCCGAAGACCCGGCCCAAGGCTTCCTCCCGCAAACCGGCGACGTACTGCGCTGGGACCCGGCGCCAGGTGTGCGCATCGATCATGGCGTGCTGGAAGGCCAGCGCATCACCCCGTTCTACGACTCGATGCTGGGCAAGATCATCGCCCACGGCGCCACCCGCGAAGAGGCCCGGCGCAAGCTGGTCAGGGCCGTGGAAGACTGCGTGCTGCTCGGCGTGTCCACCAACCAGCGCCTGCTGGCCAGCCTGCTCAAGCATCCACACTTCATCGCTGGCGATTTCAGCACCGGCTTTATTGCCGAACACTTCAGCGACATCCCGCGTACCCACGCGACCAACGAGGAGCTGGCCCTGGCCGCCGCGCTGTTTTACCAACACAGCGCCAGCGCTCACACCCAGCCATTATCCGGCTGGCGCAACAACGCCAGCGTGCCCTGGACCTGGCAATTGGCCGAACACGACGAGCCCCGGACCATCAGCCTCAGTGTGCTGGCGGACAATTGCCTGCACGTCGAGATTGATCAGCACGCCATCGAAATACGCGACCTCTCCACCGACGGACGCTGGGCCACCGCCGTTCTGAACGGCATTCGCCGTCGCATTGCCTACCACCTGCAAGGCACCCGGCTCTGGTTGCCCGGCGTGTGCATCAATGATCGAACCCAAACCGTCGCCACCCGCCAGGCCGAGGCCGGCAACGGCACGGTCAAGGCGCCGATGGACGGGGCAATTGTCGAAGTACGGGTCAGCGAAGGCGATTCGGTCAGCAAGGGCCAGCTGTTGCTGGTGCTGGAAGCGATGAAAATGGAGCACCCACTCAAGGCCGGCATGAGTGGCGTGGTCAAGCGAATCCAGGCGGTTGCAGGCGATCAGGTCAGGAACCGTCAGATTTTGCTGGAGATCGAGTAAGCCCTGGGCGGAACTAGCAGGCTTGGCTACGCTCTATCCCCATCAGGACGGGAAGAGTACGGGAACCTGCGATGCCTCATTGGCTGATTATTGATCTTGAAGCCACAACGGATGAAGGCGGCTGGCCCGTGACCGAGATGGAAATCATCGAAATCGGTGTGAGCCTGGTCAACCGCCAGGGCCGTGAACTGGACCATTTCCAGCGTTTCGTGCGGCCATTGCGCAGGCCGCTGCTGACGCCGTTCTGCCGCCAGTTGACCCACATCACCCAGGCGAATATCGACGCTGCCGCGCCGTTGATCGAGGTGTGGCCGCTGTTCGAACGCTGGCTTGGCCAGCACCAGGCACGCCTGGAAGGCTGGGCGAGCTGGGGTGACTACGATCGCCAGCAACTGGAACTGGAGTGGCAGCGCCATGGCTTGAGCAGCGTGCTGGGCCAGACGCCCCACGTGAACCTCAAGCAACGCTTCGCCAAGGCCCGGCGCCTGGACAAGCCGCTGGGACTCAACGGCGCGCTGCAACTGGCCGGCATGCAGTTCCACGGCCAACAGCATCGGGCGCTGGAAGATGCACGCAATACCGCACGGCTGCTGCCGTTGATTTTGCCCGTGTAGAAGGCATACTGGCCGACCTTTCTTGACCCTTTTCCGAGGATTCGCCCATGTTTAAAGTCAACGAGTACTTCGACGGCACCGTCAAGTCGATCGCTTTCGGCACTGCAGAAGGTCCGGCGACCATCGGCGTCATGGCCCCGGGTGAATACGAGTTCGGCACTGCCCAGCGTGAAATCATGCACGTGGTATCGGGCGCACTGACCGTCAAGCTGCCAGACAGCACCGACTGGGAAACCTTCGCCGCCGGCAGCCAGTTCAACGTGCCAGCCAACAGCAAGTTCCAGCTGAAGGTGGCGGTCGACACCGCCTACCTGTGCGAATACCGCGGCTAAACGTTCGATAGCCGAAAAAAATGCCCGTCTCGCGAGAGACGGGCATTTTTCATTTCAGGGCTGCTTACTCCAGGATCGTCACCGGCATGCCGACTTCCAGGCGGCCCACCCCATCGTTGACCAGGTTCTGCCCGAACATCACATCGCCCTCTTGCTCGCGGTAGGTCTTGAGCGTGGCCAGCGGTTCGCGGTCGGCACTGCGCTCGCCACTCGCCGGGTCGATGGTGGTGAGGATGCAGCGTGAGCAGGACTTGACCACGCGAAACTCCACGTCACCGATCCGTATCCGCTTCCAGCCGTCTTCGGCAAAGGCTTCGCTGCCCTCGATCACCAGGTTGGGGCGAAAACGCAGCATCTCCATGGGCCGACCGATACGCTGGGACAGGTCATCCAGGGACGCCTGGCCGATCAGCAGCAACGGAAAGCCATCGGCAAACGCGACCTTGTCATCATCCTTGCCGTAGCCGGCTTCGGTCGTGCGTGCACGGGACAGCGGCACTTGCACCAGCCGCGTGGGCTTGCCGATGAATTCGCTGAGCCAGGCGCCCGCCTCGTCACCGGCATCCGGCACGCGCAAGGTGTCACGCCAGATGGTCACGCCGCGCAACTCGGCATCGCTGCCGGGTAGTGGCACGTCAAGGGCAGGTTGGCCCTCGGCGCTCAAGGTCAGGCCACCGGCGCTGTTCCACAGTGCCGAGAGCTGGCTCATCCTGGCCACGGCGCGCTGGGTCAGGAAACGCCCGCTGGCCTCGTCCACCAACATCCAGCGTCGATCCCCGTCGAGCCCGAGGCTGTCCAGGCCGATCTGCTGCAAGGATTCACCCTTGCCGGACTTCAAGGGGTATCGGTACAACGCGCTGAGACGAAGCATGGGCCTGCATTCCTGAGGGACAAAGCCGTCACCCTAAGCTCAAGCCGGGACTTCGTCCAGCATCAGGCGCTGACGCACCACGTCCACCAACTTGTCGGGCTGGAACTTGGAGAGGAAGTTGTCGCAACCGACCTTCTTCACCATCGAGTCGTTGAAGCTGCCGGACAACGACGTGTGCAGCACCACGTACAGGCCGCGCAGGCGCGGGTCGTTGCGAATCTCGGTGGTCAGGCGGTAGCCGTCCATCTCGGGCATTTCGGCGTCGGTGAAGATCATCAACAGCTTGTCGGTCATCACCTGGCCACTGTCGGCCCAGGCCTTGAGCATGTTCAATGCCTTGAGGCCGTCGCTGGCAATGTGCATCTTCACCCCCAACTGTCCGAGGGTGTCACGCAGTTGCGAGAGGGCGACGTTGGAGTCATCCACCAGCAGCACTTCGCGGCCGCGGGCGCGTTCCAGCACCGGGTCTTCAAGTTTCTCGCGGGAAACCTTGGCGTTGTAGGGCACGATTTCGGCGAGGACTTTTTCCACGTCGATGATTTCCACCAACTGGTCATCGACCTTGCTGATGGCCGTCAGGTAATGCTGGCGCCCGGCACTTGCCGGCGGCGGCAGGATCGCCTCCCAGTTCATGTTGACGATGCGGTCGACGCCGCCCACCAGGAACGCCTGCACCGAGCGGTTGTACTCGGTGACGATAATGGTGCTGTTGGGGCCCGGAATCAGCGGACGCATGCCAATCGCCTGGGACAGGTCGATCACCGGCAACGTCTGCCCACGCAGGTTGACCACGCCGCAGACAAATGGGTGGCGCTGGGGCATCAGGGTCAACTTGGGCAGTTGCAGCACTTCCTGCACCTTGAACACGTTGATCGCGAACAGCTGCCGCCCGGCCAGGCGAAACATGAGGATCTCCAGGCGATTCTCACCCACCAATTGTGTGCGTTGATCTACCGTGTCGAGAATGCCGGCCATTAAAGACTCCTGGGGTTTAGCGGATGGATAGTGCTGGTCACTGAAGCAGGTTATCGGCGGCAAACGCCGGACCTTGACCCCCACTAAAATGCCATGCAAATCCATTGATGTCACACTGACATCATGCTTTACTGAACCCGCTTCAACGCAAGGCCCATCACCACCGCCGCGTGACCGCAAAGTCTGCGCGAGGTTCCGCTATGTAAGGGATTCCCCTATCCACAATCAGGACCAACCTGATATTCGCGATATCTAATAGCCATTAATGTGACGCCATTCTCATTGCATGAATGGAGTCAGGCTTTTGTTTGCTATCGCAAGCCCACGGCCAACGGATCATCCAGTGACTTATGTACTGGCACCCAAAGAAGTTGTGCGAATGCCCCTGGAAATTGTGGGGTACTCGGACGACGGCCGTCATTCAAATAAATTTCCTACTGAAAAGTCGGAACGGGCCTACAGATATTCGTCATATTTCAGCGGTAGTTTTACGCCATTCAACCGGTGCAACATCTCATCATCCGATCGTATGTTCTGGAGACTTGTGTGATGAACGACGGCAAAGAGTGGCAACTTGCACTTCCCGAGTTCCTCCTCGAAGCGGAAATGTTGCTGGCCAAGTCTGAAGAATGCTTGAGCCACCTGCATTTGATCCGCAACGACAGTGACGCGATCGACTGCATGAAAACCAACCTGATCAAGCTCGCGGAAAAATCCGAAGCCCTGGCCCTGAGGGCGATCAGCGAGTTCTCACGGCATATCCAGTACCTGATCAGCAACGCCGCCAGCCCCCTGCAACTGCATGACGAAGCACTTGATGCACTGCACAACTGCCTCACCCTGCTGGCCTGGCAACTGGAGTTGATCGATACAAAAACCGGCAAGCTCGGCCTGGATGAAACGGAACAAACCGTGTTGATCGCCACCGTTGTCCAACACATCCCCCAAAGCGATTTCGGCTATAAGCAACAACACAGGCCTTACGCTATTTGAGGCTTCTTCGCATTTAAGCGACAAAAATGTCGCATTCAATTGCCTGATTATCTAAAAACGACACCACAACTATTTATGCATCACGACGTCGTTAGCAGAAAAATATCAATAAGCCACTAACGACAATACTGATACAAAACAACTTCAATGATACAACTTCCCCACTCGTTGAACTCCGGGACTACCTTCCGGGACGCTGCCGTGATTAATACGCCTCATCCCGCTCGGCGCCAGGCGACCAACGGTAATAGTGGTGGTACCATGCCCCGCTCGAAGTGACTCAACTTCATGATGCATATAAACGTGAAATGCGCCTCCTATGTACGCCAGCCTGAAGTCACTCATCGCAAGGTCCGTGTCCCGAAGCAATGCACGCTGGATAACCCTCGCGCTATGCCTGTGCGCGTGCCTGCTCAGCCTGTGGGCTTATGCACACTCGGCCGATCTTCCCCTGGCGCTGTTGTCAGTGAACCTGGCCACCCTGCTGGTGGTGGGCTTGCAACAGTGGCGCTCACGCAAGTCCATCAAGTTCCAGCCCCAGGAGTTGGCCGACCGTCTGTTGCAGGTCCAGGAAAACGAACGTCATCGCCTCAGCCGCGAACTGCACGACGATATCGGCCAACTGTTGACCGCCGCCAAGCTGCAAAGTGAATGGCTCAAGCGCCGTCTTCCGGAAAACCTGCAGGGCCACTGTGCGGTGCTGTGCAACACCCTCAACGAAACCCTGGCCAAGGTGCAGGACGTGTCGGCCATCCTCAACCCCCGGCAACTGGCGAGCCTGGGCCTTGAGGCGAGCCTGCGGGCGCATCTGCTCAAGACCCTGGAAAACACCCGGGTAAGCTGGAGCCTGGAATGCCATCAACGGCTGACCGGCATCCCGGAAGAGATGGCTGTTGCCGCCTTTCGCATTACCCAGGAAGCCGTCACCAACATGCTGCGCCATGCCCAGGCACGTAACCTGCTGGTACGCCTGCAACGCCTGCCCGAAGGCCTGTCACTGTTTATCAGCGATGACGGCCAGGGCTTTTCGCCCGCCATCAACCCCGCCCAGGAAGGCCAGCGGGGCATGGCGGGGATGTCCGAGCGGATTGATCAACTGGGAGGCACATTGTCGGTCAATAGCCAGCCAGGCTCCGGGACGAGGATCGAAGCGCTTTTCCCCTGGGCGCCCCGCGCCCTCGAACGGGCCAACCCCCATAAGGTTCTAGAGTGACGTGCAACTTACTCCTGGTGGATGACCACTCCCTGATCAGGGCCGGCGTGCGTGCGCTGGTCATGGATATTCCCGGCTACGCGGTGATCGGTGAAGCGAGCGACGGCGCGCAGTTGCTGGAGCGGTTTGACGCGCTGCAACCCGACATCGTGCTGCTTGACCTGTCGATGAAGCACACCGGCGGGCTCGATGCATTGAAAGACCTCAAGCGCGCCTATCCGAAGAGCAAGGTGCTGATCCTGTCGATGCACACCGACCCGGAGCTGATCATGTGCGCGCTGGAGTCCGGCGCCCATGGCTACCTGCTCAAGGACACCACGGCCAATGAGCTGGAGCACGCGCTGCTGGCGTTGCGCAACAACGAACGCTACCTCAGCCCGGCGATCGCCCATACGGTGATCAACCAGGCGCTGATCCGCAATCAGGCCCAGGTCAACCCGCCGCCCCACAGCCACAACCTGACGGCACGCCAGTTGGAAATCCTGCGCTTGATCGTGCGCGGCAAGTCCACCCGTGAAATCGCCAATGGCCTGGGTCTGAGCATCAAGACCGTGGAAGCCCACCGCTCGCAGATCATGAAGCGCCTGCAGATTTTCGACGTGGCGGGCCTGGTGCTGTTCGCAGTGCGCGAACAGATCATCAGCCTTGACGATTAGTCAGCAACGGTGAGTCCTCCGGCAGATGCACCCGCAGTGCCTGGGGCAAGGCCGAGAAGTGCAAGTCGTCACCCTGGAGTGGTTCGCCGTCGAGGTTGATCGCCAGCCCTTCGGCGACCTTGATTTCGACCCACGGCAAGCGCGCCCGCACAAACATATTGTCCAGGCCCCAGCCGTCCGTCATCAGGTTGCGCAGGGTGCCGACCACTTCCTGCGGCGCCGGCAAGATGCTGATATCCAACAAACCATCATCGGCCAGGGCGCCGGGGCACAGCACGTGGCCACCACCGGCCTGGCGCCCGTTGCCGATGCCCAGGGCCAGCAGCTCGCCGCGCCAGTGAAAGTCAGGGCCCTGCAATTCACCGTAGGCCGCGCGCAACTCGCTGAAGCGTGACAGGCCGGTAAACAGATACGCCGCGCCACCGAGGACTTTCTTCAAGTCTTCGGAGGTGTTGGCAGTGACCTGGCTGCCAAAACCACCGGTGGCCATATTCAGGAAGATCTGCCCGCCTACTTCGCCCAGGTCGATGGCACGGGCCGGTACATCCAGCAGGTCCAGGGCCTGCTCGGGCTCCAGCGGCACACCGGCGGCGCGGGCAAAATCGTTGGCGGTACCGAGGGGCATCAACACCAGGCTGGCCTCGGTCTTGGCCCGGGCCATGGCCTCGGCCACATCCCGCAGGGTGCCGTCACCGCCGCCGGCGATCAGCCGCGTGTAGCCATCGGCAAGGGCCTGATCGACAAACCGCTGGGCATCGCCACCCTCCCACGTCACCCGTACGGCCAGCTCCCAGCCCTGCTCGCGCTTGCCCTGCACTGCCGCCCGCACCTGCTCGTTGAGGGCTTGCTTGCCGTGCAGAATCAACAGTGCCTTGGGTGTGCTCATGGATGAATGCTCCTGGGTTTAAGGTTCCTGAGGGATGTTGACCGTGGCCAATCGAAAAAAAGCCATCGGATGTAGAAATTAACCGGGTTTTGTAGCGTTTCTGACACGGATCAACTCGCACTTGGCGAAATCGACCTAGACTTATACCTATTCCCACCCGACAAGGCCGTCGCACCATGATCACCATGTCCGCCTTCCACTCCATGCTTATCCCCATCCTGACCGGCATGATCCTCCTGGCCATCGGCTTCAACTTCCGCGACAAACCCATCGGTGTGTTCGGCATGTGGATCGGCATGCTGCTGATCCTCGGCACCGTGGTTTACAAGATCCTCGCCAAACTCGCCGAATGACAATCTCACTCGCATTGCACATGACGGCCTCGTACACTCGGTCAATTCGTCGTTTTTAAGGTTGACCGCCTCGTGCTTGCCCGTCTGTTTGCCCTGCCCTGTTGCCTGCTTTTCTGCCTGCTGACCCTGCTGCCCATGGCGCCTGCCCACGCCGTGAGCCTGCCGGGGCTGCTGGGCAGCAACACTAAAACCCAGCCGCAAGCCGACGTCCCGTTGGGCCAGTCCCTGGACGAGGTGATCAAGACCCTGGAAAACGACCAGCAGCGCACCAAGCTGCTGAGCGACCTGAAAAAGCTTCGTGAGACCACGCAAAAGGCCCAGCCCGCCGCCGAACTGGGTGTACTCGGTCTGATCGGCGGTACGCTGTCGAGCCTGGAGCAACAATTCTCCGGTGCCGACAGCCCGCTCAATCGCTGGTCCAACGAGTTTGACCAGGCCAAGGATGAACTCACCGCACTGATGCTGCCGGCCAGCGAATGGCTGCCGATCATCTTTGCCTTTGCCATGATCCTGATGCTCTGGAGCCTGCTGGCCGCGATCCTGATCTGGCTCAGCCACCGGGTGCGCGAGCGCTTCGGCCTGACCGAAGAACTGCCGCAACACCCCAAGACCTGGGACCTGCTGCGCTTTGCCCTGCGCAAGCTCGGCCCATGGCTGATCGCGTTGGTGATCACCGTCTACATGAGTTACGCACTGCCCTCGTCCCTCGGCAAATCCCTGGCAATGGTGCTGGCCTATGCGCTGGTGGTGGGCACCTGCTTCTCGGCGATCTGCGTGGTCGCGTTTTCCGTACTCGACGGCCCGCACCGTCACCGCGCGTTGTACATCCTGCGCCACCAGGCCTTCCGGCCGTTATGGCTGATCGGCAGCTTTGCCGCCTTTGGCGAAGCCGTCAGCGACCCGCGCCTGGCCGAGAGCCTGGGCCAACACCTGTCCCATGTCGCCGCGACCATCGCCAATGTCATGGCCGCGCTGTCCACCGGTGTGTTCATCCTGCGATTCCGCCGGCCGATTGCGCACCTGATCCGCAACCAGCCGCTGTCCCGCCGCCTGACCCGCCGCGCCCTGAGTGACACCATCGAAATCGTCGGCACCTTCTGGTACCTGCCGGCGTTGCTGCTGGTGGGCATCTCGCTGTTCGCCACCTTCGTCTCCGCCGGCGACACCAGCACCGCCCTGCGCCAGTCGTTGTTGTGCACGGTGTTGCTGGTGCTGTGCATGGTGATCAACGGCCTGGTGCGCCGTCATTCACTCAAGCCGCAGCGTGGGCACAAGCGCCATGCGCTGTACTCCGAGCGCCTGAAAAGCTTCGTCTACACCCTCGCCCACCTGGTGGTGTGGCTGGTGTTTATCGAACTCGGCCTGCGGGTCTGGGGCCTGTCGCTGATCCGCTTTACCGAAGGCGACGGGCATGAAATCAGCGTCAAGCTGTTCGGCCTTGCCGGCACATTGCTGTTTGCCTGGCTGATCTGGATCCTCAGCGACACCGCGATCCACCACGCCCTCACCCGCTCGCGCAAAGGCCTGGCCAACGCGCGTGCGCAGACGATGATGCCGTTGATTCGCAACGTGCTGTTCGTGACCATCTTCATCATTGCCGCCATCGTCGCCCTGGCGAACATGGGCATGAACGTCACGCCGCTGCTGGCGGGTGCCGGTGTGATCGGCCTGGCCATCGGTTTTGGTGCACAGTCGCTGGTGGCGGATTTGATCACCGGCCTGTTCATCATTATCGAAGACTCCCTGGCGATTGATGACTACGTGGATGTCGGCGGCCACCTAGGGACGGTCGAAGGGTTGACCATCCGTACCGTGCGCCTGCGGGACATCGACGGCATCGTGCATACGATCCCGTTCAGTGAAATCAAAAGCATCAAGAACTACTCCCGGGAATTCGGCTACGCGATCTTCCGGGTGGCGATTCCCTACAACATGGAAATCGACGACGCCATCAAGCTGATGCGCGACGTCGGGCAGAAGATGCGCAACGACCCGTTGCAGCGGCGCAATATCTGGTCGCCGCTGGAAATTCAGGGTGTAGAAAGTTTCGAGTCCGGCAGTGCGATTCTTCGCGCCCGCTTCAAGACCGCGCCGATCAAGCAGTGGGAGGTTTCGCGGGCGTTCAACCTGTCGCTCAAGCGTCACCTCGACGAAGCCGGGCTGGACCTGGCCACCCCACGCTTGAGCGTGCAAGTGGTGACAGCGGCGGGAGGCGTGCAAGAGAAAGAATAAGCGCTGCCCGGATGACGTCAGGATCAACAACAATAATCATGGAGAGTCCTTATGCGTTTGACCGGTCTTACACACCAATGGGTATTCGGCCTGCTGTGCGGTGTCGCCAGCAGCGCGGTCATCGCCGCCAACAGCGGCCAGGACAGTGCCCGCGAAACCATCGCCGCCCAGGCCAAAGTACTGGAGCCGGCCTTGCTGGAAACCCGGCGCGACATCCACGCCCATCCTGAACTGGGCAACACCGAACATCGCACCGCGGAGCTGGTGGCCAAGCAACTGCGGGAGATGGGGCTGGAGGTCAAGACTGGCGTGGCGCGCACGGGCGTTGTCGCCATCCTCAAGGGCGCCCTGCCCGGCCCGACCGTGGCCTTGCGCGCCGACATGGATGCGCTGCCGGTCAAGGAAGTCTCCGGCCTGCCCTTCGCCTCGAAGGCCAAGGGTGTGTACCTCGATAAAGAAGTCGACGTGATGCACGCCTGCGGCCACGACGCCCACACCGCCATCCTGCTGAGCACGGCGAAAATCCTTACAGGTATGCGCGATCGTCTGCCTGGGACCGTGGTGTTTTATTTCCAGCCGGCTGAAGAAGGCCCGAGCGACTTTATCCCCGACGGTAAAAACACCTGGGGCGCGAAGATGATGGTGCAGGAAGGGCTGATGAAATCGCCCAAGCCGGATGCCGTTTTTGGGCTGCATGTGTGGGCCGGGGTGCCTGCGGGGCAGATTGCGTATCGGCCGGGGCCGACGCTGGCGAGCTCGGATGACCTGCGGATCAAGATCCTGGGCAAGCAGACCCATGCGGGGCGGCCGTGGGATGGGATCGATCCGATTACCGTGGGGGCGCAGGCCATTGTGGGGCTGCAGACGGTGGTCAGTCGGCGTACCGACATTTCTTCGTTTCCGGCGGTGGTGAGTATTGGCACCATCAACGGAGGGACGCGGTACAACATCATTCCCGAGTCGGTGGACATGAGTGGGACCATTCGCTCATACGACTATGGCATTCGCCAGAAGCTGCATGCGGATGTGCGGCAGACCGTCGAGAAAATCGCCGAGAGTGGTGGGGCGAAGGCTGAGGTGACGATCATTGAGAAGTACGATCCGACCATCAACAACCCGGCGCTGACCGAAAAGATGCTGCCGAGTTTGCGTTGGGCGGCGAATGGCGACGTAGTGAATGCCCCGTTGGTGGGTGGGGCTGAGGACTTCTCGTTTTATGCCAAGGAAGCGCCAGGGTTGTTTGTGTTTCTGGGGGTGACGCCGAGGGATCAGGACATGAGCAAGGCGGCACCGAATCATAATCCGGGGTTCTTTGTGGATGAGTCGGCGTTGGTGGTTGGGGTACGGACGTTGGCTTCGTTGGCGACGGATTATTTGTATGCCAATGCGGCGGATTGAGGGCATATCCGTTATTCAGGTAACGGCCGCCTAGGGTTCCGCTCTTGCCCCACCACTCTGCACCTCGCTCGGGCTTAAGTGTGGTGAAGCAACAGCAAACCCAAAGGCGGACACGATCCAAATGTGGGAGCGGGCTTGCTCGCGAAGGTCGTTAACGATGACGTGGGTATCCTGACTCAACGCGGCGCCCTCAGGTTTTTCGCGAGCAAGCCCGCTCCCACATAAAGCGGCTCTGCTTTTGCTCTAACACTCAGGTCATCGGGGTAAAGCCCTGTGCTTACTTGAGGCTGGGCCGGCATTCCGGCTGTTCAAAAGTGAGCCGCTGTGAGAGCGGAACCAAAAGCCGTCGTGACCTAGATAACGGATACACACAGGCAAAACGTCAAACCACATCCACCCCCACATGAATCGCATCATGCCGCCAAAACTCCAGATCACAATCAATCAACCGCTCATGCTGATCATAATTAACCCGAGCAATCCGCAACCCCGGGCTCCCCACCGACACCCTCAACGCCGCAGCCGCCTCAACCTGCAATGACGTCGGCACAATCTCAAACCGCACCCGCCCGTAGTGCAAGTCATACACCCGCGCATACAACTCCGTAATCGACTGATTCAAATCACACTCCAGAATCCCCGGAAAATACTGCGGGTTCAGATAGTGCTCCACATACAACACCAACCGCCCATCAATCCTGCGCCCCCGGCAAATCTGAATCACGCTGGACAACGCCGGCAACTGCAACCACGCACACACCGCCGCCGAAGCCGGCTGCAACCGCGCCGAAATCACCTCGGTCGACGGCACCCGCCCCTGGGCACTCACCATCGCGTGAAAATGACTGCGCTGCATCAGGTTATAGGCAAGCCTAGGCGGCGACACAAACCACCCTCGCCGCTCCTCGCGATAAATCTGCCCTTGTGCCTCAAGTTGTAACAAGGCTTCCCGCACCGTAATCCGGGTGGTACCAAACAACTCGCTGAGCTTGCGCTCGGCCGGCAGCTTACTGGCAGGCGCCAACAAGCCATGGTCGATCTGCTCTTGCAGCGCCAGGCCAATGGTTGTCACCGCCTTGGTTGCCTCATCACGCATCAACGCTACCTATCTGGACTAGACCAGCACTATTCAGGTGCACAAAACGCCCGCTAAACGCGCCTCTGCTGTTGCGTGCAAGCCTAGGCATTGCACATGACCGACAGATGACAGCGCCTCGCGACGTGCTGCCACAAGACCTGCAATACATCGGCCAAGTCCAAGGCTTCCGGGCGGTTGGGCATGGTCTACGCTTACCCGGTGATCCCCCGTCCAGGCCAACAAAAAACGACATCGACATGAAACTGTCATCCGCCACGCCTAAATTGGCTCGTGTATTGCTGACCTAGACCAACACCACCGCAAACGTCGATAAAAACGCAGCGTTGAAAACGCCCAAAGGAGCTTCGGATGAAACAGCTTTTCCTGGCATCACTGTTAGGCTCGACCATTGCCATGTGCACCGCCGCCATGGCCGCTGATACCGATCTAAAAACCCTGGAAGCCGCCGCGAAAGCGGAAGGCGCCGTCAACAGCGTCGGCATGCCCGATGACTGGGCCAACTGGAAAGGCACTTGGGACGACCTGGCCAAGACCTACGGCCTCAAGCACATCGACACCGACATGAGCTCCGCCCAGGAAGTCGCCAAGTTTGCGGCAGAGAAAGACAACGCCAGCGCCGACATCGGCGACGTGGGTGCAGCCTTCGGCCCGATCGCGGTGAAGCAGGGCGTTACCCAACCGTACAAACCGACCACCTGGGCACAAGTCCCGGATTGGGCGAAAGACAAGGACGGTAACTGGGCCCTGGCCTACACCGGCACCATCGCCTTTATCGTCAACAAAAAGCTGTTGCACGGCTCCGAAGCTCCGAAAAGCTGGGCTGACCTGAAGACCGGCAAATACAAGGTTTCCATCGGTGACGTGAGCACCGCCGCCCAGGCTGCCAACGGCGTACTCGCCGCCGCACTGGCCAACGGTGGCGACGAGAAGAACATTCAGCCGGCGCTGCTGATGTTCGCCGACATCGCCAAGCAAGGCCGCCTGTCGCTGGCCAACCCAACCATCGCCACCATGGAAAAAGGCGAAGTGGAAGTGGGCGTGGTCTGGGACTTCAACGGCCTGAGCTACAAAGCCAAGATGGCCAACCCGGATGACTACGTGGTGCTGATCCCATCGGACGGCTCGGTGATTTCCGGCTACACCACCATCATCAACAAATACGCCAAGCACCCGAACGCCGCCAAGCTGACCCGCGAATACATCTTCAGCGACGCCGGCCAGACCAACCTGGCGCGTGGCAATGCGCGGCCGATCCGTGCCGAGCACCTGACCTTGCCAGCCGACGTACAGGCCAAGCTGCTGCCTAACGAGCAGTACAAGAAAGTCACGCCGATCAAGGACGCCGACGCTTGGGAGAAGACCTCCAAGGCACTGCCGCAGAAGTGGCAGGAAGAAGTCATCATCAATATGCAATAAGGCTTAACACGCCTGTTCAAGTGGAACGCGGTCAGTGTGGGAGCTGGCTTGCCTGCGATAGCGGTATAACATTCAGCAGCATTGTCGACTGACACACCGCTATCGCAGGCAAGCCAGCTCCCACATTTGATCGGTGTTCCAACCGAAAAACCGAGTCAAGCCTATTTGTTGCGGAGCCCCAGCCCCTATGAAGCACAACGTCATCCTTGTCGTGCTCGACGGCCTGAATTACGAGGTTGCCCGACACGCCATGGGGCACTTGCAGGCCTATGTCGGCGCAGGACGCGCAGCACTGTACAAACTGGAATGTGAACTGCCGGCCCTGTCCCGGCCACTGTACGAATGCATCCTCACCGGCGTCCCGCCGATCGAGAGCGGCATCGTCCACAACAACGTCTCGCGCCTGTCCAACCAGCGCAGCATTTTCCATTACGCCACCGACGCCGGTTTATCCACGGCGGCGGCGGCGTATCACTGGGTCAGCGAGTTGTATAACCGCTCGCCCTTTATCGCCGCCCGGGATCGGCATACCAGCGACCCGGCCCTGGCGATCCAGCACGGGCATTTCTACTGGAATGACCATTACCCGGACTCGCACCTGTTTGCCGACGCCGAAAGCCTGCGCCTCAAACACGCGCCGAATTTCCTGGTGGTGCACCCGATGAACATCGACGATGCCGGCCACAAGCACGGCCTCGACACCCCGCAATACCGCAACAGCGCGCGCTCGGCCGACATCATCCTCGCCGACTACCTGCAAGGCTGGCTCGACGCCGGTTACCAGGTGCTGGTGACGGCCGACCACGGCATGAACAACGACCGCTCCCACAACGGCCTGCTGCCGGAAGAACGGGAAGTGCCGCTGTTTGTGCTGGGTGATGCCTTCAGCCTCGACACCCACGCCACGCCCAAACAAACCGAGCTGTGCGGCACCGTCTGCGAGCTGTTGGGTGTACCCCACGACAAACCTGTATGCCGGGAGCTGTTGAAGTGAATTCAGTGATCCGCGGCAAATGGCTGGCCGCCTTGTGCCTGGTGCCCTTCGCGCTGTTTTTTATCGTGTTCGAGATCGCTCCGCTGTTCTGGGTGCTGGTCAGCAGCCTGCAATCGGAAGAGTTTGGCTGGGGCCTGGCCAACTTCAGCAAGATCGCCAATTCGAAATTCTACCTGCAGGCAATCCAGTACAGCCTGGAGATCAGTTTCTACTCCAGTGTGTTCGGGATCGTCATTGCCGTGCTGGGCAGTTACTCGCTGCGTCGGGTGGATGGCCGGCTGCGCAATTTCGTGACCGCCTTCGCCAACATGACCAGCAACTTCTCCGGTGTACCCCTGGCCTTCGCCTTCATCATCCTGCTGGGGTTCAACGGCAGCATCACCATCATGCTCAAGCAGGCCGGGATCATTCAGGACTTCAACCTGTATTCCAAGACCGGGTTGATCATCCTTTATACCTATTTCCAGATTCCCCTCGGCGTACTGCTGCTCTACCCGGCCTTTGACGCGTTGCGCGAAGACTGGCGCGAGTCCGCTTCGTTGCTCGGCGCGGATGGCTGGCAATACTGGCGGCATATCGGCTTGCCGGTGCTGACCCCGGCACTGCTGGGCACCTTCGTGATTCTGCTGGCCAACGCCTTGGGCGCCTACGCCACGGTGTACGCGCTGACCACCGGCAACTTCAACGTACTGCCGATCCGCATCGCGGCGATGGTCTCCGGCGATATTTCCCTGGACCCGAACATGGCCAGTGCCCTGGCCGTGGTGCTGGTAGCGCTGATGACGGTGGTGACCGTAGTCCATCAACTGCTGCTCAAGAGGAGCTACCATGTCTCGCGCTGAACCTGGCTCGGCCGCCCTCTACCATCGCGTAGTGGTGTACCTGTTGCTTGCTGTCCTGGTGCTGCCATTGCTCGGCACCTTGGTCTACTCCATCGCCAGCAGTTGGTCGGCGACCATCCTGCCATCCGGCTTTACCTTCAAATGGTATATCCAGCTGTGGAGTGACCCGCGCTTCCTGAATGCCTTCGGCCAGTCGCTGCTGGTGTGCGTCGGCGCGCTGATCCTGTCGGTGGTGCTGATCCTGCCGCTGCTGTTTGTGGTGCATTACCACTTTCCAAAACTCGACGCGCTGATGAACATTTTGATCCTGCTGCCCTTCGCGGTGCCGCCGGTGGTGTCGTCGGTGGGGCTATTGCAGCTCTATGGCTCGGGGCCATTTGCGATGGTGGGTACGCCGTGGATCCTGATCGGTTGCTACTTCACCGTGGCGCTGCCGTTCATGTATCGGGCGATCACCAACAACCTGCAAGCGATCAACCTGCGGGACCTGATGGACGCCGCCCAACTGCTCGGTGCCAGCACCTTCCAGGCGGCGTTCCTGGTGGTGCTGCCGAACCTGCGCAAGGGCTTGATGGTGGCATTGCTGCTGTCGTTCTCGTTCCTGTTCGGCGAGTTCGTGTTCGCCAACATCCTGGTGGGCACCCGCTACGAAACCCTGCAGGTGTACCTCAACAATATGCGTAACAGCAGCGGCCACTTCACCAGTGCCCTGGTGATCTCCTATTTCTTCTTCGTGCTGGTGCTGACCTGGGCCGCCAACATCTTGAACAAGGACAAAAGCCAATGAGCTTCGTCAGCGTCCAACACCTGCAGAAAGGCTACGCCGGCACGCCGGTATTCAGTGACATCAACTGCGAAATCGCCAAGGGCGAATTCGTCACCCTGCTTGGCCCGTCGGGCTGCGGCAAGTCGACCCTGCTGCGCTGCATCGCCGGCCTGACCTCGGTGGACAGCGGGAAAATCCTGCTGGATGGCCAGGACATCGTCCCGCTGAGCCCACAGAAACGGCATATCGGCATGGTGTTCCAGAGCTACGCGCTGTTCCCCAACATGACCGTGGAACAGAACGTCGCCTTCGGCCTGCGCATGCAGAAGGTCAATGCCGACGACAGCCACAAACGCGTGCAGGAAGTGTTGCAACTGGTGGAGCTGAAAGAACTCGCCGGCCGCTACCCGCACCAGATGTCCGGCGGCCAGTGCCAGCGCGTGGCCCTCGCCCGCTCGCTGGTGACGCGCCCGCGCCTGCTGTTGCTCGACGAGCCGTTGTCGGCCCTCGATGCACGGATTCGCAAGCACCTGCGCGAACAGATTCGCCAGATCCAGCGCGAGCTGGGCCTGACCACCATCTTCGTGACCCATGATCAGGAAGAAGCCCTGACCATGTCCGACCGGATCTTCCTGATGAACCAGGGCAAGATCGTACAGAGCGGCGATGCCGAGACCCTCTACACCGCGCCGGTGGATGTGTTCGCCGCGGGCTTTATCGGCAACTACAACCTGCTGGACGCCGACAAGGCCAGCAAACTGTTGCAGCGCCCGGTCACCGGGCGCATCGCCATTCGCCCGGAGGCCATTGAGCTCAGCCGCAGCGGTGAGCTGGATGCGTTGGTGCGCAGCCACAGCCTGTTGGGCAACGTGATTCGCTACCGCATCGAAGCCCGGGGCGTGGAATTGGTGGTGGATGTGCTTAACCGCTCGGCTGACGATCTGCACCCGGATGGTCAGAGATTGGCACTTTCCATCGACCCAAGTGCGTTGTGTGCAGTAGCCTGACGCACGATTTATTTGAGAGAGCGTGACAGATGGCATTGGTAATTTTTGATCTGGACGACACCCTGATCCACGGCGACTGCGCCACCCTGTGGAGCGAGCAGATGGGCCGCCTGGGCTGGGTGGATGGTGAGTCGTTCATGCGCAAGAACGACGAACTGATGGCGGCCTACAGCCGCGGTGAGCTGGCCATGGAGGATTTCATGGACTTCAGCCTGGAGCCGATGATTGGCCGCACGCCGGAAGAGATCGAGCACCTTGTAGAGCCGTGGGTGGAAGACGTTATCGAGCCGCTGATCTACAGCGACGCCACCCGTACCATTGCACAGCACCGCAAGAATGGTGACCGGATTTTGGTGATCTCGGCGTCGGGGACGCACCTGGTCAAGCCGATTGCGGCGCGTATCGGCATTGATGAAGTGCTGGGGATTGAGCTGGACGTCGCCCATGGGGTGTACAGCGGCAAGACCACAGGTGTACTGACTTACCGCGAAGGCAAGATCACTCGCCTGATGGAATGGCTGGAGCAGGAAGGTGAGCACCTTGATGGGGCGTACTTCTACTCGGATTCGCGCAATGATTTGCCGCTGTTGCTGAAGGTGGAGAACCCGCAGGTGGTGAATCCGGACCCGGTGCTGCGGGCGCATGCTGAGAAGGCTGGGTGGCCGATTCATCATTGGGTTTGACGTTTTGTTGCGCTGGTTTGAGGTGAGTACATATCCGTTATTTAGGTAACGGCCGCCTATGGTTTCGCTCTTACAGCGACTCACTTTGGAAAAGCCCCAAAGTAAGCAAAGGGCTCTGCCCCGCCTGTCGGCGCCTCGCTGTGGCTCGGCGTTCCCTCACTCCGGCATTGCTCCGCGGGCCGCCGCGACGGGCCATCCATGGCCCGGCGCGGCTAAACCGGCGTCCTGCCGGTTTACCCGCTCCGCAATACCTGCGCTCGGCCTCGGGCTTATTGGGGC
>NZ_JACAPW010000057.1:0-11347 GCF_013385495.1 Pseudomonas sp. F8002 | reverse complement strand
GCCGAGTGGTGGGGCAAGAGCGTTTTGCTTACTTTTGCGCTCTTCAAAAGTGAGCCGCTGTAAGAGCGGAACCAATAGTCGCCGTTACGAAAATAACGGATATACACCCAGCCCAACTCCCCCCCAACACAAATGTCGCATCTGAAATCAGGTCAGACTCTCGTCAATCACCAACACCAGCTTCCCTGAAATCCGATTAGTCGCCAGCTCCGCAAACGCAGCCTCGGCATCCTTGATCGGAAACGTCCTGGCCAGTTGCGGACTCAAGCGCCCCTCGGCAAACAACGGCCATACATGCTGGCTCAAGTCACTGAACAAGTCAGCCTTGAACTGATCATCCCGACTGCGCAAAGTCGACCCCAACACCTGCACACACTTGGCCAACACCTGCGCCAGATCGATCTGCGCCTCACGCCCCCCCATCAATCCAATCAACACCCAGCGCCCATCACGCGCCACCAGCTTGAGATTCAGCGCCGCGTAATTCCCCCCCACCGGGTCAAGAATCACATCGAACGGTCCAAAATCCCTCAAGCCCTCGATGCCGTCAGTACGTACCACACCCCCCTGAGCCCCCAGCGCTTCACAGTACGCAAGGCGATCCGCCGACCCCACGCTGACCCAACACGGGCTGCCAAACGCCTTGCACAACTGAATCGCCGCCGAGCCCACCCCACTGGCGCCGGCATGCAACAACACCTTCTCACCGGGCTTGAGGCCCGCCAACTGGAACAGGTTCAACCACGCGGTGCTGTATACCTCGGGCAACCCGGCCGCTTCGACCAGGGATACGCCATCCGGCACCGGCAGCACATGCCGCGCATCCACCACCACTTCTTCAGCCATCCCGCCGCCAGCCAGCAAGGCGCAAACCCGATCACCCACTTGCCACGACGAACCGGCGCCGACTTCGCTGATCACCCCGGAACACTCCAGGCCCAGCACCTGGCTGGCACCGGGAGGTGGCGGATAAAGCCCCGAACGCTGTAATAAATCGGCGCGATTCAGGCCCGCAGCCGCCACGCGAATGCGTACTTGGCCTACATCGCATGTAGGACTTGGCTCTTCTTGCCACTCCACATGACCTTCAACGCCTTGCAATGCTTTCACAGTGCCTCCATAGTGAGTCTGGACTGAGCCCGTTGCTGTAGCGTCGGGCTTTTTGCATTATGCGACCGGCCCATATGGAACCGGCGACTTCAAAGACGGCCTAATATGCGTTATCAATTGCCCCCGCGTCGAATCAGCATGAAGCATTTGTTCCCCAGCACCGCCCTCGCTCTTTTTATCGGTATCGGCCTTTTGCCGCTGTCGAGCAATACGTTCGCAGCCAACAGCTGGGACAACCTTCAGCCTGATCGCGATGAGGTGATTGCCAGCCTTAACGTCGTCGAGTTGCTCAAGCGCCACCATTACAGCAAGCCGCCGTTGGACGACGCTCGTTCGGTGATCATTTACGACAGCTACCTCAAGCTGTTGGATCCCTCGCGCAGCTATTTCCTGGCCAGCGACATCACCGAGTTCGACAAGTGGAAGACGCAGTTCGACGACTTCCTCAAGAGCGGTGACCTGCAGCCCGGCTTCACCATCTACAAGCGCTACCTGGACCGCGTCAAAGCGCGTCTGGACTTCGCCATTGGTGAGCTGGACAAAGGTGTCGACAAGTTCGACTTCACCAAGAAAGAGACCTTGCTGGTTGACCGCAAGGACGCTCCTTGGCTGACCACCGAAGCCGAGCTGGACGACCTGTGGCGCAAGCGCGTCAAGGATGAAGTCCTGCGCTTGAAGATCGCCGGCAAAGAGCCGAAGGCCATCCAGGAACTGTTGACCAAGCGCTACAAGAATCAGCTGGCACGTCTGGATCAGACCCGTGCCGAAGATATCTTCCAGGCCTACATCAACACCTTCGCAATGTCCTACGACCCGCACACCAATTATCTGTCGCCAGATAACGCGGAAAATTTCGATATCAACATGAGTCTGTCGCTGGAAGGCATCGGTGCCGTCCTGCAAAGCGATAACGACCAGGTGAAGATCGTGCGTCTGGTGCCGGCAGGTCCGGCCGACAAGACCAAGCAGGTTGCCCCGGCCGACAAGATCATCGGTGTGGCCCAGGCCGACAAAGAGATGGTCGACGTGGTCGGCTGGCGCCTGGATGAAGTGGTCAAGCTGATCCGCGGGCCGAAAGGCAGCGTGGTGCGCCTGGAAGTGATTCCGCACACCAACGCACCGAACGACCAGACCAGCAAGATCGTGTCCATCACCCGTGAAGCGGTGAAACTCGAAGACCAGGCTGTCCAGAAGCAAGTCCTCAACCTCAAGCAGGATGGCAAGGACTACAAGCTCGGCGTGGTGGTGATCCCGGCGTTCTACCTGGACTTCAAAGCGTTCCGCGCCGGTGATCCGGACTACAAGAGCACCACCCGCGACGTTAAGAAAATCCTCACAGAATTGCAGAAGGAAAAAGTCGACGGCGTGGTCATCGACCTGCGCAACAACGGCGGCGGTTCCTTGCAGGAGGCCACCGAGCTGACCAGTCTGTTTATCGACAAGGGTCCGACCGTGCTGGTGCGTAACGCTGACGGCCGTGTCGACGTGCTGGAAGACGAGAACCCGGGTGCCTTCTACAAAGGGCCGATGGCGTTGCTGGTCAACCGCCTCTCGGCATCCGCCTCGGAGATTTTTGCCGGCGCGATGCAGGACTACCACCGTGCGCTGATCATCGGCGGCCAGACCTTCGGCAAAGGCACCGTGCAGACCATCCAGCCGCTGAACCATGGCGAGCTGAAACTGACGCTGGCCAAGTTCTACCGGGTTTCCGGGCAGAGCACCCAGCATCAGGGCGTACTGCCGGACGTCGATTTCCCGTCGATCATCGACACCAAGGAAATCGGCGAGAGCGCCCTGCCCGAGGCGATGCCGTGGGACACTATCCGTCCTGCGATCAAGCCTGCGGTAGACCCGTTCAAACCGTACATCGCAGAGTTGAAAGCTGATCACGAAGCCCGCTCCGCCAAGGATGCCGAGTTCATCTTCATCCGCGACAAACTGGCCCTGGCCAAGAAGTTGATGGAAGAGAAAACCGTCAGCCTGAACGAAGCCGACCGTCGTGCGCAGCACACCGACATCGAGAATCAGCAACTGGTGCTGGAGAACGCCCGCCGCAAGGCCAAAGGCGAAGCCCCGCTCAAGGAACTGAAGAAAGAAGACGAAGACGCGATCGCCGCCGAGCCTGATAAAACCAAGCCGGAAGATGATGCCTACCTGAGCGAGACCGGGCGCATCCTGCTGGACTACTTGAAGATCAGCAAGACGGTGGCCAAGCAGTAAATGATGGCGATTTAATGTGAACGCTCCTCGGAGTGTCATCAAATAGACATCATTCTGTCGTGAAATGAAGGACCTGCCAAAGCAGGTCCTTTTTTTTCGACCCGAGAAAATCATGACCATGACCGAACAGCTGAATGCATTGGGCTCAATCCTGGCTCAAGGCAGTTTGCACAGCCTGTTCCAACCCATCATTTCCCTGTCTGAACGACGCGTCATCGGTTATGAAGCCCTCAGTCGCGGCCCGTCCAACAGCCCGTTGCACTCCCCTGTCGCACTGTTCTCCGTGGCCCGTCACGCCGGGCGTCTCAGTGAGCTGGAGATGGTCTGCCGGGAAAGTGCCTGCCGGCGGTTCAGCGAGCAGAAACTGCCGGGCAAGCTGTTTCTCAACGTCTCACCCGAATCCCTGCTGGAGACCGCCCACCAGCCCGGCCGTACCCTGCAACTGCTCAGCGACTTCGGCATCCCGCCCAGCCAGGTGGTGATCGAACTGACCGAGCAAACCCCGACCGACGATTTTCAACTGCTGCAAACCGCGCTGCACCACTACCGCGCCATGGGCTTTTCGATTGCCCTGGATGACCTGGGTGCCGGTTATTCCAGCCTGCGGCTGTGGTCGGAGCTGCGCCCGGACTACGTGAAGATCGATCGACACTTTATCGACGGCATCCACCAGGACGCCCTCAAGCGCGAGTTTGTCGGCTCCATCCTGCAAATCGCCAAGGCCTCCCGGGCCCAGGTCATCGCCGAAGGCATCGAGTTGCCGGAAGAGTTGGCGGTGCTCACGGAAATGGGCGTTGACCTGGTGCAGGGCTACCTGCTCTGCCGCCCCCAGGAACACCCGCCGCAGGAAGCGCGGTTGATGCTGCCCAAGCCCGACAACGCCAACGTCGCGCTGAACGACGAAGGCAGCGACCTCAGCGCCCTGCTCAACGAACAACCGGCCGTGGGCCAGCACACCGCCACGGCGCAGGTTTTGGAAGCCTTCCGGCGCCAGGCCAACCTCAATTCCCTGGCGGTGCTGGATGAGCGTGGCCACCCGATTGGCATCGTGCACCGGCACTCGCTGTCGGATGCGCTGCTCAAGCCGTTCGCCACCGATCTGTTCGCCCGCAAGCCCATCAGCCGGTTAATGAGCGATGACTTTCTCGCGGTGGAACTGAGCCAGTCCTTGCAGCAGGTCAGCCGCCTGCTCACCAGTCGCGCACGCCAGCGGATCGAGGAAGATTTCATCATCACCCTCAACGGCGATTATCTGGGGCTGGGCCGGGTGATCGATGTGCTCAAGCTGATTACCGAGCTGAAAATCCAGCAGGCACGCTATGCCAACCCGCTGACCTTGCTGCCGGGCAACGTCCCCATCCAGCAGTGCCTGACGCGGCTGTTGCAGCAACAACGCGAGTCTGTGATCTGCTACGTCGATATCGACAGTTTCAAGCCATTCAACGATATCTACGGCTATGGCCGGGGCGATGAAGTGCTGCTGTGCCTGGCGCAATGCCTGAACGACCGGGTAGACCCCAGCCGCGACTTCGTCGGGCATATCGGCGGTGATGACTTTTTGCTGGTGCTGGGGCCGCAGGATTGGCGCAAGCGGCTGAACCAACTGCTGGACGACTTCCACACCCAGTGCCGGCGCTTCTATCGCAGCGAGCATCTGGACGCGGGCTGTTTCGTTGCACTGAACCGCCAGGGCGTGCGCCAGGAGTTTGCGCTGCTGTCGCTGTCCATCGGCGTGGTGCATTTGTATCCACAGGCCTGTGGACAACTCGATGCCAGCCAGTTGGCGGAACTGGCCTCGCAAGCCAAGCACCACGCGAAGAACGTGGCGGGCTACAGCATTCATGTGATTGACAGCCTGGAGCTGGGCCAGGCAGAACCGCAGCCGCTCTAGATCAGAGTTGCTCCAGGCGCATCTGCGCCAACGGGTGCCCGGCTCGGGCGGCGATTTTCCACCAGCGTGCCGCTTCCAGCGGATCAGGCGCCTTGCCAAGGCTGCCCGCAAGGCTCAACACCCCAATCTGGTAGGCCGCCTTGCCGTCGCCGGCCAGGGCCGCCAGCCGCAACAGTCGCACGCCTTCTTCACGGGCGCCGAGGCCCTTGCCACGAAACGTCAGGATATGTCCGTAGAAACTCTGTGCTCCTACGTCGCCCAGATTGGCCATGCGCGCGAACTGGCCTTCAAGCCACTGCCAGCCACGCGGCTGTCGCACGAACCAGGACCAATGAAACAACTTGCGCGCCAGCCAGTAACTGGCATACGCCTTGAGCTTCCAGAACACTACGCCTCCGCTGACTCGGGATAATCGTACTCAAATACTCGCACCACTTCGGATGCGTGCCACGACGCCGCGGCCACGCCATCGGACGGCCCGCAGAAGCGCCCGAGACGCTCCACACATTCAAAGAAACCGGTACGTGGCAGGCGACTGGCGCCCTGGCTGATCACCAGGGAACTGCGCAGTGGTTGGTCGGCCTTGGCATCCAGCGCCGCCAGGTGCTCCAGCGCAGCCGTCAGGGTCTGCATGGCCGGCGTGGGAAATTGCAGGCGCTCCAGCAAGGCGCGGTAGGTCAAGAGGTGGCGCTGTCGGCGCGCCTGGTCCAGCTCGTTGAGTAACCCATCCCAATGTTGACGGCTGATGCGTACGCTCACGTTTCGTCCCTCCAACCTGCAACGCCAAGTTCCCAGGCCAGGCTGCGGCGGATGGCAGCGTCCGGCTGGCGTTCACCGCTTTCGATCAGGCCCAGGTAAGACGGGCTGATGCCCACTGTGCGCGCCAGAACCTCGATGGCCAGGCCCTTGGCCTCGCGCAGGCTTCGCAGCTGCTCCAGGGGGCGCAGATCCGGTTCGGCAGTGGCTTGGCTAATGGTCGAAGCGGGAAGCGTTGGCTGTTGCTGACCGGCAGCTTTTAACAGCGCCTGATACTGAGCCCATGGCAGAACCGCATATTCGGGCTCGCCATCCTTTGTAATTATCTGAATATCCATGACTGCCCCGTAGGATCACAACACTTACTTCGTAAGTACTTTCCTTAGGAGTGTAATCCTAACAGCCACAAAGAGCGCAGGGGGATATTCCCAAGGTTCAGTTTTTTTTCAGGTGTTCTTGCGTAAGCAACTGAGGCGTCGCAGGAAGGCGCTCAACCACCGCAAGTTTCTCGGGGAGCTGACGCTCGCGCCAGGCGCGAAAGGCGCTCAGTTCGCCGTCGAGGGTCTTCATGACCCACGCCAGCACAGCAATGTCGTCGAGCATGCCGAACACCGGGATAAAGTCCGGGATCGCGTCAATCGGGCTCAGGAAGTACATCAACCCTGCCACTACCGAAATCAGCGCCTTGGGGCTGATGGCCCGGTACTCGCCGCGCCAGTAGGCCAGGCACAAGGCCTGGAGCAGCTTGAGATCGTCCTTGAGCTTGCCCAGCCGGTTGCCCTGGCTCGAGCCTTTGGCGGCGACCGCGAACAGCAACGTCGGCAAGCGCCCACGGCCAAGCAGGCGAGCAGCCATGGGCAGGAAGCGGGTGAAATTAAACGGGGCTTTCATCGTCACTCCAGTTCCAGGCGACAGAAAAGGTTATCCACACAAATTGTGGATAACCTTGTGAACAGAGCCTATTTTCCAGGCTGAAAGCCACGTAATACAAGGCCTACAGTCAGATCGGGCGTTTTTTGCGCACATAAAAAAAACCCAAGAATTCATTGACTTGGAGATAATCTGCGTCTACCCGTACTCGGGTCTTTTATCAGACTGCTCTAGCCCGCATGGGTTCGGTTGAATTTGCCCTGGATTCAACTGATCGTTCCCACGCTCTGCGTGGGGATGCCGCCTGTGGCGCTCCGCGCTCGCTGTTAGCGCTAGGCTTGAGCAATGCGCGGTCGTGACGCAGAGCGTCACGGGATGCATTCCCACGCAGAGCGTGGGAACGATCGCACGATCGCACAGGCCAGAAACAACAACGCCCCGTCGAGACGGGGCGTTGTGTGTTCAGGCGCTGATTACTTCTTGGCAGCAGGAGCCGCCGGTGCGTCAGGAGCGTCTGCCTTGGACGGGTCCTTGATGGCCAGCAGTTCCAGGTCGAATACCAGCACGGAGTTGGCTGGAATCGCCGGGCTCGGGCTCTGGGCACCGTAGGCCAGGTCGGACGGGATGTACAACTCGACCTTCTCGCCAACGTGCATCAGTTGCAGGCCTTCGACCCAACCCGGAATCACGCCGCTGACCGGCAGGTCAATCGGGCTGCCGCGATCCACGGAGCTGTCAAAGGTGGTGCCGTTGGTGAGCTTGCCGGTGTAGTGAACAGTCACTACGTCGGTAGGCTTGGGTTGAGCACCGTCGGCTTTCTTCACGATCTTGTATTGCAGACCGGAAGCAGTGGTGACAACGCCGTCTTTCTTGGCGTTTTCTTCGAGGAATTTCTTGCCGGCAGTTGCCGACTCTTCGCTCATCTTGGCCATACGCTCTTCAGCACGTTTTTGCAGTGCGGCGAAGGCTTCGACCAGCTCGTCGTCTTTCAGCTTCTGTTCTTTCTTGCCGACGGCATCTTCGATGCCTTGGGCTACCGCTTTGGAGTCCAGGTCATCCATACCTTCTTGAGCAAGGCTTTTGCCCATGTTCAGGCCGATACCGTAGGAAGCTTTTTGCGCCGGGGTTTTCAGCTCTACGCTGGTTTGCGAATCACAACCCGCAAGTACCAGGCTAACCAGGGCCACCGCCGCCGCCAACCGATGCTGTTTCATGCTATTTCCTTGTTCGTGTGCCAAAAGGGCATTCGAGTAAAGTCGCGAGCTTATCAGGCGGCCACGACCAATGGCTACCGGCATGTGAGCAGGAAACTTCTGATAAGTTCACGTGTTTAAAAGCATTTTCATTCAATCCAGGGCCCTGCAACGGACGGCAGCAGCGCTGGAACGAGACTCATGGCCACTTGCCGCACTGCTGGCCTGATGGCATAAGAACGCTACAACTCGACAAGGATAGTTATCTTGCGCATTTTTTCCCGTGTTTTGCTGATGATTTTCATACTGCTGGGCCTGGTCCTGGCGGTGGTGCTCTATTACGTGGTCAACCCGAAGCTGCCGGTTTACGTGCCGGTGGAACAGGTGCATTACCAGGACCAATGGAGCGCCGCAGATCGCCAGACCTATTACTTCACGCCCCAGGGCACCCAGGTCAAGGGCCTGCGGTATGCCTGGTTTACCGCCTTGGAACTGCCGTTCTCCGAGCAGCGTTTCGCCACGCCCGAGTACCTGGCGCGCTTTGGTTTTCTGGTAGACCCCAGGCAGGTGCCCACCGCGCAGAACCCCGGCAACCTGCCGGTGGGTTTCGCCCGGCATAAAAATGCCGGCAGCAATGATGAGTTCCTCGACATCACCTGCGCCGCCTGCCACACCGGCCAGTTGAACTTCAAAGGCCAGGGCCTGCGGATCGACGGTGGCCCGGCGCAACATGTGCTGCCGTCCAGCGTGCCGACCCTGCGCGGCGGCAGCTTCGGCCAGGCACTGGTCGCCAGCCTGGCCTCGACCTACTACAACCCGTGGAAATTCGAGCGCTTTGCCCGCACCTTGCTGGGCCATGACTACAACGACCAGACCGCAGCGCAACTGCGCCAGGACTTCAAGAAGTCCCTGAACAACTTCCTGAAAGTCGCCTGGAACGACACCCACCGTGGCCTCTACCCCACCGAAGAAGGCCCGGGCCGCACCGACGCCTTTGGCCGTATCGCCAACGCCAGCTTCGGCGACGCCATTTCCCCCGACAACTACCGCATCGCCAACGCCCCGGTGGACTACCCGCAACTGTGGGACATCTGGACCTTCGACTGGGTGCAATGGAACGGCTCGGCCCAGCAACCCATGGCCCGCAATATCGGCGAAGCCCTGGGCGTCGGCGCCACCCTGGACTTCTTCGACAACGCCGGCCAGCCGCTCCAGGGCGATGCGCGCTACGCCTCCAGCGTGCGGGTTCGCGACCTGAATACCATCGAAGAAACCCTGCAACGGCTCAAGCCACCCACCTGGCCCGAAGACCTGTTCGGCGCGATCGACAAACCGCTGGCCGCCCAGGGTCGCGCACTGTTCGCGGAAAACTGCGCCGGCTGCCACGTGCCAGCGGTGTCCCAGGTCGATGGCCGCCCGGTGCGGCAGCTGAAAATGCTCCCCGTGGACGTCATCGGCACCGACCCCACTACCGCCAACAATATCGCTGACCACCGCTTCGACCTCAGCGCCCTGCAATGGGACCCGGCGGAGTTGGCGAAAATGAACGTCGAACTGCACCCCACGCCCACCGAGCCGCTGGACCTGCGCAACCTCTCTTCAGCCAAAGGCCTGGCCTACATCACCGCCTTTGTCGAAGACCACGCCTACCGTGCCGCCGGTGTGACACCTGCCGAACGCCCGCGCCTGGACGGCTTCGGCCTGCCGATCGGCGTACGCGAATTGCGTGCCTACAAGGCACGGCCCCTGGCCGGGGTGTGGGCGACACCGCCGTTCCTGCACAACGGCTCGGTGCCGACGATCTACCAATTGCTCTCGCCTCAGGACGAGCGCAGCCCGACCTTCTATAAAGGCACCTTCGAATACGACCCGCGCCACCTGGGCTATCAAACCGCCGCGTTCCCCAACGCGTTCCTGTTCGATACGCGCATCACCGGCAACCATAACAGCGGCCACGAATTCCGTGCCGGGCAGCGTGGCAACGGTGTGATTGGCCGAGGCTTGCTGCCCCAGGAACGCTGGGCGCTGCTGGAATATTTGAAAGTGCTGGGCGGCCCGCTGGAACAGCAACTGCCCTGACCCAACCGACTTCGCAGAAAAGGATTTTTAAATGCTCGCTCGACTTTGGCTGCGCCTCGGCGCGTTTCTCGGCAAGACCCTGTTGTGGCTGGTGGGCCTGGGCCTGCTGGGCTGGTTGCTGTCCACCCTGTGGTTTGCCTGGCAGCACAGCGGCCCGGTATCGCCGGACGAACAGATCCCGCCGGGGGAAGCGGCCATGACCCAGGGCATCATCCAGACCGCCGTGCGCATCGTCGACCAACACCGCGAGGGCACGCGTTACCTGCGGGATGCGCATGCCAAGGCCCATGGCTGCGTGAAGGCCGAGGTCAGCGTACTGGCGGACCTCGACCCGGCCCTGCGCCAGGGCGTGTTCGCCGAGCCGGGCAAGACCTGGCAGGCGATGATGCGACTGTCCAACGGCAATGCGTATCCGCAGTTCGACAGCATCCGGGATGCCCGGGGGATGGCGATCAAGTTGCTGGACGTGCCAGGCAAACAGCTGCTGGCGGATCAGCAGGCGCGGGGTGAGCAGGACTTTGTGATGTTCAGCCATCCGAATTTTTTCGTCAGTGATGTGGCGGAGTATGCGCAGAACATTTCGGCTCAGGCCGATGGCAAGAAAGTCATGGCGTTTTTCCCCGGGGTGGATCCGCGCAGTTGGCAGGTGCGGCATTTGTTTATCGCGCTGGCGACGTTGGCGCCGCCGCCGGTGAGTCCTACGCAGACGACGTATTTCTCGGTGTCGCCGTATAAGTTTGGGGCGGCGAATGCGAAGTTTCGGGTGGCGCCGGATCCCCAGGGGTGTCCTGCGTATGTGCTGCCCAAACAGAATCAGGACTTGCCGAACTTTTTGCGCAGTGCGTTGAATCAGCAACTGTCGACGGACCGGGTGGCGGCGTGTTTTGTGTTGCAGATTCAGCGGCAGAATCCGCAGAAGTTCATGCCGATCGAGGACACCAGCGTTGAGTGGAAAGAGAGTGATGCGCCGTTTGAGACGGTGGCCAAGGTGGTGATTCCGGCGCAGGATTTTGATACGCCGGCGTTGAACCTGGCTTGTGATAATCAGTCGTTTAATCCGTGGTTTGGGGTGGAGGCGCATCGGCCGATTGGGGGGATTAACCGGTTGCGTAAGGCGGTGTATGAGGCGGTCAGTGATTATCGGCATAGCCGGAATTTGTAGCTCCGCGGTGTTGGGGACATATCCGTTATTTGGGTGATGGCTTATATCGGTTCCGCTCTTACAGCG
>NZ_JACAPW010000055.1:0-17666 GCF_013385495.1 Pseudomonas sp. F8002 | reverse complement strand
GCCGAGTGGTGGGGCAAGAGCGTTTTGCTTACTTTTGCGCTCTTCAAAAGTGAGCCGCTGTAAGAGCGGAACCATAGGCGGCCGTTACCGCAGCAACGGATATGCACACCCCCACCATTTACGACCCATCCAAACCAAAAGCGACCCCCTCCGTTGACGCCTCACCCCAAATCCCTATTAAGTACTATTAATCCGCATTAATAGGATCAATCAAACACCATGCTAAGCCGCCCGCTGCGCCGCAAACGCCAGAAGCTCTCCGACGTGATCGTCGAGTCGGTCAAACGCTCCATCGTCACCGATGCCCTGAAGCCCGGCGACCGCTTGCCCACCGAACGCGAACTGATGGAAAGCTTCCAGTGCTCCAAAGGCTCCGCCCGCGAAGCCCTCAAGGCGCTGGAAGTCGAAGGCCTGGTCAACACCCGCACCGGCCCCAGCGGCGGCGCCTATCTCAACCAGGCCGGCACCGAACCCGCCAGCCGCGCCCTGCGCAACTACCTGCACTTCCAGCACCTGGACGGCCAACAGGTCTACCAGCTGCGCAAAGTCATCGAAGTCGAACTCGCCGTCTCGGTCCTGGGTCGCCTGAGCGAAGACGACTACCGCGCCCTCCAGGACAACGTCGATTTCTGCAGCGCCCCCGAAGACAGCGAAGCCGGCCAACGCGAACAACGCATCGCCGAACTGGAATTCCACAACCTGCTGGCCAAGGCCTGCCCCAACCCGCTGCTGAGCTTCATGGCGCAATTCCTCAACGACCTGCTGCGTGACCTGGTCGTGCTGAAAAAAGCCTACAAACCCAAGCGCAAGCAATTCGACGCCGCCAACCTCGACTACCACAAACAACTGCTGATCGCCTTCCGGGCCGAAGACGAAGCCACCGTACGCAGCCTGATGCACGAACACATGTGCGACGCCGAACACCACATGACCGCCCTTGAAGGTGAAGTCAGCCCGCACTTTCTGCTGGAGTTCGACCACAACCACTAAGCCGCACCCTCCACCAATAAAAGGCCTGCCCACAGGCCGTGCTCCACCGTATCGCCATTGCCACTCCTGCCAATAACTAATCCAGGGAGTCACCCCATGCAGCGTCGTACGTTGTTGAAAGCCAGTCTCACCGCAGCCGCCGCCCTCAGCCTCCCGCTGAGCGTGCGTTCTGCATTCGCCGCCGAGCCTTTTACCTTTTACGGCCTCAAGTCCATGTCTGGCGCCTTTGCCAGTTATGGCAAATTTGCCGACATGGGTTCACGCCTCGCGGTGGAACAGCATCCCGAGTTGCTCGGCCGCCCGCTGGTCTACAAAGTGATCGACACCGAAGGCAACGCCGGCAAGGCCGTGCGTAAAGTCCAGGAAGCGATCCAGCAGGACGGCGCACGCTTTTTCCAGGGCTGTACCCTGTCGTCTTCGGCACTCGCGGTGGCCAAGGAAGTGAGCAAGGCCGGTGGCGTGTTCATGACCCCGGTGGGCGCCGATGAAGTCACCGGCAAGGACTGCAACAGCGCCACGTTCCGCTGGTCGGTGCCGACCTACGGCGCGATCCGCGAGACCCTCGTGCCGCTGATCAAACTGCTGCCCGACGCCAAGCGCTGGTACACCATCACCCCGCAATACGTGTTCGGCGAAGCCCTGCTCGAAGGCGCCAAATCGGTGCTGGCCGAGCATGGCCTGGAACACGCCGGCAACAGCTACCACTCGCTGCAGGAGCAGGAGTTCTCCGGCTACCTGACCAATGCCATCGCCGCCAAACCCGACGTGCTGGTGCTGCTGAACTTCGGCAGCCAGTCGTCCAACACCCTGCGTCAGGCGGTGAACTTCGGTATCAAGGAGCGCATGAAAGTGTTGCTGGTGTGGTCCGCCGGCCTCGACCAGTTCCAGGAGCTGGGCAGTGACGTACTGGAAGGTGTGTACCTCGGCGCTCAGTACTGGCATCAGGTCGACACCCCGCTCAACCGTGACCTGGTGAAACTCACCAAGGCCAAATACGGCATCAACCCCACTTACCCGCTGGCCGCCGACTACATCAGCACCAAGGTCATGCTCGAAACCATCATCTCCACCGGCAGTTTCGACGGGCCGACCGTGGCCAAGGCCATGCAGGGCCTGAGCTACGAAGGCCCCACCGGCAAGGAGTCGATCCGCGCCGGCGACCATCAGGTGATCAAGGACTACTACCTGCTGGTGGGCAAGGCCGCAGGCGACATGGCCGACAAGGACGATCTGGCCAAGGTGCTCAGCTCCGGCCAGTCGTTCCCGCCGGTGGAAGCCACGGGCTGCGTGCTCGGCTGATCCGCTGAAAATCTACTGGTGACACAGCGCAGGGCCGCTCATGCGGCCACCTGCCGAGGGTTCCTGCATGCTTAACCTTTACCTGTTCCAGATTCTCAACGGCCTGGGCCTTGGGATGATCTACTTCCTGATCGCGGTCGGCTTGACGATCATTTTCGGCCTGCTGAACTTCGTCAACTTCGCCCACGGTGCGTTCTTTTTGCTGGGCGCCTACATCTGCTACACCGCCGTCAGCCTCACCGGCAGCTTCTGGCTGGCACTGCTGATCGCGCCGCTGGTGGTGGCCGCGCTGGCCTGGGTGATCGAGCGATTATTGATCCAGCGGATTTATCACTTGCCGCACATGTTCCAGATTCTGGTGACCCTGGGGATTGCCCTGATCATCCAGGAAGCCAGCGTGATGATCTGGGGCCCGGTGGGCAAGAGTGTCGCCGTACCGGAATTGCTGCGCGGGGTGCTGGTGGTGGGCGATTTTGTCTACCCCTACTACCGCCTGTTCCTGATCGTGTTCTCCGGCCTCGTTGGCCTTGGCCTGTGGCTGCTGCTGGAACGCACGCGCTTCGGCGCCCTGGTGCGGGCCGGCAGTGAAAGCACGGAAACCGTGTCCCTGCTGGGCACCAACATTTTCCGCCTGTTCTCCATGACCTTCGCCCTCGGCGTGGCCCTCGCCGGTGTGGCCGGTGTGCTGTTCGCCCCGTTGCGCGGCGCCCAGCCCTTTGTCGGCCCGGAAATCCTCGGCGTGGCGTTCGTGGTGGTGGTGATTGGCGGCATGGGTTCCTTCAGCGGTGCACTGGTGGGCGGCCTGCTGGTCGGCGTGGTGCAAAGCCTGATGACCACACTCTGGCCCCAGGGCGCGAGCCTGATGATCTACGGTGCGATGGCCGTGGTGATCCTGGTGCGTCCTTACGGCCTGTTCGGGAGAGCCTGACATGAGCGAGAAAAATCCCCTGCCGTTCGCCAAGACCCAGTCGCGCTACATGCTGCTGTTGGTGCTCGTGGTATTGATCGGCCTGCCTTTGATTCTGCCCTCGGCGACCCTGGCCACCGAGATCCTGATATTTGCCATGGCCGCCCTCGCCTGCAACCTGCTGCTGGGTTACACCGGGCTGCTGTCGTTCGGCCAAGGCATCTTCTTCGGGGCCGGCGCCTACTGCGCGGCGCTGTTGATGATTCACCTGCAACTGGGGCTGTTCAGCGCACTGCTGGGTGCCGCCGTCGCCGGTGGTTTCCTGGCTTTCCTGGTGGGCGCCCTGGCGATCCGCCGCACCGGCATTTACTTCGTGATGCTGACCCTGGCCTTCAGCCAGATGGCCTACTTCGTCGCCTACACCCTGAGCGACTGGACCGGCGGCGACAACGGCCTGCTCAGCGTGCCGCGCCCGGAAATCCGCATCGGTGACACCGTGCTGCTGTCGCTGACCGACGCCCGCGCGTTCTACGGGTTTGTCGCGGTGCTGTTCCTGCTGATCTTCATCGGCGCCCGCCGGGTGATCGCCTCTCCATTCGGCAGCACGCTGATGGCGATTCGCGAAAACGAAACCCGCGCTTCGGCCATCGGCTATGACACCCGCCACTTCAAGATCCTGGTGTTCGTGTTGTCCGGCGCCGTCACCGGGATTGCCGGGGCGCTGTACGCGATGCTGCTGCACTTTGTGCCGCTGTCGAACATCGACCTGGCGATGTCCGAGAACATCCTGATCATGACCATCGTCGGCGGCACCGGCTCGCTGTTCGGCTCGTTGCTGGGCGCCGGTTCCATCGTGCTGCTGGGGGACTTCCTTTCCGATCTGTGGCCGCGCTGGCTGATGCTGCTGGGGGTGATCCTGATCCTGGTGGTGATCTTCATGCGCGGCGGTTTGTGGGGTGGTCTGTCGACCCTGTTCGACCGTGTGCGCGGCAGCCGCAAGGCCGACGTTGTGACCAAGGAGAAGCTGTCATGAGCATCCTGCTGGAAACCAAGAACCTGGAACTGGCCTACGGTGCGTTCCACGCGGTGAACGGTGTCAACCTCAAGGTCGAAGCCGGCACCATCCACACCATCATCGGCCCCAATGGCGCGGGCAAGACCAGCCTGTTCCACTGCCTGACCGGCGAACGCCAGGCCACCGCCGGAGCAATTCATTTCGATGGCAAGAACCTGATGCGCAAACCGGCCCACGGCCGCGTCGGCCTGGGCATGGCGCGCTCGTTCCAGCTCACCAGCCTGTTCCAGAACCTCAGCGTGCGCGAAAACCTGCGCCTGGCCGCCCAGGGTCGCGACGGCGCCCGCGCCCTGAACTTCTGGCGCCGGGTCGACAGCAAGCGCGAACACCTGGAAATGGCCGACCAGGTGCTGGAACGCCTGCAACTCACCGCCCGCGCCGACACCCTGGCCGGCGAGTTGTCCCACGGTCAGCAGCGGGTGCTGGAAGTCGGCATGTCGATCTGCTCCAGACCCAAGCTGCTGATGCTCGACGAACCCACCTCGGGCATGGGCATCGACGACATCCCGATCATGACCCAACTGATCAGCGACCTCGGCCGCGACCATACCGTGCTGCTGATCGAGCACAACATGAGCATCGTCATGTCCATCAGCCAACGCATCACCGTGATGAGCCACGGCCAGATCCTGGTGGAAGGCACGCCGGAATTCGTGCGCGCCGACGAGCGCGTGCGCACCGCCTATTTGGGAGAAGCCGCCTGATGCTGACCGTCGACAATATCCATTCCTACTACGACAAGAGCCACGTCCTTGAAGGCGTGTCCCTGACCGTCAACCCTGGCGAACTGGTGACCCTGCTGGGGCGCAACGGTGCCGGCAAGACCACCACCCTGCGTAGCATCCTCGGGATTATCTGCCCGCGCCAGGGCCAGATTCACTTCAACGGCCAGCCGCTGGTGGGGCAGAAAATCTTCGAAATCGCCCGCCAGGGTCTGGCGCTGGTGCCGGAGAACCGCGGGATTTTCCGCCTGCTCACGGTGGAGGAAAACCTGCGCATTGCCGTGCGCAAGACCAGCCGCTGGCAGATGGAAGACGTGTACGGCATGTTCCCGCGCCTCAAGGAGCGCCGCAAAAACGCCGGCCACGCGCTGTCCGGCGGTGAGCAACAGATGCTCGCCATCGCCCGCGCGCTGCTCAACGATCCCAAGCTGCTGATCCTCGATGAGCCCACCGAAGGCCTCGCGCCGGTGATCGTCGACGAGCTGGTGAAGATCCTGCGCAAGGTCAAGGAAGACGGCCTGCCGGTGCTGCTGGTGGAACAGAACCTGATGGTCTGCGACAAGCTCGCCGACCGCCATTACGTCCTCGAACAGGGCCGCGTGGTGTACGAAGGCAGTGCCGAAGCCTTCCGCGCCGACCCGACGATCAAGAACCGTTACCTGGCCCTGAGTGCCTGACCGGAGACTGCTGATGAATAGTTTTGCGCAACCGCTCCAGAGCAACGCCCCGCTGATCAACCGCGAGCGCCTGTGGCAATCGCTGATGGACCTCGCCCGCCTCGGCGCCACCCCCAAGGGCGGCGTGTGCCGCCTGGCCCTCACCGACCTCGACCGCCAGGCCCGCGACCTGTTCGTGCAATGGTGCGAAGCCGCCGGGTGCAGCGTCAGCGTCGACGCCATCGGCAACATCTTTGCCCGCCGTGCCGGGCGTAATCCGGCACTGGCGCCGGTGATGACCGGCAGCCATATCGACACCCAGCCTACCGGCGGCAAGTTCGACGGTTGCTACGGCGTGATGGCTGGCCTGGAGGTGATCCGCACCCTCAATGATTTGAACATCGAGACCGAAGCGCCGATTGAAGTGGTGGTGTGGACCAACGAAGAAGGCTCGCGATTCCCGCCGTGCATGATGGGTTCCGGGGTGTTCGCCGGTAAGTTCGACCTGCAGGAAACCCTCGACAAGCAGGACGAGCAAGGGCTGTCGGTGGGCGCTGAATTGCAGCGCATCGGCTACGCCGGCTCCCGCGCCGTGCCGGGCCATCCGGTGGGCGCCTATTTCGAGGCGCATATCGAGCAGGGCCCAGTGCTGGAAGACCAGGCCACCACCATCGGCGTGGTCATGGGCTGCCTGGGCCAGAAGTGGTTCGACCTGACGCTCACTGGCGTCGAAGCCCACGCGGGCCCGACGCCAATGCACCTGCGCAAGGACGCACTGGTAGGCGCGGCGCAAGTGGTCAGCGCGGTGAATCGCATCGCCCACGAACAACAACCCCATGCCTGCGGCACCGTCGGTTGCCTGAGCCTGCATCCCGGCTCGCGCAACGTGATTCCCGGCCAGGTGCACATGACCATCGACCTGCGCCACCTGCACGCCGACAAGCTGCAAGCGATGGTCGACGAAGTGCGCCAGGTGATCGAAGCGACTGCCGAACAACACGGCTTGAGCTTTGAGCTGACACCCACTGCCGACTTCCCGCCACTGGACTTCAACCCTGCCTGTGTCAACGCCGTGCGTGATGGCGCGAGCAGCCTGGGCCTGAGCCATATGGACATCGTCAGCGGCGCCGGGCATGACGCGATCTTCGTCGCCGAACTGGGCCCGGCCGGAATGATCTTTGTGCCGTGCGAAGGCGGCATCAGCCATAACGAAATCGAGAACGCCGCGCCGGATGACCTGGCGGCGGGCTGCGCGGTGTTGCTGCGGGCCATGGTCAACGCGGCGCAAGGAGGTAAAGCGGCATGACGGATATCGCCAACCTGACCGCAGTTGAGCTGCTGGCCCGCTATCGGGATAAAAGCCTGTCGCCAGTGGAGGTCACCGAAGACGCATTGCTGCGGATCGAACGCTACAACCCGGCGGTCAACGCCTACTGCCACGTCGACCCGGAAGGCGCCTTGAAGGCGGCGCGGGATTCGGAACAGCGCTGGCTCAAGGGCCAGCCGTGCGGGGCCCTGGACGGGGTGCCCGCGTCCATCAAGGATCTGACGCAGACCATCGGCATGCCGACGCGCAAGGGTTCGCGTACCACATCCGCCGAGGGTCGATGGGATGTGGATGCGCCCTTCTCGGCCTTCATGCGCAAGGCCGGCGCGGTATTGCTGGGCAAGACCACCACGCCGGAATTCGGCTGGAAAGGCGTCACGGATAATCCGTTGTATGGGATTACCCGCAACCCTTGGGATACGCGCATGACGGCCGGCGGCTCGTCCGGCGGTGCCGGGGCGGCGGCGGCCTTGAACCTGGGCGTGCTGCACCAGGGCAGCGATGCCGGTGGCTCGATCCGGATTCCCTGCGCGTTCACCGGCACCTTTGGCATCAAGCCGACTTTCGGTTACGTGCCGCAATGGCCGGCCAGTTCGATGACCATTTTGTCTCACCTGGGGCCGATGACCCGCACCGTGGAAGACTCGGTGCTGATGCTGCAAACCATCGCCCAGCAGGACGCGCGGGACGGCTTGATCGGGGCGCCCCGGACCACGCCATGGTTGCACGCCGGGGCCGACTTGAAGGGCCTGCGTATCGCCTACAGCCCGAACTTCGGTTATGTGGACGTGGACCCGCAAGTGGCCAGGGTCGTCGCCAAAGCGGTCGAAGGCCTGGTGCAGTTGGGTGCTCATGTTGAGCAGATTGATCCGGGGTTCAGTGATCCGCTGGAGGTGTTCAATACCCTGTGGTTTGCCGGTGCGGCGCGCCTGGCCGGGCCGTTGAGCGAGGCGCAGCGGCAACTGATGGACCCGGGGTTGCTGCGCATTGCTCGACTGGGCGAACAGATCAGCCTCAGCGATTACAGCGCTGCGCTGGAAGCACGGGCAGCGCTCGTGGCGCGCATGGCGGCATTCCATGAGCATTACGATGTGCTGGTTTCGCCGATGATGCCGATCACCGCGTTCGAGGCCGGGCACAATGTGCCGCCGGGTTCGGGACTAGGGGAATGGATGGAGTGGACGCCGTTTACCTATCCCTTCAACCTGACTCAGCAACCGGCGGCGTCGGTGCCGTGCGGATTGGCGGCCAATGGGTTGCCGGTGGGGCTGCATGTGGTGGGGGCGCGGTTTGCGGATGAGCAGGTGCTGAGAGTTTGCCAGGCGTATGCCAAGGCTTTTCCAACCGAGCACCTGCAAGCCCCCAAAACCCCAACTTGAAATGCAATCAAACTGTGGGAGCGGGCTTGCTCGCGAAGGCGGTGTGTCAGTCACCGGATATCTTGACTGACACACCGCCTTCGCGAGCAAGCCCGCTCCCACATTTTTGTCCGTATTCCAATCATCAGCCCCTACAATGCCTCCTATCATCCAAGGGGGTTTCATGGACATCGAACTGGCACGCACCTTCCTCGAAATCACCCGCTGCGGCAGCCTCGCCGCGGCGGCCGAGAAACTGCACGTCACCCAGACGGCAATCACCGCCCGGGTCAAAAACCTCGAAAGCCAGCTCAACAGTACCCTGTTCGTGCGCAACCGCGCCGGTGCCCGCCTGACCCCGGACGGCGAGGCGTTCGTGGTCTACGCCAACCAGCTTGTCCAGACCTGGGAAGCCGCACGCCGCGACCTGCCATTACCCGACGGCTACCGCAACGTGCTGCACATCGGTGGCGAAGTCAGCCTGTGCAACCCGCTGATGCTCGGCTGGGCCCAGGCCTTGCGGGAACACATTCCCGGCCATGCCCTGCGCACCGAGATTCGCGAAGGCGAGTACCTGTTACGCCAGCTGGAACTGGGGGTGCTGGACGCCGCGCTGGTGTTCCAGCCGCAATACTGGCCGGGGTTGCAGGTGGAGCAGGTGCTGGAAGAAAAACTGATCCTGGTGCAACTGGCCGCCCGGCCCGAGCCCTACGTGTATATCGACTGGGGCCAGGGCTTTCGCCAGCAGCACGACGCCGCACTGCCGGACAAGGCCCGCGCAGCCCTGAGTTTCAATCTGGGGCCACTGGCGTTGCAGTACATCCTGGAAAACGGCGGTGCCGGGTATTTCCGCACGCGGGTGGTACAGAGCTACCTCGACAGCGGTGTGATGGAACGGGTGCCCAAGGCGCCGGAGTTCAGCTTCCCGACGTACCTGGTGTATTCCCGCGAGCGCGATTCGGCGGTTTTGCAGCAGGCGCTGGGGTTGCTGCGGGCGGTGGTGGAGGCCGAAAAGGATTGGTCGCAGCGCTGGGATCCGGTGATTTGAAGCCGTGCCCATGGTAGCCTCAGGTTGTTTTCTCCTGGTTCCCCCCTGCCGATGAACAAGAAAAAGTCCGTCACCATCAGCGACATCGCCAAACGGGTCAACATGACCACCATCACGGTGTCCCGGGCGCTGAGCAAACCCGACCTGGTCAAGCCCGCCACCCTGGCGCGGATTCTCGAAGTGGCGCGGGAGCTGGACTACGTGCCCAACGCCTTTGCCCGCGGGCTCAAGCGCAGTGAAAGCCTGATCATCGGCGTGATCACCGCTTCGGTCGACAACCCCTTCTACAGCGAGATGATCAAGGCGATTTCCCGCGAGGCGAAAAAGCATGGCTACACCATCATGCTGGTGGATACCGACGAACTGGAAGAACTGGAAAGCAAGGCAGTCGACACGCTGCTGGGCTACCGCGTGGCGGGGATCATCCTGTCGCCGGTCTCCGACGAGCCCAGCTACCAGCCGGACTATCTGGAGCGCCTGGGTAACGGCAAGACGCCGGTGGTGCTGCTCGATCGCACCATCCACGACAGCCCGTTCAGCCGCGTGGTGCTGGACAACTATCACAGCGGCATCGAGGCGACGCAGTACCTGGTGCGGCAAACCCCGAACCTCAAGCGCCTGCTGGTGCTGACCGGGCCCGAGCATTCGCGCATCACCATGGAACGCCTCAAGGGCCTGAAAGAAGTGCTGGCCGAGCACCCGCAGGTGCAGGTCGAAGTGTGTGCCGGCGACTACACGCTGATGCCCTCCTACCTGCACACCCTCGACTACCTGGCCGAGCACTCGGCGCCGGACGCGATCATGGGCTTCAACCAGTTGATCACCCTCGGCGCCTTGCGTGCGTTGCGCATGCACAACATCCCCCACGAAAGCCTGACCATCTGCGGCATCGACCGCCTGCCCTTCGCCGATATCTTCGGCGTGCCGATTGCCTGCGTGGCCCACGACGCGTCACTGGCCGGCAGCAGCGCGGTGCGGCTGCTGCTGGACCGTCTCGAAGACCCGCACAAACCGCGGGACAAGGTGGTGATCGCCGGCAAGCTGGAGAACGGCTAGCGGCTGGTGTAGCCGCCGTCGATCGGCAGGCTGACGCCGCTGATCATGCTGGCGGCATCGCTCAGCAGGAACAACACCGGCAGTGCCACTTCCGCCGTTTCGGCAAATCGCCCCAGGGGAATCGCCACCAATGCCGGGTCGCGCTTGGCGGGCGCCGACCAGGCCATCTGTGCCATGGGCGTGAGGGTGACGGTGGGGTTGACGCTGTTGACGCGAATTCCGAAGCGGCCCCATTCGGCGCATTGCACGCGGGTGATGGCGTCCAGTGCGGCCTTGGAGGCGCAGTAGCCGAGGTGATCGTCCAGGGCTACCAGTGAGGCCTGGCTTGAGACGTTGACGATGCTGCCGGGAATCTTCGCTTCAATCATCGCCGCAGCGATACGGCTGGCGACCTGGGCCGCGGCGCGGGCGTTGACGTTCATCACCTGGTCGAAGGCTTCGGCGCTGATGGCCGCGGCGGGTTCCAGGCGGGAAATTCCGGCGCAGTTGACCAGTCCATGCATCGGCGGCAGGCCTTGCAGGGCCAGGTCCAGGGCGGCGCTGTTGGCGATGTCCAGGCACAGGGTTTCGCAACCGAGTTGGGCCAGGGCCTGAGCGTCGCGGCCCAGGGCGAAAACCTGGGCGCCGCTGGCGATCAGTTGTAGGGCAATTTCCCGGCCGATGCCGCTGCTTGCGCCGGTGACGAGGATGCGCTGCTTGGTGAAGTCAAAAATAGCGTTCATGGTTCACGATCTCTAAAACGATGGAGATCCCATGTGGGAGCGGGCTTGCTCGCGAATGCGGTGGGTCAGGCAATAAATCCGGCACTGATACACCGTATTCGCGAGCAAGCCCGCTCCCACATTTGGATCAGTGTTCGCTTAATTCAATTGCAAGCTGTGCATCACCGGTTTCAAGGCCGGATACAGCTCCAGATAGCTGGCAAACGCCCGGTCATACACCCCGACATTCCCCGCCTCCGGCTCCGCCCGCAGCTCCAACTGCACCCAACCTTTCTCCATCTGCCGGTCATCCACCACCCCCACCGCATGGGCCGCCAGCAACGCCGCGCCCAAGGCCGCCTCCACCTCTTGCACAATGGTGTAGACCGGGTAATGGGTGATGTCCGCAATAATCTGCATCCACAAATCCGAATGGCTCGCCCCACCCACCACAATCAGCCGTGGATCAAGGGAATGCGCCCCACGGGTGCCCGCTTCGATATTGTGCCGCAGGGCAAAACTCACCCCTTCGAGCACCGCGCGGTACAGGTGGATCCGGCTGTGATACAGGTTCAGCCCGACAAAGCTGCCGCTGGCTCGGTCATCCCACACCGGGCTGCGTTCGCCCATGAGATACGGCAGGAACAACAGCCCTTCACTGCCCGCCGGGATCTTCGCGGCGCTCTGCTCCAGCAGCCACAAACTGTCCTGGCCAGTCTCTTTCGCCTGCTGCTCCTCTGCCTGGCAGAACTGTTCGCGAAACCAGCTCACCGACGCCCCGGCGGTGATCGCACCACCGAAGATGTACAGGTCCTGATGGCCGTTATAGACGTGGGGCATGCTCACCAGGCCATGGCGCGCATCCACCTGCTGATTGAGATAACCCCAGCACATGCTGGTGCCGATCATCGCCACGTGATTGCCCGGCCGCGTCACCCCGGCCGCCAATGTGGCCATGGCCGCATCCACGCCCCCGGCCAGGATCGGCGTGCCGGCCTGCAAGCCCAGCCGCCGGGCCCATTCCTCCAGCAAACCACCGACCACTTCACCGGAATACAGCAAACGCTCCGGCATCATCGCCAACGGAATCCCAAGCGCCGCCAGCATCTCGGCCGACCAGCCGCGCCGGGCCACATCGTAGACACCACCGATATTGCCGGCGCTGCTGTGGTCCACCGCCAACTCGCCGGTCAGGCACCAGTTGATGTAGCTGTTGGGCGGCAGCAGGTAGCGGGTGTTGGCCCACACCTGCGGCTGGTGCTGCTTGAGCCAGAGCATCTTGGTGAAACCGTAGTAGCTGTCCACCGAGTTGCCGGTGATCGTGAACAGCCGCTCCAGGTCCACATGCTCGCGCACCCACTCCACTTGCTCGCCCGCGCGCCGGTCCATCCAGATCAGGCATGGGTGCAGCGGCGTGATCTGCGCGTCCACGGCAATCCCCGAGCCGCCGTACAGGCTGCTGATGCACAGCGCCTTGACCTGCTCTTTTGCCACGCCGGCCTTGGCCATGCACTGGGCGACGCAGGCCTCCACCGCATCCAGCCAGACCTGCGGCCACTGCTCGGCCCAGCGCACTTTCGGGGTATCCACGCGATACCCCTGGCTGTGCTGGGCGATGATCAGGCCGTCCGCATCCACCAGCAGCGCCTTGGTGCTTTGCGTGCCGATGTCCACACCCATTACGTAGTTCATGTCAGAGCACCGGCTTCAGCAGCACCTTGATCGACTTGGTCGAGTTGGCCAGCTCAAACGCTTCGGCCCAGCTGTCCAGCCCGAAGTCATGGGTCACGATGCCCTTGGACGTCACCAGGCCACGCTCGAACAGGTCGATGGCCACCGGGTAGCAATACGGCCCCAGGTGCGCACCGCGTACGTCCAGCTCCTTGCGGTCGCCGATGATCGACCAGTCGGCGCTGGTTTCGGCGCCAAACACGCTGAACTCGACAAACCGCCCGAGCTTGCGGATCAAGTCCAGGCCCTGGGTAACGCCCGCCGGTACGCCGGTGGTTTCGATGTACACGTCGCAGCCGTAGTTGTCGGTCAGGCTATTGATGATCTCCCGGGCGTTATCCCGGGACGGGTTGATCACCACGTCGGCACCGTACTGCTTCGCCAGTTCCAGGCGCTCGTCGACCATGTCGATCACCACCAGCTTCTTCGGCGTTTTCAGGGCGGCCACTTGCACCATGCACAGGCCCAGGGTGCCGGCACCAGCAATAACCAGCACGTCATCCAGCTGGATCTCACCGCGGTTGACGGTGTGAATCGCGCAGGACATCGGCTCGATCAGCGCCGAATCTTCCAGGGACACCGACTCCGGAATCTTGTGCACGATGGCAGTCTTGGGAATACGCATGTACTGGGCCATGCCACCCTCGGCGACTTCACGCTGGAAGCCGAAGATGTTGTGCACCTCGCACATCCAGTACTTGCCGGACTTGCAGAAGCGGCACTTGCCACATGGCACGATCTGCTCGGCGATCACCTTGTCGCCGACCTTCACCTCAAAGTGCTCCTCGGCGCCCTCGCCCGCTTCCACCACGTAGCCAAAGAACTCGTGCCCCGGCACCACCGGGGCCTTGACCCACGGGTTGTCGCCGCCCCAGAACATCGCGGCGCCGGAGTGGCATTTGCAGTCACTGGCGCAGATGCCGCAGGCGGCGATGCGAATCACCAGTTCATTGACCCGCGCCTGGGGTTTGCTGATGCGTTCCAGGCGGTAATCTTTCGGGCCGTGGCAGACGACGGCTTGCATTTGGTTGTGCTTTTCCATGATGTGCGGACCTTTCTTGAGCATGAGAGAACCCATCGCGGCCACCATGGCCGCGTGGAGATAACCGGTTTACTTGTGGCGCTGACGGCTGATGAAGATCGCCAGCAAAATGATCCCGCCCTTGATCACGCTCTGGACATAGGGCGAGACCCCGAGCATGTTCAAGCCGTTGTTCAACACCCCCAGCAGCATGGCGCCGAGCAAGGTGCCGACGATTACCCCGCGCCCACCGGCAATCGAGGCGCCGCCCAGGACCACCGCGGCAATCGCGTCGAGTTCGAACGACACCCCGGCATTCGGCTGGCCGCTCATCAAGCGTGAGGTCAGCACCAGCCCGGCAATCGCGGCGGTCAAACCGCTGATGCCATACACCAGCAATTTGAAGCGCGCCGCCCGCACGCCGGACAGGCGCACCGCTTCCTCGTTGCCGCCGATCGCGTAGATATAGCGGCCGATGCGGGTGTGTTGCAGCAGCACATAGGCCGCCAGGTACGTCACCAACATGATCAGGATCGGCACCGAAATGCCGAACAGGCTTTCGCGGCCAAAGAAGCCGAACCACTCCGGCAAACCGGAAATCGGATAGCCGTCGGTGTACATCAGGCCGAACCCGCGGGCGATGCCCATGGTCGCCAGGGTGACGATGATCGGCGGCATGTGCAGGTAGGCGACGAACAGGCCATTGCCGATGCCGAACGCCACGCCGACCAGCATCCCGGCGCCAATCGCCAGGCCCGGCGGCAAGCCTGCGACCATCAAGCCGGCGGTCAAGGTGCCGGACAACGCCATCACCGGCCCCACCGACAAATCGATGCCGCCGGTGAGAATCACGCAGGTCATGCCCACCGCGATAATTGCGTTGATCGACACCTGGCGCGCGATGTTCGACAGGTTGTTGGCCGTCAGGAAGTTATCGCTGGCGAAGATCATCACCAACGTCACCACCAGCAGCCCGACAAAGGGATAAAACGCCGGTGAGCGGATCAACCGCGCCAGGTTCAGGCGCAGCCGGCCAGGCCCCACGGCATTAATGGACGTATTCACTTGAGCCCCCTGTTGCATGGCGCATGACCTCTTGAGGATTGACGGCAGACGCTTCCAGTACCTTGACGATGGCGCCCTTGTGGAACACCGCGACGCGGTCGCACATGCCGATGACTTCCGGCAGTTCCGAGGAAATCATGATGATTGCGTAGCCCTGTTCGGTGAGGCTGCGCATCAGTGCGTAGATCTGCGCCTTGGCACCGACGTCGATGCCACGGGTGGGTTCGTCGAACACCAGCACGTCGCAGTGATGGTTGATCCAGCGGGCAATCACGACTTTCTGCTGGTTGCCGCCGCTGAGGTTGAACACCCGGCTCTCGCCGCTGGGGGCCTTGATCGACAGCTGGCGCATCAGCGCTTCAACGCTGGCGCATTCCTTGTCCTTGTCGATCAGGCCGCTGGCGTTCTGGTATTTGGGCAGGTTGTTGAGAGAGATGTTTTCGCGAATGCTGAAATCGGTGATCAGCCCTTCGGTCTTGCGGCTTTCCGGCAGCAGGCCGATGCCATGGGCCAAGGCCTGGGCCGGGTCGTCGAGGGTGATTTGTTCACCCCGCAGCCACACGTCTTTGCTCACCGACGGCAGCGCGCCCATCATGCCCAGCGCCAATTCGGTACGCCCGGAACCCACCAGGCCGGCAAAGCCGAGAATCTCGCCCTTGTGCAATTCAAAGTGGTTATGGGGGCCGTTGCGCACCAACTGGATGTCCTTGACCTCCAGCAACAGCGGCCCGCGTGCGGCGGTGGGCTTGGGCGGAAAACTGCACTCCAGGCGCCGCCCGACCATCATTTCCACCAGGCGGTCGATATCGCTGTCGGCCACATCGGTGACGCCCACATTGCCGCCGTCGCGCAGCACGCTGATGCGGTCGCAGACCTGGAAAATTTCCTCCAGGTGGTGGGAGATAAAAATCACCGCCACACCCTGGCGCTTGAGTTCACGCATGATTTCGAACAGCAGCTCGGCTTCGCTCGGCGTGAGGGTGGCGGTGGGTTCGTCGAGCACCAGCAGCCGCGCGTCCAGGGCCAGCGCCTTGGCGATCTCGACGAATTGCTGCTCGGCCACGCTCAGGTGCCTGACCGCGCATTGCAGGTCAATACTGACACCGAGGCGCTTGAACAACGCCTCGCTCGCCTCGACCATTTCGCGCTTGCGCAACAGGCCAAAACGGTTGCTCAGCTCATGGCCGAGGAAAATATTTTCCACCGCCGTGAGGTAGGGAATCAGGCTGAATTCCTGGAACACAATGCCGATGCCGGCGGCAATCGCATCACGATACGTCGCGAACTGCCGAGCCTCACCGTCGATCAGGATCTGCCCTTCGTCCTGGTGCTCGACCCCGCCAAGGATCTTCATCAAGGTCGATTTGCCTGCACCGTTTTCCCCGAGCAAGGCATGAATCTCGCCGCGCTGCACTTCCAGGTTGATCGCCTTGAGGGCTTGCACCCCCGGATAGCGCTTACAGATATTTTCCAGCTTCAGAAGACTGCTCATACCGCCGACCTCGCATTCAGATGGATGACCTGTGCCCCACGCCTGGCGTGGGGCCTGGGTGTTTTACCAACTGAAATCCTTGGCCTTGGCCTGGTCAATCAGGGTGATGTCCACCGGGATCGTGGCCGGCACTTGCGAGCCCCACTTCTTGGCCAGGGCGATGCCCAGGGCGAGGCGGATCTGGTCACGCGGGTATTGCGCGGAGGTGGCGATGAATTTGCTGCCGGGTTTCTGGATGGCCTTGATCGCTTCCGGCGCGCCGTCGACGCTCACCAGTTTGACGTCCAGGCCGCTGGCTTCGATGGCCGAGAGTGCGCCGAGGGAGCCGTTGTCATTGACGCTGAAAATGCCCTTGAGGGTGGGCTGGGCCTGCAGCATGTTTTCGGTGACGGTCAGCGCCTGGTCACGTTCCTGCTTGCCGTTCTGGATGCTCACGATCTTGATGTCCGGGTGCTTGGCCACGGCCTCCTTGCAACCGCGCACGCGCTCCAGGATCGGTACCACGGCGATGCCGTCGAGGATGGCGATATTGCCCTTGTCGCCGATGTTCTTGGCCAGGTATTCGCAGGCCTGGAAGCCGGCGTCGAAGTTTTTCGAGCCGACGAAGGAGTCCAGTGGGCCTTCGGCCTGGGCGTCGACGGCGACCACGACTACGCCGGCGGCGTGGGCGGATTTGACGGCTGATTGCACGCCGACGGAATCGGTGGGGTTGATCAGCAGGATGTCGATGCCTTTTTGCAGCATGTCTTCGACGTCGCTGACCTGTTTGGACACGTCGTGGCGGGCGTCGGTGATGATCAACTGCGCACCGATGGTCGCCCCGGCTTCCTGCAGGGCGTCTTTCATGGTGACGAAGTAAGGGTTGTTGATTTCCTGGAAGGACGCGCCGATGCGGATGGGGGCGGGTTTGGTGTCGGCCAGTGCCAGGCCAGCGGTGCCAAGATTGATGCTCAGAGCCAACAAACACAGGGTTTTCGGAAGCATTTTCATGGTGGGGATCTCTGTTTTGTTTTTATTTTTAGAGCAAATGTTATCGTTAACATTTTGTAAGAAGCTAGCAAAGAAATTGGGGGGTCGCAAGGGGTGTTTGATCGGTGGTGGCGGGTGTGGTGGACATATCCGTTGCTGCGGTAACGGCCGCTTATGGTTCCGCTCTTACAGCGGCTCCTCGCTTAGGCTCGGAGTGCCCTCACTCCGGCCAGCGTGGTTTAACGGGGC
>NZ_JACAPW010000054.1:0-23493 GCF_013385495.1 Pseudomonas sp. F8002 | reverse complement strand
GCCGAGTGGTGGGGCAAGAGCGTTTTGCTTACTTTTGCGCTCTTCAAAAGTGAGCCGCTGTAAGAGCGGAACCGATATAAGCCATCACCCAAATAACGGATATGCCCCCACCCCCACCATCACCCCTCAGCACTATGCACCACCACCAAAAGCTGCGCCTGAACCTCCCCCACCGACCGAATCCGATGCGGCTTCTGCGCATTGAAATGCAACGCATCCCCCCGATTCAACACCACCCGCTCGCTCATGAAATCCACCTCAACCTGACCTTCATGCACAAACAAAAACTCCTCCCCCAAATGTTCCTTGAAGGTCTTGTCGGTGAACTCCGCCGGCGGGTAAATGATGAACGGCAACAAACTACGCTCACTGACCTGATGCGCCAACACCGCGTAACCCGGTGACGCATCGGTGCCCGACAACGCCTGCCGTTCGTGGCTGCGCACCAGGCTATAGCTGTCGAGGCTGACATTGTCCTCGCTGAACAATTCTTCGACCTTCACATTCAACGCCTTGGCCAGTTTCAGCGCCGCCGCAATCGACGGCGTATTCAACCCCCGCTCGACTTTCGACAGGTAACTCTTGGTCATCCCGGATTTTTCCGCGAGCGACTCCAACGTCACACCAAGTTTTTTTCTCAATATTTTCAAACGGATAGACATGCGCAGCGGTTAATCCATTAAAGAGGCGATGATGAATGCTTGCTAATGACACTTTGTGTCATATAGTCTCTTTAGTGTCATTTGCGACGAACAAGGACACTGATATGGCCAAGACATTAGCACTCCCGAAAGACCAACTGGTCAAGCAGGCGCTGACCCAGATGCAAAACACCCTGGCGGATAATACGTGGACCGACCGGCAAAAGCTGGCGCTGACCTGCCGGATCCTGTTCGAAAACGGCCACGACTCCGGCCTCGCCGGGCAGATCACCGCACGCGGCCCGACGCCTGGCACCTACTACACCCAACAACTGGGCCTGGGTTTTGATGAGATCACCGCCAGCAACCTGTTGCTGGTCAATGAAGACCTGGAGGTGCTGGAAGGCCATGGCATGCCCAACCCGGCCAACCGTTTTCACAGCTGGGTGTACCGCGGTCGCCCGGACGTGAACTGCATCATCCACACTCACCCGACCCACATCGCTGCGTTGTCGATGCTGGAAGTGCCGTTGCAGGTGTCCCACATGGACCTCTGCCCGTTGTACGAAGATTGCGCATTCCTCGAAGCCTGGCCCGGGGTGCCGGTGGGCAACGAAGAAGGTGAAATCATCACCGCTGCCCTGGGGGATAAACGCGCGATTCTGCTTTCCCACCACGGCCAATTGTCCACTGGGGCGAGCATCGAGGAAGCCTGTGTGATCGCACAGTTGATCGAACGCGCGGCCAAGTTGCAGCTGCTGGCGATGGCCGCCGGCACGATCAAGCCGATCCTGCCGGAACTGGGCCGCGAAGCCCATGACTGGATTTCCAAGCCCAAGCGCCACGGCGCCGCGTTCAACTACTACGCTCGGCAGAACCTGCGCCAACACGCCGATTGCCTGAACTGAAACCCTTTTTCGACCGGAGACCTTTCCATGTCCAGCCCTTCTATTCACGGCATTATCGGCTACACCATCACCCCGTTCAGCGCGGACGGCCAGCGCCTTGACCTCGACGCCCTGGGCCTTTCGATCGACCGCCTGATCGACAGCGGCGTGCACGCTGTCGCACCGTTGGGCAGCACCGGCGAAGGCGCCTATCTCAGTGATGCAGAGTGGGATGAAGTCGCCGCCTACAGCATCCAGAAGGTGGGCAAGCGTGTGCCGACCATCGTCAGCGTCTCCGACCTGACCACCGCCAAGGCCGTGCGTCGCGCGCAGTTTGCCGAGGCCCACGGCGCGGACGTGGTAATGGTATTGCCGGCCTCGTACTGGAAACTCAGCGAGGCGGAAATCCTCGCCCACTATGCGGCCATTGGCGACAGCATCGGCGTGCCGATCATGCTCTACAACAACCCGGCCACCAGTGGCACCGACATGTCGGTGGACTTGATCCTGCGCATCGTCAACAGCGTCGACAACGTGACCATGGTCAAGGAAAGCACCGGGGATATTCAGCGCATGCACCAATTGCACCGGCGCAGCGAGGGCCAGGTGCCGTTCTACAACGGCTGCAATCCGCTGGCACTGGAGGCGTTTGCGGCGGGCGCGAAAGGTTGGTGCACGGCCGCGCCGAATCTGATTCCTCAGCTCAACCTGGATTTGTATGAAGCCGTTTTGGCCAATGACCTGGAGAAAGCGCGGGAGCTGTTTTATCGCCAGTTGCCGTTGCTGGATTTCATCCTCAAAGGTGGCTTGCCGGCGACGATCAAGGCCGGTTTGCGGCTGACGGGCCTGGAGTCGGGGGATCCACGGCTGCCGGTGTTCCCGCTGGCTGAGGCAGGCCGTGTTCAGTTGCAAGAGCTACTGACCCTGTTGCGCTGAAACGCAATCCAAATGTGGGAGCGGGCTTGCTCGCGAAGGCAGTGGGTCAGTCAATTAATAGGTCGACTGACTCACCGCATTCGCGAGCAAGCCCGCTCCCACATTTAGTCCGCATCCAACCTTGGATTTTCAATAGAGACAAATGACAATAATTCTCGATATCATTCACGACTTTTCCACGTCGTGCTTCATCAAGAAGGATATCCATGTCTCGTCCCAAGCCCGACCCGCTGTCGGCCGATGCCTTTCGCGGGTTTTATGCAGATATCCTGCATTTCCTGCGTAAACGCACGGACAACGCCAGCGACGCGGCAGACATGACCCAGGATGTCTTCACCCAATGGCTGGACTACCGCGACCGGGCTCAGGTCGAGCAGCCACGGGCGTTTCTGTTCCAGATGGCGCGCAATCTGCTGCGCGATCACTGGCGCAAACAAAAGGTGCGGCACACCGTCCACCAGCAACAGGCCGAACTGGATGCCGAACCTGTCAGCGACTCGCGAGACGATCCCATGGCCGCCGCGCAACGCCTGCAACGCCTGGAACAGTTGAAAGAAGTCCTCTCTGAACTCTCGCCGAGAAGACGAGAAGCCCTTATGCTGCACCGCTTCGAAGGCTTGAGCCAGGCGCAGATCGCCGAGCGCATGGGCGTTTCGGTCAGCATGGTGGAAAAGCACATCGCTTTTGCCTTGCTGCATTGCAAGCAGCGACTTCAACAAGAACAGGGCAAGGAGCAGCCAGAATGACCCGCCTGAGCGACATCGACACCTGTGACATCGAGGCCAGCGACTCCATCGATGCCCAGGCCGCCAGCTGGTTTGCGCGCAACCGCAATGACGCCGGTCGCGCCGACCGCAAGGCGTTTGCCGCCTGGCAGTCCGAGCCGGCCAATGCCCGCGCCTATGCGGAATTCGAACAGCTGTGGGCCGACCTGGCGCAGTTGCAGCAACTGAACAAACCGACACCGCTGCCCGTGCGCAAACCACCCGTGTGGCGCCCGGCCCTGGCGGTGGCTGCCGCCCTGGTGTGTGCCGTGCTGACGAGCAACATCGGCGCCCCACGCGAACTGTTCCACGCCCAGGTCGCGGCCCATGCCAAAGGAATGCGCACCATGCATTTGCCTGACGGCAGCACCTTGTACGTCAACGCCAATACGCGCCTGCGGGTGGACTTCAACAGTCACCAGCGCATCGTGCATCTGGATCAGGGCCAGTTGTATATCGAGGTGGCGCCCGACAAGGAACGACCGCTGTTCGTGCAGGCCGGTGAAGCCAATGTGCGGGTGGTCGGCACCGGCTTCGATGTGCGGCGCAGCAAGCAGCAGTTGGTGGTCAGCGTGGCCCATGGGCAAGTGGCGTTCGATCCGGATGCCAGGCTGCCGGCCACCCTGCTCGGCGCCGATCAGCGCGCTACGTTCAGTTATGCCAAGGGCACGCTGCAGCAGCAAACCCTCACTGCCGGCGAGGTCGCCGATTGGCGCGGCGGCCACGTGTCGTTTCGTAATCGCGAACTGGCCAGCCTGATGGACGAGTTGAGCCTGTACCGGCCCCAGGCGCCGTTGCTGGTGGACAGCGCGGTGGCGCAACTGAAGGTCTCGGGCAATCTGGACGTGAATGATCCGGACGCCCTGCTCAACGCCCTGCCGGCACTGTTGCCGGTGAAAACCGTGGCCCTGGCCGACGGCAATATCAGGATCGAACCGCGCAAATAGCCCGCGGAATTCTTATTTGAGAATATTTTGCATTCGCATGTGAGGATTATTTTTCCTGCCGCGTCTTCCTCGGGTCTGCGTTTGATACGCACACCTTTCTGGCCATTTGGCTACTCCGGGGGATTTCATGTTTCGCGCGCCTTGCCACGTTCAGCACCTGTTTCTTCGACCCACCGCCATTGCCGCCTGCCTGGCCTTCAGCCTGAGTGCCCAGGCCGAGTCGTTCAAGCTGCAACTGCCGGCCCAGTCCCTGGCCACGTCCCTGAGCCAGGTGGCGCAGCAGGCGAAAATCCAGCTGCTGTTCGATGAAGCGCTGCTGAAAAATATCCAGGCGCCAGCCCTCAATGGCGACTTCACACCGGAAGTGGCGATTCGCACCCTGCTCAAGGACGGCGAGTTCGTATTGCTCAAGGTCGGCAGCACTTACGTGGTACGCCCCGAAGAGGGCAAGACCACCAACAGCAGCGCTATCCAGCTCGACGCCCTGAGCGTGATCGGCACCGGCAGCGAGGTCGACTCAACCACCGTCGGCCGTTCCACCCTGACCCAGGCGGACATCGACCGCTACCAGTCCAACAACATTCCCAGCCTGCTGCAAACCTTGCCCGGCATCAGCCAGGGCGGCTCGCTGAAGCCCGGTGGCCAGACCATCAACATCCGTGGTTTCGGCGACGCCGAAGACGTGCCGCTGACCGTCGATGGCGCCACCAAAAGCGGTTTTGAGCGCTACCAGCAGGGCACTGTGTTTATCGAGCCCGAGCTGATCAAGAGCATCGAAGTGGAGAAAGGCCCCAACTCGCCCTTCAGCGGCAACGGCGGCTTTGGCGGTACGGTCAACATGACCACCAAGGATGCCCCGGACCTGCTCAAGGACGGGCGCAACAGCGGTGCCATGCTCAAATACGGCTACTCCAGCAACGACCATGAGCAGGTCTACAGCAGTGCCGTTTACGGGCGAACCGATGACGGCCGCTTCGACGCGCTGGCCTACCTGACCCAGCGCGACGGCGGCGACATGAAACTGGCTGCCACCCTGCCCAACGACAACAACCAGTACCCGATCAACCCCAAGCGCCTGCCCAACAGCGCCCAGAATGTGGACGGCAAACTGTTCAAGTTCAATGCTCACTTCACCGATGAGCAAAGCCTGGGTCTGTCGTATTCGCGCTCCAACAGCCAGCGCTGGACGCCCTTCTCTGCCGCCAGCTACCCGACGCCGCCGACCCAGGCCAACATCGACCGCTATGGCTACGAAGCCGCGCTGAAACGCTTCCTGGCCAACCGCAATACCGTCGACACCACCTGGTCCGGCAAGTACGAATACCAGCCGATGAATAACCCGCTGGTGGACTTGACCATCAAGTACTCCGAATCCAATACCGACCAGACCGACGAGCGCGACGCCACGGCGTTTTTCCAGTTGGCCACCGGCGGGCGCAAGATGGACACCTCCTATAACGACAAGAACCTCGACGTACGCAACGTCAGCCTGTTTTCCACGGGTGCGTTGCAGCACGCGGTAACCACCGGTGTGCAAATCCGCAAGCACACCCGGGAAACCGAAATGTGGATGCCCGGCGCCACCTACAACACCCCGAAATACAACTACGGGCACTTCCAGCCGGGCTTCATGCCCCATGGCAAGGTCGACACCAACAGCTTCTTTATCCAGGACGCGGTGACGCTGGGCGATGTGACCATTACCCCGTCGATGCGCTATGACCATGTGCGCAACCGCGGCGAGGCCAACGACGCGCCGTACTACAGCAACCCGGACCCGGCCATCGGCCATGACTACAGCGACCGCACTTACACCGGCTGGTCGCCACGCCTGGCGGCGTACTGGACCATCACCCCGAACGTGGCGATGTTCGCCAACTGGAGCCGCACCTGGCGTGCGCCAGTGATCGACGAGCAGTATGAAGTCCAGGGCCTGGGCAGCCGCACCGCCACCAGCCTGGACCTGGACCCGGAGCGCATCACCTCCATCACCCTGGGCAACGTCACCAGCTTCGCCGATGTGTTCGCCCACGGCGACAACCTGCAACTGCGTACCACGCTGTTCCACAACAAGGTCGAGGACGAAATCTTCAAGGCCACAGGCGTGGGCTGCCAGAACCAGGCGGTCAACGGCGGAACGATTTCCAGCGCCTGCCCGCCGGGCGCGATGTCCAACTACCGCAACATCGGCGGCATGACCATCAAGGGTTTCGAGGCCGAGAGTTTCTATGACTCCACCTACGTGTTCGGCTCGGTATCGTTCGCCTACACCACCGGCAAACATGAAGGCGCCTACACCAACCCGTGGGGGCCGGACGTCTGGGCGCGGGACATTCCGCCAACCAAATGGGTGGTGGTGCTCGGCACCAAGATCCCGAGCCTGGATATGCGGGTGGGCTGGCAAGGGCAGTTCATCGGCGCCACCAGCCGCCTGCCGAGCGACAAGTATTCCGGCGGCCCGGGCACCAGCATCGGCGACCTGTTCTACGACCAGTACGGCAACAAGCGCTACAACACCCAGGGCCTCTTCGCCAGCTGGAAGCCGCAACAGGCTTACCTCAAGGGTACCGAGGTGAACTTCACCGTAGACAACCTGTTCAACAACAACTTTCGACCGGCCCTGAGCGGCGACCGCGCCTACACCAAGGGCCGGGATGCGAAGATCAGTGTGACGCGGTTCTTCTGACCCCACCTAATCAATGTGGGAGCGGGCTTGCTCGCGAAAGCGCTGGATCAGTCGGTACATGAGTTACCTGACACACCGCCTTCGCGAGCAAGCCCGCTCCCACATTCAGATCTTCTGCGCGCCATTTCTTGTATTCACAAGGCTGAGCTCTGGGGCGTGAACCCGCTGCTTGCTCAAATACCGCGTGCAACTCACCCGCAAGAACGAAGCAAAATTCACCACTTCGCCGCGGTAATCCATCACTTCTTCATACAGCTTGGCGATCAGTTGATTGGTGGTCATGCCATCCACCTCGGCGATCTCGCTGAGGATGTCCCAGAACTGGTTTTCCAGGCGCACGGTGGTCACCACGCCGCAGATGCGCAGGGAGCGCGAGCGGGATTCGTACAGAATCGGGTCGGCCTTGACGTACAGCTCGCACATGGCGATGACCTCCGCTTTACAGGGTGATTTTGGTGCCCAGCAGCCCGAGGAAACCCGCGAGCCAGCTTGGGTGCGCCGGCCACGCCGGGGCCGTTACCAGATTGCCTTGAACGTGACTGTCGGTCACCGGGATATCGATGAACGTACCGCCCGCCAGTCGTACCTCCGGCCCGCACGCCGGGTAGGCGCTGCACTCGCGGCCTTCCAGGATCCCGGCAGCCGCCAGCAGTTGCGCGCCATGGCACACGGCGGCGATGGGTTTGCCAGCCTGATCGAAATCCTTGACCAGTTGCAGGACCTTTTCGTTCAGCCGCAGGTACTCGGGGGCACGGCCACCCGGCACCAGCAGCGCGTCGTAGTCGGCAGCGTTCACCTTGGCAAAATCCGCATTCAGGGCAAACAGGTGCCCGGGCTTTTCGCTGTAGGTCTGGTCGCCTTCGAAGTCGTGGATCGCCGTGCGCACGGTCTGGCCGGCGGACTTGTCCGGGCACACGGCGTGCACGGTATGCCCCACCATCAGCAGCGCCTGGAACGGCACCATCACTTCATAGTCTTCGACGTAATCGCCGACCAGCATCAGGATTTTTTTCGCGGCCATGGGACATTCCTCCGGTTGAACGGTTGGGCAGACAGGAGTAGCCAAGATAGACCCGCAGGCTTGATCCGGGTAATGGCCCGCTACTACATCAGCACCCCGGCTTGTGTGGGAGCCGGGCTTGCGCGCGATGCAGACACCTCGGCCTGGCAGGTAAACTGCGTTGATCCCATCGCAGCCTCGCCAAGGCTCGACAGCTCCCACATGAACCGAGTCGCCCGTTCAAAACTGTACGGATAAATCCGCACCCAGCTGTAGGCCCGCGTTTTCCGGGCTTTGTGGCTAGATGAACGTCCACTTCCGGCCCATTCGATTCTGGTTCCTTCCATGAGCTCCCGCGAAAATACCGGCATGGCCCTCGGCCTGCTGGGCGTCGTCATCTTCAGCCTCACCCTGCCCTTCACCCGTATCGTGGTGCAGGAAATCCACCCGTTGCTCAATGGCCTGGGCCGGGCGTTGTTCGCGGCGGTGCCGGCGGCGGCGCTGTTGCTGTGGCGCCGTGAGCGCTGGCCCACCTGGCGCCAGGTGCGCGGGCTGACGCTGGTGATTGCCGGGGTGATCCTGGGTTTCCCGGTGTTGTCGGCCTGGGCCATGCAAACCTTGCCCGCGTCCCATGGCGCGCTGGTCAACGGGTTGCAGCCGCTGTGCGTGGCGCTGTATGCGGCGTGGCTGTCCCATGAACGGCCGTCGAAGGCCTTCTGGGCCTGCGCGGCGTTGGGCAGTGCGCTGGTGCTGAGTTACGCGTTGATCACCGGAGCCGGCAGCATCCAGGCGGGTGACCTGTTGATGCTCGGGGCGATTGCCGTGGGTGGCCTGGGTTATGCCGAAGGCGGCCGGTTGGCCAAGGAAATGGGCGGCTGGCAGGTAATCTGCTGGGCGCTGGTGCTGTCGACGCCGGTATTGATCGGGCCGGTGGCCTACCTGGCGCTGCAACACGAAGGGCCGATTTCCATGCGCACCTGGTGGGCGTTTGGTTATGTCTCGTTGTTTTCGCAGTTCCTGGGGTTCTTTGCGTGGTACGCCGGGCTCGCCATGGGTGGCATCGCCCGGGTCAGCCAGATTCAGCTGTTGCAGATCTTTTTCACCATCGCGTTTTCGGCGCTGTTTTTTGGTGAACACATCGAGCCGATTACCTGGCTGTTTGCCTGCGGGGTGATTGTGACGGTGATGTTGGGGCGCAAGACCAGCGTGAAGCCTGCGCCAGCTCCCAAGGCTAGCGCGATCTAATGTGGGAGCGGGCTTGCTCGCGAATGCGGTGGATCAGTTGATACATCAGGTGACTGACACACCGCTTTCGCGAGCAAGCCCGCTCCCACATTTTTGATTTGCGTCGTACTCAGGCGAGGTAACCGTCCGACCGCAGCAGGGTTTCAAGGCAATGTTCGGTGATGTTGTAGAACGCCTTGAGCTCCTGGATTTTCTCCAGGAGTTGAGCGTTGTCCACCGGCTCGGCACGCTTCACGGCCAGGATCATCTTGTTCTTGTTGGTGTGCTCCAACGAGATGAACTCAAACACCTTGGTCTCATAGCCGCACGCTTCAAGGAACAACGCGCGCAAACTGTCGGTGACCATTTCCGCCTGCTGGCCCAGGTGCAGGCCGTATTGCAGCATCGGCTTGAGCAGCGCCGGGCTCTGGATCTGCAGGCGAATCTGCTTGTGGCAGCACGGCGAGCACATGATGATCGACGCACCGGAGCGGATGCCGGTGTGAATCGCGTAGTCGGTGGCAATGTCGCAGGCATGCAGGGCGATCATCACGTCCAGCTCGCTGGGCGCGACGCTGCGCACATCCCCGCACTTGAACACCAGCCCCGGGTGGTCCAGGCGGGCGGCGGCGTTGTTGCACAGGGTCACCATGTCTTCGCGCAGTTCCACGCCGGTGACTTCGCCCTCGGCGTTGAGGGTGTTGCGCAGGTAGTCGTGGATGGCAAACGTCAGGTAACCTTTGCCCGAACCAAAGTCCGCGACCCGCACCGGCTGGTCCAGCTTCAGCGGCGAGGTGGTCAGCGCATGGCTGAACACTTCGATGAACTTGTTGATCTGCTTCCACTTGCGCGACATCGCCGGGATCAGCTCGTGTTTCGCGTTGGTCACGCCAAGGTCGGCGAGAAAGGGCCGGGTCAGGTCCAGGAAGCGATTCTTCTCGCGGTTGTGCTCGGCAGACGGCGCTTCGCGCAGTTGCTGCGGCTTGCTTTTGAACAGTGAGCTTTTGTTCTTCTTGCTGTATTCCAGCTGGGCTTCGTCGGTCACCGACAGCAGGTGCGCATTCTTGAACGCCGCCGGCAACAATTCGGCAATTGCCGCCACGCCGTCGGCCAGGGAGAAGTTCTTGGTGATGTCGCGGGTCTTGTAGCGATAGACGAAGGACAGGCAAGGCTGATCCTTGACCGTCAGCTGCTTGATGATCAGCTTCTGAAGATCAGGCTCGGTGCCGACGTACTTGGCCAGCACCAGCTTGATAAAGGCGTTTTGCTCAAGGCTCGCGCTCAGCAGTTCAAGGAACTGCGCGTGATGATCCGGCGCGGGGCTGGCAGGTTTAGCGGTGGCAGACATGAACAAAAACGCCTCGGGCAGGGAATGCCGGGAATTTTACACTACTCCAACACCACCAACCGATTCGGCAGCTCATTGCGTGCGTGGGTCACCGGTACGTGCTCCCTGAGCAATTCCCCGCAAGCCTCAATACACGCCACAAACCCGGCCAACGTCTGGCCTTGCTTCACCTGGCGGGTGAAGTCCTTGACGATCGCATCCCAACTGCTGTCATCCAGGCGACTGGATATCCCCTTGTCCACCAGGATTTCCACATACCGCTCGGCCTCACTGACAAAAATCAGCACCCCGGTGCTGCCCAGCGTGTGGTGCAGGTGCTGCTCGAGAAACTGCCGCCGTGCCAGGTTGGACGCGCGCCAATGGCGCACCGAGCGCGGGATCAGTCGCGTGGTGACCCTGGGCAAACGGAACACCAGGCACAGCACGACGAACGTGCCCCACTGCGCCAGCAGCAAGGTGTACATGGTCAACCAGCCCGACAGGTAGTGAATGATCCCCGGCACCACCAGCGCCAGCAGGCTGGCCCACAACAGCGGGATGTAGGCGTAGTCGTCGGCGCGGGCCGCGAGCACGGTCACCAGTTCGGCGTCGGTCTGTTGCTCGACCCGGGCGATCGCCTCGGCGACTTGGCGTTGCTCGTATTGACTCAGTAATGCCATGGTTGTTGATGCTCTCTCGTTATTGTCATTACCAGCCGCCCGAGGCGCCACCGCCGCCGAAACCACCGCCGCCGCCCCTGAAGCCACCGCCACCACCGCCTCCCCCGCCGCCACGACCGCTGCTGCTGAGAATCGCCAGCAGGATAGCGCCAACGGGCAGGCCCATGCGATTGCACAGCCACAACACTGCCAGCAACAGGATGAACAGGCCAATGGAAATGCCCGGGTTTTGCTTGGCGAAGTTGGCCTCGGACACATGCGCCGGTACGGCCAGCGGATCGCCGCCCACCACCTGCAGCATCGCCGCCACGCCGTCGCTGATGCCCTTGCTGTAGTTGCCCGCCTTGAACGCCGGGGCGATCACCTGGTTGATGATCACCCAGGATTGCGCATCCGTGAGTACGCCTTCCAGGCCATAACCCACTTCGATGCGAATCTTGTGCTCATCCCGGGCGACGATCAGCAGGGCGCCGTTGTCCTTGCCCTTCTGGCCGATGCCCCACGCGCGGCCCAGTTGATAACCGAAGTCTTCAATGGGCACGCCTTGCAGGTCGGGCACGGTGACCACCACGATCTGGTCGCCGCTGGTCTGCTCCAGCGCCTGCAACTGCTGGGTCAGCTGCGCACGCACGGCCGGGTCGATCATCTGGGCGTTGTCCACCACCCGTCCGGTCAGGGCCGGGAAATTCAGGGCGGCCTGGGCGGTCAGGCTGAAGGCCAGCAGCACCGCCGCCATCAGCCAAGCGCGCTTGCCCATCAGAATTTCACTTGCGGCGCTTTATCGGCATCGGCACTCGTGGCCTCGAAGTTGGCGCGGACCGGCAAGTCGCTGTACATCACGCTGTGCCACAGGCGGCCAGGGAAGGTGCGGATCTCGGTGTTGTAGGCCTGCACTGCCTGGATAAAGTCGCGGCGGGCCACGGCGATGCGATTTTCGGTGCCTTCAAGCTGCGATTGCAGGGCCAGGAAGTTCTGGTTGGCCTTCAGGTCCGGGTAGCGCTCGGACACCACCATCAAACGGCTGAGTGCACCGCTCAAACCGTCCTGGGCTTGCTGGAACTGCTTGAGTTTCTCGGGATTGTCGAGGGTGCTGGCGTCCACCTGGATCGAGGTGGCCTTGGCCCGCGCTTCGATCACGGCCGTCAGGGTGTCCTGTTCATGGGCGGCGTAGCCCTTGACCACTTCCACCAGGTTGGGGATCAGGTCGGCGCGCCGCTGGTACTGGTTCTGCACCTGGGCCCAGGCCGCCTTGGCCTGTTCGTCCAGGGTCGGGATCTTGTTGATGCCGCAACCGCTCAGCACGGTGCTCACCAGTATCAATGCCACGGCCTTCCAGCCCCAACGGTAACCTTGTGCTGCTTGCATGGTGTTTCTCCTGCCAAACCTATGAAATTTACCGACTGACGCGTTAGCCACGGGCTTAGGGCATAATCCGCCACCACCCACTGGATTGCATCGTGCCAATCAGCTAAAAGATGCCCAGCGCCAATAAGAGTTCAGAAGTGTGCGGTATTTATCTGAACAACACCCGAACAACAATAGACGCTCTCCGGTCCCAAGGCTGCGAGAAAGGATTTTCATGAAGAAGCTGTGTTTGCTGGGCCTTGTTGTCAGTTTGGCCACTCATTCCGTATTAGCCGAAACAAAGCCCGCAGTGCTCAAGGACAAGGACGCCTTCGTCAGTGACCTGCTCAAGCAGATGACCCTTGATGAGAAGATCGGCCAATTGCGCCTGATCAGCATCGGCCCCGAAATGCCCCGCGAACTGATCCGCAAGGAAATCGCCGCCGGTCGCATCGGCGGCACCTTCAATTCGATAACCCGCCCGGAAAACCGTCCGATGCAGGACGCAGCCATGCGCAGCCGGTTGAAGATCCCGATGTTCTTCGCCTATGACGTGATCCACGGCCACCGCACGATATTCCCCATCAGCCTGGCCCTGGCTTCCAGCTGGGACATGGACGCCATCGGCCACTCCGGGCGCATCGCCGCCCAGGAAGCTGCCGCCGACAGCCTCGACATCACCTTCGCGCCGATGGTCGACATCTCCCGCGACCCGCGCTGGGGCCGTACCTCCGAAGGCTTTGGCGAAGACACCTACCTGACCTCGCGCATTGCCGAAGTGATGGTCAAGGCCTTCCAGGGCAGCAGCCCGGCCAAGGCCGACAGCATCATGGCCAGCGTCAAGCACTTCGCCCTGTATGGCGCGGTGGAAGGCGGTCGCGACTACAACGTGGTCGACATGAGCCCGGTCAAGATGTACCAGGACTACCTGCCGCCCTACCACGCCGCCATCAAGGCTGGCGCCGGTGGCGTGATGGTTGCGCTGAACTCGATCAACGGCGTACCCGCCACCGCCAACACCTGGCTGATGAACGACCTGCTGCGCAAGGACTGGGGCTTCAAGGGCCTGGCCGTGAGCGACCACGGTGCGATCTTCGAGCTGATCAAGCACGGCGTGGCCAAGGACGGGCGTGAAGCCGCCAAGCTGGCGATCAAGGCCGGGATCGACATGAGCATGAACGACTCGCTCTACGGTAAGGAATTGCCAGGCCTGCTGAAGTCCGGCGAGATCGAACAGAGCGACATCGACAACGCCGTGCGCGAAGTGCTCGGCGCCAAGTACGACATGGGCCTGTTCGCCGACCCGTACCTGCGCATCGGCAAGGCCGAGGATGACCCGGTCGACACCTACGCCGAAAGCCGCCTGCACCGCGCCGACGCACGTGACGTGGCACGCCGCAGCCTGGTGCTGCTGAAAAACCGGAACAACGCCCTGCCGCTGAAAAAGAGCGCGACCATCGCCCTGGTCGGCCCGCTGGCCAAGGCGCCAATCGACATGATGGGCAGCTGGGCCGCTGCCGGTAAACCCGCGCAATCGGTGACCCTGCTGGACGGCATGAACGCCGTGATCGGCGACAAGGGCAAGGTGATCTATGCCCGTGGCGCCAATATCACCAACGACAAGAAAGTCGTCGACTACCTCAACTTCCTGAACTTCGATGCCCCGGAAGTTGTGGATGACCCGCGCTCGTCCCAGGACATGATCGACGAAGCCGTCAAGGCCGCCAAAGGCGCCGATGTGGTCGTGGCCGCCGTGGGCGAGTCCCGTGGCATGTCCCACGAATCGTCGAGCCGCACCGACCTGAACATCCCGCAGAGCCAGCGCGACCTGATCAAGGCTTTGAAAGCCACCGGCAAACCGCTGGTGCTGGTGTTGATGAACGGCCGTCCGCTGTCGATTGTCGAGGAGAACGAACAGGCTGACGCAATCCTGGAAACCTGGTTCGCCGGCACCGAAGGCGGCAACGCTATCGCTGACGTGCTGTTCGGTGACTACAACCCGTCGGGCAAGCTGCCGATCACCTTCCCGCGTTCGGTGGGGCAGATTCCGACCTACTACAACCACCTGAGCATTGGCCGGCCGTTCACTCCGGGCAAGCCGGGCAACTACACCTCGCAGTACTTCGATGACACCACCGGGCCGCTGTTTCCGTTCGGTTACGGCTTGAGCTACACCAGTTTCAGCCTGTCGGACATGGCGCTGTCGTCCACCACCCTGAACAAGACCGGCAAGCTCGACGCCACCGTGGTGGTGAAAAACACCGGCAAGGTCGATGGCGAAACCGTGGTGCAGCTGTATATCCAGGACGTGGCCGGCTCGATGATCCGCCCGGTGAAGGAATTGAAGAACTTCCAGAAGATCATGCTCAAGGCGGGCGAAGAGCGCGCGGTGCACTTCACCATCACCGAGGAAGACTTGAAGTTCTACAACACCCAGCTGAAGTTTGCGGCTGAGCCGGGCGAGTTCAATGTGCAGATCGGGTTGGATTCCCAGGATGTGAAGCAGCAGAGCTTCGAACTGCTTTGATCTAACGCTGTAAACCCGGTCAGTGTGGGAGCTGGCTTGTGTGGGAGCCGGGCTTGCCCGCGATTGCATCACCTCGGTGCATCTGAAGTACCGAGGTGCCTGCATCGCAGGCAAGCCAGCTCCCACATTTGATCTCAGTGTCCTGGCTAGCCGCGGCGGTCCAGCAGGTTGACCACCAACCGATCAATCCACCCCCACACCCGCTGCTTCACCCGCCGCCACAATGGCCGCGACTGCCATGCCTCAAGGCTCACCGCCTGGCTCAGGGCAAAATCCCGCTCGAAACTCCCCACCACTGCCAACGTCAATTCCGGGTCCAACGCTTCCAGGTTCGCTTCCAGGTTGAAGCGCAGATTCCAGTGATCGAAGTTGCACGAGCCAATGCTCACCCAATCGTCCACCAGCACCATTTTCAAGTGCAGGAAGCACGGCTGGTATTCAAAGATCTGCACCCCGGATTTGAGCAAACGCGGGTAGTAACGGTGCCCGGCATACCGCACCGACGGGTGATCGGTACGTGGCCCGGTCAACAGCAAACGCACATCCACCCCGCGCCCCGCCGCCCGGCGCAGGGCACGCCGTACGCTCCAGGTCGGCAGGAAATACGGCGTGGCCAGCCAGATACGCTGGTGGCCGCTGTTCAGCGCGCGGATCAGTGACTGCAAGATATCCCGATGCTGGCGGGCGTCGGCATAGGCCACACGCCCCAGCCCCGGTCCTGTCGCTGGCACCTTGGGCAACCGTGGCAGGCCAAAATGCGTGGCCGGTTTCCAGGCTCTACGATCGTCGTTCGCCAGCCACTGACGGTCGAACAACGCCTGCCAATCCAGCACCAGCGGGCCACGAATCTGCACCATCACTTCGTGCCAATCGGCGGTGTCTTCCCCGGGCGTCCAGAATTCATCCGTCACGCCGGTGCCGCCGACCACGGCGATGGTCTGGTCGATCAACAACAGCTTGCGGTGGTCCCGATAGAGGTTGCGCATCCAGCGGCGCCAGCTCAGGCGGTTGTAGAATCGCAGGTCCACCCCGGCGTCGATCAACCGCCGACGCAGGCCCAGGGTAAACGCCAGGCTGCCGTAGTCATCGAACAGGCAACGTACGCGCACGCCACGTTCGGCGGCCGCCACCAGGGCCTGAACCATCGCCTCGGCACACGCGCCCGCCTCCACCAGATACAGCTCCAGCGCCACCTGTTGCTCAGCCTGGGCGATACCTTCCAGCATGCGCGGGAAGAAACTCGGGCCGTCGACCATCAGCTCGAAACGGTTGGCGCTGCGCCACGGGAACACTGCGCCGCTCATGTCAGCGCGCCGTGAAAATCAGTACCGCACCCACCGGCACCGACAGGCTGATCTGCGACAGCCCGGCGGCCTTGCGCAATGCGGCTACCCCCGGCAGCAAATCGAAATCCTCGGCGTGCACCACCAATGGCTCCAGGGTGACCACCTGGAAGCGTCGATCATCCAGGCGGGTCGCCAGCAGCTCGGCGCTGTAGGTCTGGGTCTTGCCGTGCAGCGTCACCGACAGCGGCAGGCGCAACTCGTATTGCGCACCGGGGGCCAGGTCGTTGATCGGTTGCAGGTTGATCTGCGCGTTGATCACCGCGTCCGGGAAGGTCTTGATCTCGAACAGCTCATTGCGCATGCGCTCGTCGCGGAGCGGGATGCCGCTGTTGATCGACTCCAGTTCGACTTCCAGCTGCGCCGCGCCTTTGCTGTCGACCTTGCCATGCAGCACCAGGAAGCGCTGCACTTCAGCGATGTCGGTGTTCTTGGTGGTGACGAACGACAGGCGCGAGGACTCGTTGTCCAGGTACCAGTCGGCATGGGCAGGCACGGCGGCAGCGGCCAGCAGCAGGAAGGCCATGGGTTTGAACAGGGACATAAAGACTCGTGGGGCGAAAAACCTGGACGAACCTTAAGCGCAATGTAACGAGCGGCGCAAATCCAATGTGGGAACGGGCTTGTGTGGGAGCGGGCTTGCTCGCGAACGCGGTGTGTCAGTCACTTGATGTATTAACTGACCCACCGCTTTCGCGAGCAAGCCCGCTCCCACATGAGCTGCATTTCAGGCCAACGCTTCCTGCACATCGCGAATCGTCGACTCCAGGCTGGCCAGGTGCAGGCTCAGCACCCGTTCCACCGGTGCCTGATCCATCGGCCAATGCAGCGCCATGCTGCCCACCAACCGGCCATTGGCCCGCACCGGCAAGGCCACCGCGCGAATCAGGAACGGCAGGCGCACCGGGTATTCCCAGTAGCCTTCGGTGCGTTGGCCAAACCCCTGGTGCTGGGATTGTTCACACGCCCGGTATTGATCGTCTTCCGCCACATGCTCACGGCCTGCCAGGCGCTGCACTTCATCCGCCGACAGTTGCGACAGGCACGCCTTGCCCATGGCCGAATGAAACAGGCTGGCGTGCTGGCCGACGATCTGGCAATTGTTCGGGTAGAGCTTGCGCAGCGCCGTGGGGATCGCGCTTTCCATCACCTCCAGGCGTTCGCCGTCGAAGCTCGACAGGTCCACCACCAGGCCGGTGCGCTCGCTGAGGTCCAGCAGACACGGCGCGGCGCTTTCCACCAGTTGGCGTTTGAAGCGTTGCTGGGTGTCGCCGAACAACCGTCTGGCCCGCAGGCGATAACGCCGGTCGCTGAGGCCACGATAGATCCAGCCCTGTTCCTGCAAGGTCAGCAGCATCCGCGAGACCGTGGCCTTGGGCAGGTGAGTCAGGTAATGCAACTCTTCCAGCCCCAGCGCCTGATGCTCGCCGAGCAATTCGATGATCGCCAGTGCCCGCCCTACTGAGCGTACGGTTCCCGTCTCGGCGTCGCTGCCCATGTGTCGATCTCCTTGATGCCGATGGATGATCTGATTTCACAGCAAGATACAGGCCCGTCGCGACTCAGCCGGTCGTCGAGAGGCAAGCAGGCGGCCGCCGCTGCACCCACTGGGTCAGTTGTTCGTGGGCGTATGCCAGTTGCAACACCGCCCTGTCCGCCTGGGCCGGGCCGATGATTTGCAGGCCCATGGGCAAACCCTGGGGGTTGAAACCCACCGGCACGTTCATGCTCGGCAAACCGGCCAGCGTGGGGCCGATTACCACTTCCATCCACCGGTGGTAGGTGTCCATCTCGCGCCCTGCGACGAGGCGTGGCCAGGCTTGTTGTGCATCGAAAGGGAACACTTGGGCGGTGGGCAGCAACAGGAAATCGTAACGTTCGAACAGTTTGCCGAGGGCGCGGTACCAGTCGCTGCGGTTGATCGAAGCCTGGTAAACGTCCGCCGCACTCAGTTGCAATCCGCCCTGCACTTCCCATTGCGCCTCCGGCTTGAGCAGTGCACGTTTTTGCGGGTCGGCGTACGCCGCGCCGAGGGAGCCCTGGATCAGCCAATGGCGGTGCACCAGCCAGGTCTGCCACAGGCGTTCCAGAGAAAATTCCGGTTGGCAGTGCTCGACCTCGCAACCCAGCGCAGCGAAGTCCTTGAGGGCCGATTCGCACAGGCTCATCACGCCGTCTTCCATCGGCAGGTAACCGTTGTAATCCCCGAGCCAGCCCAGGCGTGCACCCTTGAAGTCGCGCTGCAATGGCTCGCCAAACATCGCCGGATCCTCCTTGAGCGACAGCGGCACCCGAGGGTCATAGCCGGCCTGCACACTCAGCAGCCGCGCCACATCCGCCACGCTGCGACCCATCGGGCCTTCCGTGGCCAGTTGCTGGACGAACAGCTCCGGCGCCGGCCCGTGAGGCACCCGACCCTGGGACGGACGCAGGCCAAATACGTTATTGAACGCCGCCGGGTTTCGCAGCGAGCCCATCATGTCGCTGCCATCCGCTACCGGCAGCATGCGCAATGCCAGCGCCACCGCCGCGCCGCCGCTGCTGCCACCGGCCACCAGGCGCGGGTCATAGGCGTTGCCGGTGGTGCCGAACACGCTGTTGTAGGTCTGCGAGCCCAGGCCAAATTCCGGCACGTTGGTCTTGCCGATGATGATCGCGCCACTGGCCCGAACCCGCGCCACGCTGATCGCATCTTCTTGAGGAACATGCTCGGCGAACAGCGGCGAACCGAGGGTGGTGCGCAGGCCCTGGGTCGCCGCCAGGTCCTTGATCGCCTGGGGCATGCCGTGCATCCAGCCACGGGATTGGCCTTGGTCCAACTCGCGATCACGCTGCGCCGCTTCGGCCAGCACGTCCTCATGGGAGCGCAGCGAGACCAGCGCATTCACCGTCGGGTTGAAGCGTTCGACCTGGGCCAGATACGCCTGCATCACTTCATGGCAGGACACCTGCCGCGCATGGATCGCCCGAGACAGTTCGATGGCATCCAGTTCAACAATACTCAAGGTTTCACCTCGCTGGAAAACGGCGCCGGTCGTTTCGCCCGTGGCGCCTCATGCATGCAGTAAGTGCCCAGCAGCGTCAGGACACAAGCGAACAGCACATAAAATGCCGGGGCTACCGGCGTGCCCAGCACCTTGCTGAGCCAGGTGACGATCAACGGCGCAAAGCCCCCGAATACCATCACCGCCACGTTGTAAGCCACCGACACCCCGGTGGAGCGTACTTCGATGGGAAACTGCTCGGCCAGGGCCGTCGGCGCCGGGCCGAAAAAGCCGCCGATGGCAGTGCACAACATCACCTGCATCACCAGCAAACGCTCAATGGACGGTGCCGCCGCGACCCACACATACAGCGGGTACACCATCACAAAAAACGCCAGGGTGAACGCCATCAATACCGGGCGCCGACCGAACCGATCCGACAGCAGGCCGGACAGCGGAATCACCACGGTCATCAGCGCCACCGCGAACATCTGCACCATCAATACCTGGTCCAGCGGCAGGCCGAGGTTCTTGTGGGCGAAGGTCGGCATGTTCACCAGCACCACGTAGAACGACACCGTTGCACCACAGGCCAGGCCCATCGAAACAAGGATGCTGCGGCGGTGATCGCGGATGACGTCCATCAAGCTCGGCGCCGCACCCTTGGCCTGTTTGCGTGCCTCGATAAATTCCTCGGGGTCTTCCATGTGCCGGCGGATCCACAAGCCCACGGGACCGATCAGCAAGCCGAAGATGAACGGCAGGCGCCAGCCCCAGACTTCAAGGGTTTGCGGCTCGAAGAAGTGCGTGACCAACGCCACCATCGCCGCGCCGCCGAACACCGCCAGGCACTGTCCCACCAACTGCCAGGAACCGTACAGGCCCTTGCGATGGGCCGGCGCGCTCTCCACCAGGAACGCCGTGGCACTGGCGTATTCACCGCCGGTGGCAAAGCCCTGCAGCATGCGCGCAACCACGATCAGCATCGGCGCGCCCATGCCGATGGCAGCATAGCTGGGGGCGAAAGCGATCAGGGCGATGGAGATGGTCATCAACCGGATGATCAGTTGCATCGCGGCCTTGCGGCCTTTGCGGTCCGAATACATGCCCAGCAGAATCCCGCCCACCGGGCGCATGAAGAAGCCGACGCCAAAGGTGGCCAGGGCCATCAGCAGCGAGGCGTATTCATCCTCCGAGGGGAAAAACTGCCGGGCGATAATGCTGGCGAGAAAGCCGTAGACGATGAAGTCATACCATTCCAGCGCGTTGCCGATCACCGCTGCCACCACTTGGCGGGTGCGGGATACACCTTGTTTTGAAGCCTGCATGGGAACACTCCATTCAACCAGTCGGAAAAGGGTCCAGCGGCAGAAAAAAGAGGTCGTCAGGCGGGCTTGAGCCAGCTCTCGGCCAGCGCGCCCCAGTAGGCGGCGCCGGTCAACAGGATGTCGTCGTTGAAGTCATAGGCGGGGTTGTGGACCATCGGCCGCGACACGCCGTTGCCGATAAACAGGTAGCTGCCGGGGCAGCGTTGCAGCATCCAGGCGAAGTCTTCGCTGCCCATCAGCTTGGTGGTGTTGCCGTCGACGGCATCTTCACCCAGCAGGGCGACGCCGACCTGGCGGGCGAATTCGGTTTCTTCGGGAGGGTTGACCAGCACCGGATAGGCCGGGCGATGTTCGATCTGCGCGGTGCAGCCGAAGCTCGCGGCCTGGGTCAGGATGATCGCCTTGACCCGCTCCAGCATCAGTTCACGCACGTTTGCATCCAGGGCACGCAGGCTCAAACGCAACAGTGCTTGCTGAGGAATCACGTTGGCCGCCTGGCCCGCTTGCAGGGCACCGACGGTCACCACGGCGGCTTCCTGGGCATTGATATTGCGCGCCACCACGGTCTGCAATGCCATGACCATACTGGCGGCGGCCACCAGCGGGTCGACCGTCAGGTGCGGCATGGAGCCATGGCCACCGACGCCTTCGAGGGTCACGGTGAGCAGGTCCTGGGAGGCCATCATCGGTCCAACGCGCAGGCCCAGATGGCCGGCGGGCAAGCCCGGCATGTTGTGCATGCCGAACAATGCGTCGCAGGGAAACCGCTCCAGCAAGCCGTCGGCGAGCATGGCTTCGGCGCCGCCCTGGCCTTCTTCGGCGGGCTGGAAAATCAGGTTCAGGGTGCCGTCGAATTGACGGGTCGCGGCCAGGTAACGCGCGGCGCCCAGCAGCATGGTGGTGTGGCCGTCATGACCGCAGGCATGCATGCAGCCGGCGTGTTGGCTGCTGTAGCTGGCGCCGGTGTTTTCGATGATCGGCAACGCGTCCATGTCGGCGCGGATACCGAGCTTGCGCGAGCTGCTGCCATTGCGCAGCACACCCACCACGCCGGTCTGGCCGATGCCGGTATGGACTTCGTAGCCCCAGTTACGCAGGGATTGCGCCACCAGGGCGGAGGTGCGGTTTTCTTCAAAACCCAGTTCGGGGTGGGCGTGAATGTCCTGACGCACGGCGTGCAGGTCGCTGGCGACATCGCTCAGCCAATCCAGGATGTGCTGGTGTGGGCTCATGGTGATTCTCCTCGCAGGCGGGTGTTCCCGTTCTTTTTCGTTGCACACCGCCAGATAACCGCGATGTGCGCAGGAGGACAATCAAAGGTGGTTCCACCCTGTGGAACCTCAGCCCCACCTGTGGCTGCATTAGGGCAAGAGGCGGCAGCCCTCGCGTTGGCCCAGCCATTGGGTACTGTGTGTGCGGCCCAGGCCGCTGGCGGTCACGAGGTGATTTTCCGGATTGTCGGTGAAGGCGCTGGTGGGCACGTATTGCTTCACATAACCCTGGCAATAATCAGCGGGATTGCCTTCCACATATCGGCAGGAGCAGTACTCCTTGGCGGTGTAGGCCGCGATGATGTCGGGGAAGGCTTGCAGGTTGACCCGCTCGTGCCAGACCCAGCCGAGCAACACGAGTAACAGCAGGGTCAACAGGCTGATGAAGGGATGACGGCGGATCATGGTTGCACCGCTGCAAGGACGCGCTTGAGGAGTTCGTTGTGGCGATAGCTGCCGTCGCGGTCGTCACCGTAGCGCACGATGACCAGCTGTTTTTCGGGCATCACGTAGAGCGCCTGCCCCCAGTGGCCGAGGGCGGCGAAGGTGTCGGCGGGCGCGTCCGGCCAGGGTCTGGCGACGCCCTGCACTTCGCGGTTGAGCCACCATTGGCCGCCCGGAACGGCTTCGTCCTGGCCCGCCTTGTACTTGTCGAACGGTTGGCGATTGAACGCGACCCACTCCTTGGGCAGCAACTGTTGCTCGCCCCAACGGCCGTCGCGCTGCATCAGCAGGCCGACACGGGCCAGGTCGCGGGCGGTGAGGTAGGCATATGAGGACGCGACGAAGGTTTCCTCGGCATCGCTTTCCCAGGTGGCGTTGCGGATGCCCAGTGGCTGGAACAGGGCGGTCCATGGGTAGTCGACGTAGGCCTTGTGGCCGAGCATGCCCTTGAGGGTGGCGGACAGGATATTGCTGTCGCCACTGGAATAGCGGAATGCCTGGCCGGGGGCGCTGGAGGTCGCGGTGTCGGCGGCGAACTCGGCCATGTCGTGGTGGCCGCGGGTGTAGAGCATGGCGACCACCGAGGATTTCAGCGGGGCGTATTCGTAGTCTTCCTGCCAGTCGAGGCCCGAGGCCCAGTGCAGCAGGTCGGCCATGGTCACGCCGGGGTGTTGTTTCATCGGCGGGTAAAAGCGCGCGGCGGGGTCGGTGAGTTTGAAGCGGTTTTCGCCGAAGGCCACGCCGAGCACGGTGGCCATCAGGCTTTTGCTGATGGACCAGGTCAGGTGCGGGGTGCTGGCGGTGGTGGGGGCGGCGTAGCGTTCGTAGATGATCTGGCCGTCGCGGATGACCAGCAAGGCGTCGGTGCGGACGCCTTTGCGGGTGGTGTCGTCGCGGGGTGGGAAGGCGTAGTCATCCAGGGCTTGGGCGGCCGGGCCGGTTAGCGGTTGGCCTTGGGACCAATCCTTCTGCGGCCAGGTTTCGGCGTGGGCCGTCAGGGTGAACAGCAGCGCGGCGTAGAGCAGGCCTTTGAACATGGAATTGGGACTCGTGGGGCGTTCGAGCCCGCGAGCCTAGCCCAGGGGGATGACGGTTTTGTTACGGACCCTGGGGTGAGTACATATCCGTTATTTGGGTGATGGCTGATATGGGTTCCGCTC
>NZ_JACAPW010000053.1:0-1580 GCF_013385495.1 Pseudomonas sp. F8002 | reverse complement strand
GAGGGAGGCCCCACCCCGTCTTCGACGCCGCGCTGTCGCGCAGCAAACGGGTCATCGTAAAGTTGAGGTACGCGCGCGGGGCAAAGGCCGGAACCAGCACTGGTGTGTCAGCACCCGCGAGGGAGAGTGGCCTGCACGGTATCGGCGTGGAGTCGTTGAAGGCATGGCGCAAGCCATGACCTCGTATAAGAGAGTGAATCCGCTCGCCACCGTGTACCCCGCGCGCGTCGTTCAATCCTGCGAGGAATTGCCATGACGCGCAAGAACCAAAAACGATTTGAGATCGTTCATCCCAATTGCTCCGGCATTGATGTGGGCGGTGGCGAGCACTGGGTCGCCGTCGATCCAGAAAAGTGCGACGACCCTGTTCGTAAATTCTCGACCTTCACTGATGACTTGATTGCCTTGGCCAAATGGCTTGAATCAATGGACGTCAAAGTCGTGGCGATGGAGGCCACGGGCGTTTACTGGATTCCCCTTTTCGAAGTGCTGGACGCTCGCGGGTTTGATGTTTACCTCGTCAACTCGCGCGCGACTCGCCAGACCTCTGGGAGAAAATCCGACGTGCTTGATTGTCAATGGATTCGGCAGCTCATGACATACGGCTTGCTCAGTGGCGCTTTTCGCCCGGCGGATCAAATCTGCTCATTGCGCTCGTTGGTGCGCCAGCGGCTGAATAAAGTCCGTGACCAGGCAAAGACAATCAACCGCATGCAAAAAAGCCTGACCCAGATGAACATCCAGTTGGCCAACGTCATCAGCGATATTACCGGGGTGACGGGTCTGAAGATCTTGCGGGCGATCGTCCAGGGGGAGCGTGACCCCGAAAAGCTCGCAGCTTTTCGAGATGGCCGCATCAAAGCCGATCAGGTGACCATCGCCCGCAGCTTGCATGGCAACTGGCGAGCCGAACATCTGCATGCGCTGAGTCAGGAATTGGCCTGTCATGACTTCCTGGAAAAACAGATCGCCGAGTGCGATCAGGCGATCGCCCAAGCGCTGGAGCGACTTCCGGTCCTTGAGCAGAAGACTGCGACGCCCAGTAAGTCGTTACGCAGCCCGCACCGCACAAACGACGAGCAACTGATCCTGCATCGCGCCTTGAACAAGATAATGGGCGTGGATTTAACGGCGATCCCCACCCTTGGAGTCGACACGGCGCTCGTGTTAGCCAGCGAGTTGGGGCCGGACTTATCCAAGTTTCCAAGCTCTCAGCACTTTTGCTCCTGGCTTGGCTTGGCACCGCCGACACGGATATCAGGTGGAAAACCCCTCCCGGGTAAAGCGCCAAAGATCATCAATCGCGCAGCCCAGGCCCTGAAGCAAGCAGCATCGAACGCGCGCCAAGACAAGAGCTTTATCGGCGCCAGTCACCGAGCCCGACTGACGAGGATGGATACCAGTTGCGCGATCAAAGCCACAGCCCATCAGTTAGCACGGCTGATTTACGCCATGCTGACCAAGGGGCAACCGTATGTGGAAATGGGGATTGAAACATTTGAGGAAAAAAGCCGTGACCGCCAACTGCGCGCCTTGGAGCGCAAAGCCCGCAAGCTGGGGATGCAGCTGGTCAAGGCTGG
>NZ_JACAPW010000052.1:0-6068 GCF_013385495.1 Pseudomonas sp. F8002 | reverse complement strand
AAGAGCGGAACCCATATCAGCCGTTACCAAAAAAACGGATATGTACTCCGAGCCAAAAGCCGGACCAACTTCAACGTCTTCTGTGGTCACTTATGGAAAAGTCAAAGCTTCGCAAAACAGGAATGGCCCTGGCCCTGGCAATCGCCGCCGCCCTGACCATCTACACCGTGCAGGCCCCCGCAGACGCGCCGCAATACCTGACCGCCACCGCCGAGCGCAGTGACATCGAAAACGCCGTCCTGGCCACCGGCCTGCTCGAAGGCGTCAAGCAGGTCGATGTCGGCGCCCAGGTTTCCGGCCAACTCAAATCCCTGAAGGTCAAGGTCGGCGACAAGGTCAAGAAGGGCCAATGGCTGGCCGAAATCGACCCGTTGATCCTGCAGAACACCCTGCGCAAAGCCCAGGTCGACGAAGAAAACCTCCAGGCCCAACGCCGCGCCACCGCCGCGCAACTCAAGGAAACCAAATCCGTCTACGAACGCTATCAGGGCCTGCAAGAGGACGAATCCGTGTCCCGCCAGGACTTCGAAACCGCCGAGTCCAACTACGAGGTACAGCGCGCCAACCTGATGTCCCTCGACGCCCAGATCAAAAGCGCCCACATCCAGATCGACACCGCCAAGATCAACCTGGCCTACACCCGCATCGTCGCGCCAATCGACGGCGATGTAGTGGGCATCGTCACCCAGGAAGGCCAGACCGTGATCGCCAGCCAACTGGCACCGGTGCTGCTCAAACTCGCCGACCTGGACACCATGACCGTCAAGGCCCAGGTCTCCGAAGCGGACGTGATCCACATCAGTCCGGGCCAGCAGGTGTATTTCACCATCCTCGGCGAGGCCGACAAACGCTACTACGCCAAATTGCGCGGCACTGAACCTGCCCCGCAAAACTTCCTCGAAACCCAGACCGCCGGCACCCCCAAGCAAAACACCGCGGTGTTCTACAACGCGCTGTTCGACGTACCCAACCCCGACCACCGCCTGCGCATCGCCATGACCGCTCAGGTGCGCATCGTGCTCGACACCGCCAAGGCCGCACTGACCGTGCCGGTGGCCGCACTCGGCCCGCGCAATGCCGATGGCAGTTTCCCGGTGCGGGTGCTGGACGCCAAGGGCAAGGCCAGCACGCGGCAGGTGCAGACCGGCATCAACAACAACGTCAAGGTGCAGATCCTCGATGGTCTGGCCGAAGGCGACAAGGTGGTGATCGGCGACCCATCGCCTGCCGTGGCGGGGGGCTGATTGATGACTCAGCCACTGCTGGAGCTTAAAGGCATCGTGCGCAGTTTCATGGCCGGTGACCGCGAATTCATTGCGCTCAAGGGCATCGACCTGACCATCCACGCCGGGGAAATGGTCGCGATCACCGGGGCCTCGGGTTCGGGTAAATCCACTCTGATGAACATCCTCGGTGGCCTCGACTACGCCACTGCCGGCAGCTACAAGATCAATGGCATCGAAACCCGTACCCTGGGGGATGAGCAACTGGCCGAGCTGCGCCGCGACTACTTCGGTTTTATCTTTCAGCGTTACCACTTGCTGGCGCACCTGAGCGCGTTGCACAACGTGGAAATGCCGGCGATTTATGCCGGTACGCCGGAAACCGCCAGGCACAGTCGCGCCGGGGAATTGCTGGCACGCCTGGGTTTGTCGGGGCATTTGACCCATCGCCCGAGCCAGCTGTCCGGCGGCCAGCAACAGCGCGTGAGTATCGCCCGGGCCTTGATGAACGGCGGCGAAGTGATCCTCGCCGACGAACCCACCGGCGCCCTCGATACCCACAGCGGCAAGGAGGTGATGCGCATACTGGCCGAGCTGCACGCCGCCGGGCACACGGTGATCATCGTCACCCACGACCCGAAAGTCGCGGCCAATGCCCAGCGGATCATTGAGGTGCGCGATGGCGAGATTGTCAGTGATCGCGCCAATCAGAGTGTCGGCCTCGACCTGCCCACCGAAGCGCCCATCGAGCCCAAGCGCAGCGGTGCGCGCAAGTTGGTGGCGAGCCTCGGGCTGTTCAAGGAGGCCTTCAACATGGCCTGGGTCGCGCTGATTTCCCATCGCATGCGCACCTTGCTGACCATGCTCGGCATCGTCATCGGCATCACCTCGGTGGTGTCGATCTCGGCCATCGGCGAAGGCGCCAAGCGCTATGTGCTCAAGGACATCCAGGCCATTGGCAGTAACACCATTGATATCTTTCCCGGCAAGAGTTTTGGTGACAGCCGTGCGTCAGCCATCGAGACGTTGTTGCCGTCGGATGTGGACGCGCTGAACCAGCTGTATTACGTCGACAGCGCCACGCCGGTGGTGGGGCGCAACCTGTTGCTGCGTTACGGCAATATCGACCTGGACGCCCAGGTCAACGGGGTCAGCGATCGCTATTTCCAGGTCAAGGGCCTGAAGCTCGAAGCCGGAATTACCTTCAGCGAAAGCGACGCCCGGCGCCAGGCCCAGGTGGTGGTGATCGACCACAACGCGCGCCATCGACTGTTCGCGCCCGGCGTGGATCCGCTGGGTCAGGTGATCCTGGTGGGCAACCTGCCCTGTACGGTGATCGGGGTGACGGCCGACAACAAAAACATGTTCGCCGCCAGCAAGGCGTTGAACGTGTGGGTGCCGTACGAGACGGCAGCGGGGCGGCTGTTGGGCCAGCGTCATCTGGACAGCATCACGGTGCGCATCAAGGACGGCCAGCCGAGCAAGGTGGTGGAAGAGAACGTCACCAAGCTGATGTTGCAACGTCACGGCACCAAGGACTTCTTTACCAACAACCTCGACAGCATCATGCAGACGGTGCAGAAAACCAGCCGTTCCCTGGCGTTGCTGCTGTCGTTGATTGCAGTGATTTCGTTGCTGGTGGGCGGCATCGGGGTGATGAATATCATGCTGGTGTCGGTGACCGAACGCACCCGCGAAATCGGGATTCGCATGGCAGTGGGCGCGCGGCAATCGGATATTCGCCAGCAGTTCCTGGTGGAAGCGGTGATGGTCTGCCTGATTGGCGGGATGATCGGCATCTCGCTGTCATTCGCCATCGGCTATCTGTTTTCGTTGTTTGTGAAAGAGTGGGAAATGGTGTTTTCCCTGGGCTCGGTGGTGACGGCGTTTGCGTGTTCGACGTTGATCGGGATTGTGTTCGGGTTTGTGCCGGCGCGGAATGCGGCGCGGTTGGATCCGATTGAAGCCCTGGCCCGGGATTAGGCCGGGCAGAGATCAAAAAATGTGGGAGCGGGCTTGCTCGCGAATGCGGTGGATCAGTCACACATGTATTGACTGACACTGCGCATTCGCGAGCAAGCCCGCTCCCACATTTGTTCCTCGGTGTTCTAGAGAGTGGCGTTTTCTTCTGTGGAATACATCCACCGCATCAATGAATGCCGGCCACTGATGCCCATCTTGATCGCTGCCCGCTTGAGGTAGCTCTCGATGGTATTGACCTTCAGTGCCAACTGCTCCGCCAGTTCCGGCGCGGTACGCCCGGCCAGCAGCCCCACGCACACCTCAAGCTCCCGGCTGGACAGGGCCAGCCCCGATTGCGCGAGGCGCTCTTCAAAGCGCCGGCGCAAGGTGTCGATGCCTTGTTGCTGCGGCGCTTCGCTGTCCGGATCGCTGGGTTGCAGGGCGCTGATGTGTTTTTCAACCATCGGCAGCAGCAGGGAGGAGAAGTCTTGCAGGATGATCCGCTCCTGCTGGGAAAAACTTTCGCAGGGGTTGGAGCGATACACCGACAGCACGTAGCTGACGTCATCCTTGCGCCGGGTCAGGTGCAGTTGGGCGGCGGCCTGGGCCTCTTCCTGCCCTGGCAGCGGGTCGGTGTACACCGGGCTGATCCCCGTCATTCGCGAACTGCCTGCCTTGCGCGGTGAACTCACAGGCATTTGGGTGATGTGCGTGGCGTCGACCGCCAGTTGGGTGAGGATCAGGTCATGCAGCATGCGCGGGAAATGCCGGCTGCCGGTGCTGGCGATGACTTTGCCAATGTGGGGGAACAGGTGTGAGTTCATCATTTCATCCATGAGTTTCAATGAGGGCGGCGTACAGGGCAGTGATCTCCATGACTGCCGCCTCGTATGCTAGTACAGGCTTTCGCAAACGGGCCAATGAATGGATCAAATTTTTTGCGGTGCAGGGCGCAACGGGAGAAGCCCGACCTTTTCAGGCCGGGCTATTGATAAACGTCGCGCCTGCCTGTGAATTTACTTCAAGCGTGATGAACGTTGTGTTGCACCGCCCGGGATTTCGGCTTTACGGCACAGGCCTCCAGGGCTTGGGCAACGTCGGCCAGCAGGTCGGCGACATCCTCAAGGCCCGCCGAGAGTCGCACCAGCCCTTCGGAAATCCCGTGGTGGGCGCGCTGCTCCGGGGTGTAGGTGGAATGGGTCATGCTGGCCGGGTGCTGGGCCAATGACTCGGCGTCCCCCAGGCTCACGGCCCGGGTGAACAGCTTGAGGGCGTTCATGAAGCGTCGGCCCATGTCGATGCCGCCCTTGAGTTCAAACGCGATCATGCCGCCGGATTGTTTCATCTGCCGCGCGGCCAGTTCGTATTGAGGGAAGGAGCGCAGGCCGGGGTAGGTCACCCATTCCACCAGGGGGTGGGCCTGCAAGGCTTCGGCGATGGCCAGGGCGTTGCTGCAATGGCGGTCCATGCGCAGGGCCAGGGTCTTGAGGCCGCGCATCAGCAGGGCGGCGTCCTGGGGTGACATCACCGCACCGGTCAGGTCCTTGAGCCCTTGCAGGCGAATGCGCTGGGCCAGGGCCTGGCTGCTGACGGCGATGCCGGCGGTGATATCGCCGTGGCCACTGAGGTATTTGGTGGCCGAGTGCACCACCACGTCGGCGCCCATTTCCAGCGGGCGTTGCAGGTAGGGCGTGCAGTAGGTGTTGTCCACCACCACGGTGATCCCGGGTTGCCGGTGGGCGATCTCGGCGACGGCGGCGATGTCCACCAGTTGCAGGTTGGGGTTGGCCGGGGTTTCGAAGTAGATCATGCGCGTGGCCGGGTTGATGGCCTCGCTCAGGGCGTTCAGGTCGGTGAGGTCGACGTGGCGCACCTTGATGCCGAATTCGCCGATGCCGTGGTGCAGCAGGGCGAAGGTGCAGCCGTAGAGGGTCTGGCTGACGATGATTTCATCACCTGGGCGCAGCAGGGTCCAGAACGTCGCGGCAATTGCGCCCATGCCGGAGCTGAAGGCGACGGCGGCTTCGCCGTTTTCCAGGGTGGCCATGCGCGATTCCAGCAGGGCCAGGGTGGGGTTGGAGATGCGGGTGTAGAAGTGTCCGCTCTCTTCGCCGGCGAAGCAGGCGGCTCCGTATTCGGCGGTGGGGAAGGCGAAGGTTGCCGACAGGTAGATGGGCGGCACGAGGGCGCCGTGGTGGTCCTGGGGGTCATAGCCGTGATGGATGGCGCGGGTGGAAAAGCCGAACGTGTTGTGTTTATTTTTCATGGTCGGACGCTCCTTATTTCCTACAATGCTATGCTTATAACGGCGGCCGAACGTTCCATAGTTTGCTGGGAAAAGCCGGTAGATTGGGATGAAAAACAATAAAAACGACGTTTTGAGGCAAGATATGCCCATGCATCTGGATCGGACTGACAAGGCACTTTTAAACGCCTTGCAGGGTAATGCGCGGTTGACGGTGGCGGAGTTGGCGGAGCGGGTGTCGCTGACGACTTCGCCGTGTTGGCGGCGGGTGAAGAACCTTGAGGACAGCGGGGTGATCGGCGGTTATCAGGCGATCCTGTCGCCCAAGGCGCTGGGGTATGGGGTGACGGCGTTTGTCAGCATCATGATGGATACGCACTCCCGGGAAGTTGCCCGGGCGTTTGAGCAAAGGTTGCTGGAGATTCCCGAGATTGTGGCGTGTCATAACGTTTCGGGGCGGTATGATTTTTTGTTGGAAGTGGTGGCGAAGGATCTGGAGTCGTTTGGGGAGTTTGCGCGGGAGGTGTTGCAGGGGTTGCCGTGTGTTAAGGAGATTTACTCGAGTTTTTCTTATAAGTCGGTGCGGCCGTTGCGGGTGATTCCTTTGCCGGAGTGATGGTGTACATATCCGTTTCTTC
>NZ_JACAPW010000051.1:0-50012 GCF_013385495.1 Pseudomonas sp. F8002 | reverse complement strand
TCCCACAGAAAAGCAGATCTGCTTTCGCTCTGGTCACCGAAAAAACGGATATGTACTCAATCCCGATAGACCCCACCAATCACCCAGTCAGCCCAAGCAATTGGACGCAACACAAACATGCTTCTAACCTGACAGCCTGCGCCACCCAAGAAGCCCGCCCATGATCGTCCGTCCCAAACCCAACCTGCTCGGCATCCTGTTCTCCCTCAAGGGCTCGATCGCCAAACGCATTGCGCTGCGCAGCCTGCTGGTCACCCTCCTGGCCTCAGTCATCGTGCTGGTAGAAACCCTGCACCCGGCCTATTTCTCCAAGGTCAACGCCACACCCTTCACACTGCTGGGGCTGTCACTGTCCATCTTCATGAGCTTTCGCAACAACGCCTGCTACGACCGCTGGTGGGAAGGCCGCAAACAACTGGGCCAGATGATCATCGAGATCCGCTCACTGATCCGCGAAACCCAGGTCCTCAACCCTGCCGAACGCAAACACGTCCTGCGCAGCCTGTGCGGTTTCGCCCATGGCCTGATCGCCCGCCTGCGCCTGGAAGACGAAAGCCAGGCGATCAAACCGTGGGCCAACCCAGAACCCGGCCACCCGAACCTGCCCGACAGCATCCTGCAAGACCTCGGCGCCCGCTGCTCGAACCTCGCCGAACAGGGCCACATCAGCGACTGGCGCTACACCCAACTGGAAACCCGGCTGTACGGCCTGAGCCAGGTCCAGGCCTCCTGTGAGCGGATCAAACACACCCCGCTGCCCTTCCCCTACACCTTGCTGCTGCACCGCACCATCTACCTGTTCTGTATCCTGCTGCCCTTCGCCATGGCCGAGCCGCTGGGCTGGCTGACCCCGGTGTTCACCGCCATCGTCAGCTACACCTTCTTCGGCCTGGACGAAATCGGCGACGACCTCGAAGACCCGTTCGGCTTCGACGAAAACGACCTGCCCTGCAACGCCATCGTGCGCACCCTGGAGCGCGAGATTCTCGCCGCCCTCGGCGAAACCACGCTGCCGCCGGCCCTTGAGCCGATTGAGTTCGTGCTGACGTGATGCGGGTTTGACACTCGCGATAACCTGACCGAAGCTGATGGCTTTGCACTAGCTGCCCAGCTTTCGGACGCCTGCATGTCAAAGTCACGCCGTTACTCCATCGTCGGCCTGTGCGCCCTGTTGTTTATTGTGCTGATCACCTGGTATTTCACCCGCACCACGCCGGTGGTGGTGCCCCCGGCCATCGCCCATGGTTACGCCAAGGCCTTGAAACAGGCGCACAACGGTGAACCCGGCGCTGCCCGGGTGCTGTATCAACAGTTGAGCCGCCCGGACCTCTCCGATGTGCGCCGCGCCGCCCTGCATGCCGAACTGCCCAACTACCCCAGCCCCCAGGCCCTCAAGCTGGCGGACAAGGACCTGGCCAACGACGCGCCAATGGTGCGCGAGGCGGCGATTCACAGCATTGTCGGCCTGGTGCCCAGCGGCCAGCGCACGCTGTTGCTCGGGCCACTGCTGGATGACCCGGAGCAAAGCGTCAGGTTTGCCGCGGCCAATGCCTTGCTCGGGCTGTCCCCGGATACCCTGGGCCTGTACTTCGGCCCGTTGCAGCAAGTGCTCGACGAATACGTAAAGCTGCTCAAGGGCCAACCCGAAAGCCCCGAAGGCTGGATCCAGCTGGCACGCCTGTACATTCACAGCGCGCTGCTGCCCGACGCACAAAACGCCCTGGAGCAGGCGATGCGCCTGCAACCGGACAACCTGCAAGCCGTGGTCGCGCAAATTGAACTGCTGGACAAGCAGGGCAAGGTCGACGAGTCCCGCCAACTCCTGGCCAAACAGTTGCAGGCCCACCCCGATTCGGCCTACCTGCAACATGCCCTGGGCATGTGGCTGCTGCACCATGGCGAGCGCGCCTTTGCCCTGCTCAGCCTGTCCCGAGCGGTGGAGCTCGAACCGAACAACCAGGATTACCGCTACGACCTGGCCACCACCCTGCACGCCCAGCAGGAACTGGAGGCCGCCCAGCGCCAGCTGGAAGAAATCATCCAGCGCAACCCGGCCAATCGCAAAGCCAGGGTGCTGCTGGTCAATTACTGGAAGGAAACCGGCCAGTTGCAGAATGTGCAGGTGCTGCTGGCACAGCTTGAACAGCAGAATCCGGACGACCCGGCGCTGCAACAGGGCCTGTAAAAGCGGTATTTGATACAAAACGTTGAACCGCCACACGGCGCCAAGGTCAAGTAAATATGGCGCGCCCCAGACGGCGCTGCCGACTACTTATTTGTGACCCGAGGGCACTTCTTGTCTACATCCAAAGAGCTGTTCACAGCAAAGGCGGCCACCGGTATTGAAGGTCTGGACGACATTCTTGCCGGAGGGCTTTCCCGTAGCCATTTGTTCCTGCTGGAAGGTGAACCCGGCACCGGTAAAACCACCGTGGCCCTGCATTTCCTCCAGGCCGGCGCAAAAAACGGCGAACGATCGCTGTACATCACCCTGTCGGAAACCGAGCGCGAGTTGCGCCAGGGTGCCAAGTCCCATGGTTGGGACCTGGACGAACACATTCACATCTTTGAACTGACTCCCCCCGAAAGCCTGCTCAACGCCGAGCACCAGCAAAGCCTCCTGTATTCCTCGGACCTTGAGCTGGGCGAAGCCACCCGGCAGATTTTCGAAGTGGTGGAACGGGTCAAGCCTACCCGCGTCGTGATCGACAGCCTTTCGGAAATCCGCCTGCTGGCGCAAAGCTCCCTGCGCTATCGTCGGCAGATCCTGGCGATCAAGCACTACTTCGTGCGCTACGACGCCACCGTGCTGCTGCTGGACGACCTGACCACCGAGTCCCTCGACAAGACCGTACACAGCGTGGCCCACGGTGTGATTCGTCTCGAAGAACTGACCCCCAACTACGGTGCCGAGCGCCGCCGCGTGCGGATCGTGAAGTACCGTGGCCAGAAATACCGCGGCGGTTTTCACGACTTCACCATCATGGAAGACGGCGTACATGTGTTCCCGCGCCTGGTGGCAGCCGAGCACCGTGGCGGCTACAACCGCCAGACCCTCACCAGCGGCATCCGCGAGATGGACGCCCTGTTGGGCGGCGGGATCGAGACCGGTTCCAGCACCTTGATCCTGGGCCCGGCCGGTACCGGCAAATCGCTGATCTCGATGATCTTTGCCGCGGCAGCCGTCTCCCGGGGCGAAAAAGCCGCGCTGTTCATTTTTGACGAAGAGCTGGGCCTGCTGTTCGAGCGCATGAAGAACATGGGTATCGACCTGGAGGCCCTGCAAGCCACCGGCAACCTGCTGATCGAACAGGTCGACGCCGCCGAGTTGTCCCCCGGCGAGTTCTCCCATCGGGTGCGCCGCTGTGTGGACGAACGCGGGATCAAGACCGTGGTGATCGACAGCGTCAATGGCTATCAGGCCGCGATGCCGGAAGAGAACGCGTTGATCCTGCACATGCACGAACTGCTGCTGTACCTCAACCGCCGTGGCGCTGCGACCTTCATGACCGTCGCCCAGCACGGGCTGGTGGGGGACATGCAGGCGCCGGTGGACATTACCTATCTGGCCGACACCGTGATCCTGCTGCGTTACTTCGAAGCGCTGGGCAAGGTGCGGCGTGCGATTTCGATCATCAAGAAACGCACCGGCAGCCACGAATCGACCATTCGCGAATACCGCATCGGCAGTCGTGGCATGACCATCGGCGAACCGCTTGATGCGTTCCAGGGTGTATTGCGCGGCGTACCGACCTACATGGGCACCGACAACCCGCTGCTCAAGGATGAAAGCTCATGAGTGGCCTGCCGGCCATTTTCGAACGGGCGATCATTCTGGCGCCCCTGGGTCGCGACAGCTCCCTGGCGTTGATGATGCTCAATGAGGCTGGTTTCAACGGCATCATCGCCAGCCATTTGCAGATGCTCTGCGAGGAGCTGGAGCACGGTGCCGGCTTGCTGGTCATTGCTGCCGAAGCCCTGCGCGGTATCGACCTGGAACCGCTGCTCACGTACCTGCATCAACAACCGGCGTGGTCAGACCTGCCGATTGTGCTGATGACGCACCACGGCGGCAGCGAACAGAATGGCTCGTCGCACCTGAGCACCTTGCTGGGCAACGTGACGTTCCTGGAGCGCCCGTTCCACCCGATCACCCTGATCAGCCTCGTGACCACGGCGCTGCGCGGACGTCGTCGGCAATACGAGGCCCGCGACCGGCTGATCGACCTGAGCCAGAGCGAGCAGCGCCTGCAAAGCACCCTGGAAACCCTTGAGCAACAGGTGGAAGAACGCACGGCGCAGTTGCGCAATAACGAAGAAGCGTTGCGCCAATCGCAGAAAATGGAAGCCGTCGGCCAATTGACCGGCGGCATCGCCCATGACTTCAACAACATGCTGACCGGCATCATCGGCAGCCTGGAACTGCTGCGCAGGCGCGTGGCTCGGGGCCGCACCGAAGACCTCGACAGCCTGATCGACCTGGGTGTCACGTCGGCCAACCGCGCAGCAGCCCTGACCCACCGCCTGCTGGCCTTCTCCCGCCGCCAGTCGCTGGATTCGAAACCGGTGCAGATCAATCAGCTGGTGAGCTCCATGGGTGAGCTGCTGCAACGCAGCCTGAATGAAAGCATTGCCCTGGATATCCGCCTGACCGAGCAACTCTGGACCGCCGAAGCCGACCCCAACCAGCTGGAAAGCGCCCTGCTCAACCTCGCCATCAATGCCCGGGATGCGATGCCCAACGGCGGCAAACTGGTGGTGGAAACCACCAACCGACACTTGGACAGTGTGTTTACCGCAGCCTACGGCACCCTCACCCCTGGCGACTATGTGGAACTGAGCGTCAGCGACACCGGCTGCGGCATGCCCGAGAGCGTGATCAGCCGTGCATTTGACCCGTTCTTCACCACCAAACCCATCGGCCAGGGCACCGGGCTGGGGTTGTCGATGATCTACGGGTTTGCGCGCCAATCCCACGGGCATGTGTCGATCCACAGTGTGGTGGGCCAAGGCACCACCGTCAGCCTGTTCCTGCCGAGGTATGTCGGCGAGGTCATTGCAGATGAACCGCTCAACCCGGCATTGCTGCCGTTCGCCAATGCCGGCGAGACCGTGCTGATCGTCGAGGACGACCCGGCCGTGCGGGTGCTGGTCAGCGCCGTGCTGAGTGAACTGGGCTATGCCTTCGTCGAAGCCGGTGATGCCGACAGTGCCATGCCGATCATCGAGTCCAGCCAGCGCATTGACCTGCTGATCAGCGACGTTGGCCTGCCCGGCATGAACGGCCGGCAACTGGCGGAAATCGGCCGGCAGGTGCGGCCCGAGTTGAAGGTGTTGTTTATTACCGGCTATGCAGAGCATGCGGCTGTACGGGGTGGTTTCCTCGACCCGGGCATGCAGATGATCACCAAGCCGTTTACCTTTGATTTGTTGACAGCGAAGGTACGCGAGATGATCCGGGCGTGAGGCCGGCATAGCAATATACGGCAACCATTTGTTGCTGGTCGCATTGGATCGTGACGGCGGATTTGGGTACGAAGGTCAACGTATGGGGTAGCGAAATTTTCCCCAGGCGTGTCCTACACTTACTCAATGAGCGAGCGATCCAATGTCCCTTGTCACGTCCCGTCTGACTCCCAATTTTCAACTACCCCTGAATTCCGAAGCCCAGCCGCCGTTGTCCCGCCGGACGCGCTCAGCGGAGCATCAGCCGCCGCCGGAACTCGCACACGCCAGCCCACAGGTTAAAGGCGACAGCGAGTTGGCCGGGCTTTTTGCGCAAATACTGCGCACGGCGCAAAGAACCGGCCAGATTGATGACATCGAAAACATTCCCCCCACTTCCACGTTCGGTCAATGGTGGTCACACCTGCACAATGTGATGAAGAACCCGCACTTTGTCAGTTGGGCAAAAAAACAGGGCATTGATCTTTCAAAGCCGATTGAGATCAATCACAGGGATAATTCCATCGCGGCCATGGTCGGCGGCCAACGCAGGGGGTTTTCTGGCTTCAACGAAGGCTATCTCTGGACTTCGATGATGGCGCCGATCATGCAGGCAGCCAAAGCACTGACGTCAGACTCTGCGTATATTCACTCCCCCACCAATACTGAGTCAGCGTCTTACCGGCAAGTCGCCGATTTTTATGGCGAAGGCCGCGGCGGGTTAAACAGAGAAGGCGCAGGGGCTCGAGCGGCGGAGCTTGAACGCTCTAAAACCTTTGACCTTGCACAGCCTGAAGACAAGCGATCCGAAGAGGCCCTGAAGTACCAAAAGTCCAAACTGGGCGAGACTCACGATCACCAACAAGTCGTCTCTCAACTGGTGAACATCATTGTCGAGGCCGAAAACCTCTCAGAAACGCTGACACCTCGTTTGAGCCTGCCTTTGCATGACCATCGTTATCTAACCCCGAGGGCACTCAACATCCAAAAAGAGCAATTCATTCGCAATAAATTGAGCAACGCCACCATCACGCTACATATCGACTCGCCCCACCGGCGGTTACAGGACGATGCCACCATCAGCCTCGTAAAATACCTGGGCGACAACGGTTGGGATATCCCTAATAACCACGATCAGCTGTACAACCTTGCCCGGTTACTGACCACACCTCCACTTTCCCAACCCACCCTGGGCAATCTCGGCGGAGCCTTGTCCTGGCCCACTCCATTGAGCGGTGAAGATCAGCAAGGTATAAAACATGCCCTGAGCCAAAACACCTTGGGTATCGACGGCCTGCAAACTTATGACGAGAGTAAAGGGGTGCTGGACTACCTGACGCGCAATCAACGTTATACATCCTACGAGCGGGACGATCCGCAGCGTTTTATTGAAAACCTTCTGTCTACACCCAAGGCTCAGGCACTGGGCCAGGCGCTGCTGCAACAATTCAACGGGGTGTCGACCCCGGAGAGCATCAACGATTGGACCCTGGGGGCTCTGGGCGCATCCCTTGAGGAAGGATCCGAGGCAGGGACCACCTCGAACCCGATCAGGACAGGCGTCGCCGGCTTTGACCTGGCGCGTTCTGAACACTGGGGCAAACACCCCTCAGCCGTGGCCAAGGGCTTGGCCGACCACCTGATTGCCGAGGGCCGTGCCAACGCCGAAATGGCGCCCATTGCGGCCCACTTGTTGCTGTCACGCCGTGCGCCCGCGTTTTTGGTCAAGAATATCCCCGACGGGGTCACCTACGGCTCTCATACCTGGGTGAGCTTCAGCACTGCCGTGGCACGCCTTGAGGCCCAGGCACCCGGTTCCACCGCGCGCATGAGCTTTGCGCAAGTCATGGAACGGGCCGATCTCGATCCCGTCACGGCCGTGGAACGCCAGGTTGAACAAATGGCTCAACGGGAGGCACTTAAAGATTGGGGGGTTGCCAACGGTATCATCCCGGTGGACCCACAGGATCAATACACCGGTGATCAGATGCGCACTGTCATTAGCGCATTCAATGCTCAGGTTGGCGAGTTGAGCGATGCCTCGCGGGCCCAATCGGCGCCTTTTCCCGACCGCAAGGAGATGGCTCTTCAGGAGCTCAAGCGTGTCTTTGGTGATCGGATTCCATTCGAGGAAAAAAGCATCACCATTGTCCCGGAATTGCGTGATTACCCCGGCCCTTATTCGGTGCTGGATCTTTACCTGGGAGGGTACTTCCATGCCCGGTCAAGTGAAGTCCACGATTGGAGTTCGTCAAGCACCAAGTTCCAGATTCGCGATATTCAGGGCCAAGCCTACCGCCTTCCCGATATCAATGAAAAGTTCAGGACGGAATTTCCCACGTATATTTCCTCTGCGGAAAAAGCGATGGGCACTCAGGTCAAAAACCTGATTGCAAAGCTTCCCCTTGAGGATAGAAAAAACATCGAACAGGGAAAAATCACCACTTTCAAAGAATATAACGTCAGTCAAAGCGGATTCAGCCAAACCGTCACTGAAACCAAAATCAACAATACGCTGTTGGTAAAAACGGAGCTCGACGGTGACTTAAATGTTTATGAAATCGACTTGCAAAAAAACAGCATTCGCAAACGTGATGAACTGAAAGACTATCCTTTGGGGCCACAGGTGTATGCCGATGGCCATAGCCGCCGCGGGACTATGCTGGAAGAAGTAACGCCTGACGGCAGCTACTCACCGGACGTCACCGAGGAAAAAAACCAGGCGGAGACACCAAACAGCTTTGCGAGCGAGAAGACCCGCTACATTGCAGATGCGATGATAAAAAATGTCGACATCGGCGCGCTGGAGGCCGAGGCCAAGGGCATCACGACGTTCGACACCGAAGTGCCTTTCTATAAGACTGCCAGGGAATTCCTGCTCAACCTGATCCCGCTACGCTCGGCCATCCAGAACTTTCAACAGGGCAATATTGCCGAGGGCATCACTGACCTGGCATTCGATGCGTTCGGGTTTGTCGTGGGCCTGGGCGCTGCGGCTCGGGGGACAAGGGCGCTGGCGACCGGTGCATCAGCGCTTTCAAGGGCGGCTCGCGTAGCGAAGATCATTGGACGGGCGGCTATCGGCGCTCTCAATCCAGCGGATGGGGCCACTGATCTCCTGAACGGCATTGCCTCGTTGGGGAAGACCGGAGTCAAAAAGGTCAAAACAACGTTTAAAACTCTGAGCTCCGCCAGTAGCTATGATCTCGTGGGTGCCAGCAAACGTTTCGATTCATCTTCATTGGGCACATTCAAGCAAGGCGGTGACATCGTGCAAGCGCCTGCTGTTCTTCAGAACGGCAAATGGCATCACTACGACCCCGTCTCTGGAAAAGCGTATGGCACTGCGCTGACAGACTTTGTTCCTTCTGCACAAATAGACGCCGAAGAGCTCGGAAAATGGGCCACCGCTGATGGTACTGTCAGGAAAGTGGATGAGGCCACCGTCAGTAACTGGAAAAAAACTGTTAACGCTCATCGAAACGGTCCGCAAAAAGACGCCTTTGAGCACGGTTACTCTTCTGGTGACCCTCAGACGATAAGTGGCTTCTCGGATAATATGAAAGTACCGGACATCATGAAACTTGTCGGTGGCAAGAACCTCACGGCAGAGCAAGTGGGGATGCTGGTCAGAAAATATGACGATCTTGTCTACGAACTGGGTCGGATTGGATCAGCCAGGTTTATCGATAATATCGAACCGCGCTTCGGGGAAGTCATACCGATGCCACAAATCGTCTACTTTTCCCAAACAGCGCAACTGAGTGACGGTCAGTGTGCGGCGCTTGCGCGCGTGATGGCAACTGCCATGGCGGAAGGCAAGGAAAAGATGTTAATCAAGAATATGCTGACCGCAGCAGCATTTCCAGATGACCCGGCCTCCAGGGATTTTATCGTCGGGCTCGCCAGGATCCAAAACCAGACGGGTGCACGAAGCGCCTTTCATGCAGGCCAATGCGTACGGCAGTTATCAGTTAAAAACATGGTCAATGAACTGGCCGATTCCACTGTTTCAAAGTCTGTCATGATTGACTCGCCACGCCACGCAATGGCGGCTGGCGTAAAAATCGATGGTGAAAGCAAAACCTACTATTTTTATGACCCCAACTTTGGTGTTGCCAATTTTTCGAGCGCAGACGCCATGGAAAAGGCGTTGGATAAACTTACCCGCGATAAAAAGCTGGTTCCACAATATAGAACCCACAGCACTGACTCGAACAAGTTGGAGTTCCAGATTTTTGACCATACCGATGATTGGCAGGAAAAGAACAGTGTTTTTGGTCCGGATGTTAAAAAGCTGTATGACGCGCCCATACCTGTCAAATCGACTGGCGCTGCAAGGACCTGACAGGCGGCGGAAAAGTTATTTTTCTGGGAGGAGACTTGACCAGGCCCCCGGTCGGAATAGGCAGTGCCCTGGGCCAAAGTTATAACGACCAAAGGGTACTGACGTATTCGTACTGACTGCACTCTGACGGTCAATCAGCCGCGGCAGAACCCGATGGTCAAGCCAACAGCCGCTGGATATGTTCCTGCAACGTATCCAGGTCAAACGGCTTGGCCAGGATCGGGGCGTTGCGGGTGATCGGGCTGTTGCAGTCGAGAATCTCCTGCGGGTAACCGCTGATGAAGATCACTTTCAATTCCGGTCGCAGCTTGATCGCAGGCTCGGCGATCTGCACCCCGGAAATGCCGCCAGGCAGGCGGTAGTCGGTCACCATCAGGTCCAGGTGCGGCTTGGTGGCCAGGATTTCAAACGCCTGCTCACCGTCAATCGCCTTCAACACCCGATACCCCAGGCCCGACAGGTACTCGCCCAACACAAACATAATCGATTCGTCATCTTCGACGATCAGTACAACATCTTGTGCATCTTCACTCATGGGAAGCCTTTGTCCGGTCAATTGCTGCTGATACGACCATGGGGTCACGCAGAGGTTGCGTCGGATTTGCGATTGATTTCATGCGCCGGCCTCCAGGGGCAGGCAGACGCGGAACAGCGCGCCCTCGCCTATCCGGCTTTCCACTTCAATGGTCCCGCCGTGGGCCGCGATAATCTGCTCGGAGATAAACAACCCCAGGCCCAGGCCCGCCACGGCATGGTTGGCCGACACGCGCTCGAACTGCTGGAAAATACGCTTCTGGTTGTCTTCGCTGATGCCGATCCCGTGGTCACGTACTTCTACCCGTGCTTCGCCATGCTCGGCGTACACCCGAACTTCCACCGGGCTCTTGGCCCCGTAGCGCAAGGCGTTGGTCAACAGGTTGGACACCACCTGTTCGATACGGAATTCATCCCAGTTGCCCACCACCGGCCCTTCCTGGACCCAGGCCACCGAAGACTCTGCCGCCGCTACCTGCGGCGCAAAATTTTCCAGCAGGTTGTGCACCAGTTGCGTGAGGTCAAAGCGACCGGGGCGAATCGACAGCTTGCCCGTGCGAATGCGCGACACGTCGAGCATGTCTTCGATCAGGCGGATCAGGCTCTGGATCTGCCGCTCATCGCGGTCGACCATGGCGTGCATCTTGTCCAGGGTAAACGCCGCGGCGTTGTCCCGGGCAAGGTGCATCTTGCGCAGCTGGGTTTCCAGGATCAGCCCGTTGAGGGGCGTGCGCACTTCGTGGGCGACGATCGACATGAAGTCATCGCGCATGCGCACGGCCTGCTCCAGTTCGGCCTGGGTGGCCTGCAAGCGCGTGAGCAAGGCTTCCTGCTCGCGCCGGCTTTGCTCCAGGGCTTCAACCTGCTGCTTCATCGCCTTGCTCTGGCGGTACAGGTCAACGAATACGTTGACCTTGCTCTTGACCGCGTGGATATCCAGCGGCTTGTGCAGGAAATCCACGGCGCCGCTTTCGTAGCCCTTGAACGCATAGTTGAGCTCACGGCCGGCAGCACTGACAAACACGATGGGAATGTTCTTGGTCTTTTCGGTGCCGCGCATCAGCTCGGCCAGCTCGAAGCCGTTCATGCCCGGCATCTGCACATCGAGAATGGCCATGGCGAACTCGTGCTCCAGCAGCAGCGACAAGGCCTCGTCGGCGCTCAATGCCTTATAGACCTGGCGGTCCTCGCGCTTGATCAGCGCTTCAAGGGCCAGCAGGTTTTCCGGCAGATCGTCGACGATCAGCAGTTTGGCCTGGACAGTACTTAACATGGGGAGGATTCCAGGGAAGCCAGCAAGGTGCCGATGCGGCTCAAGGTGAGGATATGGTCAGGTTCATGCAGCGCCAGGGCGGCCCGGGGCATCACGGCGACGCGGGCCTCCAAAGGGTCCTGCACCACCGTGGTACCGCCGCTCTGCTTGACGTGGGCCAGGCCCCGGGCGCCGTCCTGGTTGGCCCCCGTCAGCAAAATCGCCAGCAACCCCTTGCCGTAGACATCGGCGGCTGAATCAAACAGGTAGTCGATTGCCGGGCGGGAATGGTGCACGCGGTCCTCCTGGCTCAGTGACAGGCTGCGGTCGTGCTCCACCGACAGGTGATAACCGGGGCCGGCAAAATACAGGGTACCGGGCTGGATCACTTCCTTGTCCCGCGCTTCCACCACCTTCATCGATACGCGACGGTCAAACACTTCCGCCAACTGGCTGCGGCGCTCGTCGGGCAAATGCAGCACGGTAATGATCGGCAGGCCGAAGCTCGCCGGCAGCTCGCCAAAAATGCTCAGCAATGCCTCGACACCGCCTGCGGAAGCGCCGATCACAATGGCCTCGATCCCGGATACCGGGCTGGCAGTAGCTTCATTCATAATTTTCGGTAGATCCGTTCTTGCTTGACCAGGGGTTCGAACTGTTTGCTGTAGGCGGAAAAATCCAGGGTTTCCTTGCTGCCCAGCACCAGGAAGCCGCGATGACACAGCGACTCATGGAACAATCCAAACGCTCGATCCTGCAACTTTTTATTGAAGTAAATCAATACGTTGCGACATGAAATTAATTGAGTTTCGGAGAATACGCTGTCGGTCGCCAGGCTGTGATCGGCAAACGTCACGTTCTCCCGCAGGGTCTTGTCGAAGATCGCATGATCGTAAGCCGCCGTGTAGTAATCGGCAAACGAACGCTGGCCACCGGCCTGTTGGTAGTTGTGGGTATAGGCGCGGATGTTCTCGAGGGAAAAAATCCCCTGCTTGGCTTTTTCCAGGGACCGGGGATTGATGTCGGTGGCGTAGATGATGGTGCGTTCCAGCAGGCCTTCCTCACGCAACAGGATGGCCATGGAATACACCTCCTCCCCGGTACTGCAGCCCGCGATCCAGATCTTGATCGACGGGTAGGTCTTGAGCAGCGGCACCACTTCCTTGCGAATCGCCAGGAAGTGCGAGGGGTCGCGAAACATTTCGCTGACCGGAATCGTCAGGAACTGCAGCAACTGCATGAACGCCGTCGGGTCATGCAGCACCCGTTCCTGCAAGGCCGAGATGGTGGCGCAGTCGAACTGACGCAACGCATGAGCCACGCGGCGCTTGACCGAAGCGCCGGAGTAGTCGCGAAAGTCGTAGCTGTACTTGAGGTAAATCGCCTCAATCAACAAGCGCAGTTCGATGTCAGTGCTTCGTTCCAATTAAATCCGTTCCATCTTGGGTAGCCACACGCGAATCAATGAAAACAACCGGTCCAGGTCGATGGGCTTGGCCAGGTAATCGTTGGAGCCTGCCGCCAGGCAGCGCTCCTGATCGTCCTTCATGGCCTTGGCCGTCACCGCGATGATCGGCAGTTTGCGCCAGCGCGGGTCCTGGCGGATCAAGGCGGTGGCCTCGTACCCGTCCATCTCCGGCATCATCACGTCCATCAGTACCAGGTCGATGTCATCGACTTCATTGAGTTTCTCGATCGCCTCGCGGCCATTACGGCCGATCACGACAATCGCGCCCTTGTGCTCCAGGGCACTGGTCAGGGCGAAGATATTGCGTACATCGTCATCCACCAGCAGGATCTTGCGGCCCTCGAACACCTTGTCGCGGCTGCGGGCAGTCCTGAGCATTGTCTGGCGTTCATGGGACAACTGCGATTCGACTTTGTGCAGAAAGAGTGTCACCTCGTCCAGCAGGCGCTCGGGGGAACGCGCGCCCTTGATGATGATCGAGCGCGAATACTTGCGCAGTTCGGCCTCTTCATCGCGGGTCAGGTTGCGCCCGGTGTAGACGATCACCGGCGGGAACGAGCAGATGTCCTCGATGGACATGCGCTTGAGCAGCTCGTTGCCGAGCATGTCCGGCAGCTTGAGATCGATGATCATGCAGTCGTAGATGTGGGTGCGCAGCAGGTCGAGGGCCTCCTGGGCGAAGCCTACGGCGGTGATCTCGATATCATCGTCGCCGATCAGGCGGGCAATGCTGTCTCGCTGAAGGTCATCGTCTTCCACCAGCAGCACACGCTTGACCTTCTGCGTCAGCTTGGCTTCCAGGCGGGCGAACACATCCTTGAGCTCTTCGCGGGTGGTCGGCTTGACCGCATAGCCGACGGCGCCCATGTGCATCGCGGCTTCGACGCGGTCTTCCACGGAAATCACGTGCACCGGGATGTGGCGGGTGCCGGCATGTTCCTTGAGGCGTTGCAGCACCGTCAGCCCGGAATGGTCCGGCAGGCGCATGTCCAGCAGGATCGCGTCGGGAATGTATTGTTCCGCCAGCGCGTAGCCTTCGTCTGCGCCATGGGCCACCAGGCAGTGGTAACCCAGTTCATGGGCGAGGTCGAAGAGGATGCGGGCAAAGTTGGGCTCATCTTCCACCACCAGGATGCAACGCGTGGCGAACGGAGCCTTGTCGCGGTCATCGATAAAGCGCGGTATCTGCGCTTCGTGGGCGATCGGCATCGGCGACACCTTGATCGGCGCCGGTGCAGGCACAGGGACTACCGCGCGCGGCTGTTCCAGCGCCGGGGTGTCTTCGTCACGCTCTACATAGTGCTCGGGCACCACCAGGGTAAAGATACTGCCCTGGCCAGGTTCGCTGGTGACGCTGATATAGCCGCCCAGCAGGTTCGCCAGGTCCCGGGAAATCGACAGGCCCAGGCCGGTGCCGCCGTAACGACGGTTGGTGGTGCCATCGGCCTGGCGGAACGCCTCGAAGATGCTTTCCTGCTGGTCCGGGGCGATGCCAATCCCCGAGTCGCGTACGGTAAAGGCGATGCCCTCCCCCGGTGCCCGGGATACCGACAGGCTGACCTCACCTTTCTCGGTGAACTTGATGGCGTTGGACAGCAGGTTCTTCAGAATCTGCTCCAGGCGCTGGCGGTCGGTGAACAGCATGTGTGGCGAGCCTTCCTGCACCTCCACCTGGAACCCGAGCTTGCGGTCGGCCGCCAGCGGCTCGAACATGCCGCGCAGCCCATCCACCAGGCGCGCAACGCTGGTGTTCTCCGGGCGCATTTCCAGCTTGCCGGCCTCGACCTTGGAAATGTCGAGGATGTCATTGATCAGGTTGAGCAGGTCGTTGCCGGCCGAATAGATCGACTCGGCAAACTTGACCTGTTCGGCGCTGAGGTTTTCCTGGGGGTTCTCCGCCAGCAACTTGGCCAGGATCAACGAACTGTTCAGCGGCGTGCGCAGCTCGTGGGACATGTTGGCGAGGAATTCGGACTTGTACTTGCTGGAGCGCTGCAACTCGTCGGCGCGCTCTTCCAGCTCGATCTGTACGCGGTTGAGCTGGACGTTCTTCTGGTCCATGGCATCGCGCTGCTCGGCCAGGGTCTGGGTCTGTTCGGCGAGTTGCTCGTTGGTCTGTTCCAGTTCCGCCTGCTGGGTTTCCAGGTGGGCCTGGGACTCCTTGAGGATGCGCGACTGTTCTTCCAGCTCTTCGTTGGCCGTCTTGAGCTCTTCCTGCTGCACTTGCAGCTCTTCATTGAGCTGCTGGGTTTCGGCCAGCACTTCTTGCAGGCGCTGGCGATAACGCGCGGCTTCGATGGAGGTGCCGATATTGTCGGCAATCAACTCCAGCAGTTCGACATCACGGTCATCGAGTGCACGCAGGAAACCCAGTTCGATCACCCCGTTGACCCGGCCATCATCGCTGGTCGGTACCACCAGCACGCTGCGGGTCGCACCTTCGCCGAGGCCGGAACTGACCTTGAAGTAATCCACCGGCACATCGTCCAGGCGAATCAGGCGGTCCTGCCGGGCCGATTGGCCGACGATGCCTTCGTCGTTGTAGATCGACTGTTCCTGCTGCTCCTGCTCACGGGAGAAGCCATAGGTCGCCACGCGTGTGAGGCCGCCGTGCTCTTCACGCACGTACAACGCCGCCACCGCCGAGCCCATGTACTGGGCAAAGAACTGCAAAATGTTGCGCCCCAGCAGGTTCAGCGTCAGTTGGCCAAGGACCTGCTCGGCCAGCTCGGTCTGGCCGTTGCGCAACCAGGCTTGCTGCTCGAGGCGCTTGGCGATCCTCTGCTGCGACATCAGGTTTTCGCTGTAACTGTTTGAAAGTTCTAGAAGATTCTTTCGGCCGACATATGCCAGGAAGCCACTCAGGCCGAGCACAAACACCAGGTACAAGGTGACGCTGATGATCGTGGTGCGGGTAACGTCTTCATTGCGGGTGATGCGGAACTGTTGCTCCATCGCCACCGCCCGGTCGTACTCCTTGCGAATCTCGTCCGTCAGGCTCTTGCCACGCCCGGCTTTCACGGCGGTGCGGTAATCGCCGTTTTGCCGTTGCATGTCAATCATCGACTGGGCGTAGGTGTTCCACGCCTGTTGCAACGATTCCAGACGCTTGAGCCGGTCCACCTGCTCCGGATTGTCCGCCACCAGTGCCTGCAAGTTGCGCAAGTCGGAAATGATCCGCGGCTTGGCCACTTCGTACGGGTCGAGGAAATGCTCGTCACCGGTAATCAGGAAGCCGCGCATGCCGGTTTCCAGGTCCACGGTCAGTTTCGAGGTTTCGTTGAGATTGTTGATTACCCGGTCGGTGTGTTCGACCCACTGGATCACCGACAGCAGGTAGGTGATCAGAACGACGAAAAACACCGCGCTGAGCACGCCAACGCCCAACGGCAGTGCCACGTTGCGGCCCAGCAATTTACGGAAGCTTTTCTCATCGACAGACGACGCGGGAGTCATGGGCATGCCTTGGCCAATACGGAAAAACGAGGAGTTTGCCCCAAAGTTGCGCCTGAGCGCTATTTTTCTGCTACCCGTAGCGATATGGATTACATAACCCATTGATAAATAGACGAATGGATGTGTTTTTAACACTCAGCAATTGACTTTCCTTCTTACATGGGCACCGAAGTGAGCCTGGAACGTTGTGTGTGGGCCGCCCCACCCAAAGGGGTGCCGTGGGGAACAGGGAACCTCCTCGGAAAAGGCGCGTATCTCCTAATAAAACAGGTACCCACCGATGCAAAATGTCAGCAACCTCTCCGTGCAACAGCCTGCACCCCAATTCTTTTCCTCCCCTGCTTCCGGGGCATCGTCCCTGAGTCCCCAGCCAGCCACGCCCCCTGCCGTTGCAGCAGCGCCAGCATCAGCCGCCAGCCGCTCCGATGTGCTGAAACAGCCCATGGCCGACCGGCAGAACTGGCAGAACCTGCTGGACGCCATCAACCTCGCTGCCCCGGCCCTGCAAGACTACGACACCGCCTCCTATGTTCAGTCCGTCCTGAAGGTCACACAAATGGCCATTCATCCGGACTCGTCCCATCACAAGACCATGGACATGGGGACCAGGGTCAGCCAAAGCCTGGAGGCATTTCTGAATGCCAACGGGGTGCCTTTGCCAACCTCCAAGGCCGAGTTGCTCAAGCTGAAACTGGAAGCAGCCGTCAGGATCGCCGCCCACCCTTTCGCTGACCTGGGCGGTGCCTTGTCCTGGCCCACGCCGCTGGATCAGAAACAGCAAAATCAGTTGCGGCTGCTTGCGATGAACCACTCCCACCACCTCGGCGATAAGCCTCTGGTCATGCAGACAAAGAGCGTCCTGGACTTTCTCGCCTACCAGAACCCCATTCCTGCGGCTGCCATGAACGACCCGGCGAAGATCCTCGAGTTTCTTTTAAGCTCGCCCGAAGGCCAACTGATGGGCCAGGCCCTGCAGCGCGGCCTCAAGGGGATCGAGACCGAGAACAGCCATTACGACTACCTGCTGGCCGCCATCAGTGCACAGATGGATCACGAGTCAGTCCAGGCGCCTCAACGGAACAAGCTGGCCGGTTTCGACGTGGCCAGTAAAGAACATTGGGGCAAGCCGGCATCCACCATCGTCAACGGGCTGAGCGCACACCTGTCGAGCGAGGGCAGAACGAGCCCCGAGATGGCCCAGGCGGGTGCTTACGTCTTGCTGGCAAGAACAGCCCCGGAGTTCCTGATCAAAGACATCCCGGCCAGCGTGACCTATGGCAGCCCGGCCTGGGTCAACCTGGCGGTTGCGGCGGCGTCGATTGAAGCGCAGTCGCCGGGCTCGGTACCGAACATGACCTTCGCCCAAGTGATGCTCAAGGCCGAAAGCGCTGCACTCGCCGAGCCCGCCGTGACCCAAAGCGCACAGAGGGCAGCGCTGATTGATTGGGCAGTGGCCAACGGCGTTATTGGCAAACAACCCGACGATGCCTACAGTCCCGACCAGCTGGAAGCGATACGCGTCGAGTTCACTCAGCAGGTGGATGAACGCATGAAGGCCTCCACCTTGCTGGAGACCGATATCCCGAGCCGCAAGGCCATTGCACTGGCCCAGCTTAAAGAGCGATTTGGCGATGATGTGCCGTTTGAAAAAAAGGCCCTGACGGTGAAGGACACCCGCCAACAACAGTTTGGCGTACCGCTCTACGACCCAAACCGCGCACCTGCGGGCCTGCATTCGTTGCTGGACATCGCCATGAGTGGCTTGGGAGATTACCCCTGGGAATCCAAGGATCCAGGCATCACCCAGGCACTGGAAGGCAAGTCGCTCAAGTTCGACGTAAACGAGACATTTCAAAAGCAGTTTGAAGCGTCGATCAAGTCGCTGAACGACGGGGTTGCCACCACCGTAAAGCACCTGATTGCCAGGCTGCCGCTGGAAGATCGAAAAAACATCGAGCAGGGCAACCTCACTTTTTACCAGCCCTCTATTTATCAATTGGGCCCAAACCTGGTCACGCCACTTTTCAAACCGATTAAAAATGAGCTGTTGATACAGGTCGAGGGTGGCAAGGAACCCATTACCTATAAGCTGGACATAAAAAAAGGCAGTATCACAAAAGTAACGCCTCAGGGTTTCTCTGCGAGCACCTGGGAACTGGCGATCAAAGAAAACAGAATAAAGAAATTCGACGCTTCCGGCGCCAGCGAGCCCGAGCGTTCAGCCAATACAGGCACGAACCCACTGCCGCCCAACAGCTTTGCCAGCGCCCGCACTCAATACATCGCAGATGCATTTGCTGAAAACCTTGACTTGGGCAACGCGGAGGTTGTGAAGCAAGCCAAAGGTGCCACGACCTTCGACGAGCAAATGGAAACCGAGTGGAAGGTGACCAACTTCTTCCTGGACCTCATTCCCTTTCGGTCAGCGATTGCCAACTTTACCAAGGGTAATTACCTGGAGGGGGCGATTGACCTCCAGCTGGACCTGCTGGGCTTTGTCAGCCTGGGTTCGTCCAAAGCGGCACAGGCTGGCACAAAAGCCCTCAGTGCAGGCGCCAAGGCGCTGAATGTTGCCAAAAAGATCGGTGTCGCCACCATCGGCGCCTTGAACCCGGTGGGCGGCTTGGGCGATTTGCTTGTGGGAGGCGCAGGACTGATTAACCGGGGCGGCAAGTTTGTAGCCGAAAAAAGCATTAACGGGCTAAACAAACTCAAGGGGGCAGCCGGCAGCCATGACCTGTTGAAAGCCGCCGGCAAGGAGCATGGCGTCACGGCTATCGGCACCATCAAGCTGGCGGATCAAACCGTCGAAGCCTCCGCTGTATTGAACAAGGGCGAATGGTACGCGTACGACGCCCTCAAGAACCAACCCTATGGCCCACCGCTGAAGGGGTTCACGCCACAGACCGTGATCCAGGACAACGTTGAGAGCTTCTGGGATTACTTTGTCGGAGGGACGGCCGCCAAGGCAAACAATATCCCCTCCAAGCAATTGTCCGACGACTTCAAGGCCACGCAGGAGGGCGCAAGAAAAGCGGATATCGATGCGTATAAAAATGGCTACGACAAGGGGGTACTGAATGACATCCCGGGTTACTCGGACTCCATGGATATCGTAGACCTCATGGAACTGGCACTGACGCTGAAGGAAAAACCCGAAAAAATTGGCACCCTGGCACGTTCAATAGGCAAAAAACGATCAGAGGTCGGGCTTGAAAACTATGTGTTCTACAAAGCTGAAATTGAAAGCATCCCCGACACCAACCTCAGGGGCATGCCACAGAATTTCTATTTGAGCCAGGTGGATACGGTGACTGGAGGCGAGTGTGGCGTGTTAGCCAACGCAATGGCCTACGCCGCGTCAGTTGGAAAACAGGACGAGTACATCGACAAGCTTTTCATCGCGGCGGCGACCAAGGACACCAACCCAAAATCGGCGAAGTTCATCAAGGACATGAGCGAAGCCCAGGATCACTTCAGAAAGCGACCGCACTCAGCTGAAGTCGTGATTCAAAAGCCCTATCAGGCCATCATCGATGACCTGGCCAACGCGACGACGTCCAAGACACTCATCGTCGCCACGCCTGTCCACGCGGTGACAGCGGGAGTGATCGTGGAAGGCGGCACGCGAAAATGGTTCTATTTCGACCCCAATTTCGGATTGGTCAATTTTCTAACCGAGGACGCCATGAAGAAAGGAATGAAGGAATCGCTGGCCAACAGCAAGACGCCGCTCATCCCGGGAGCGCTTGGGACGCCGACAAACCCGGAATATACGGTCAGCACATTCAAGGCAAGCGAGAACCAGAGCCGGGTTCATGGGTTGGTGTACGGATCCCTTTAACCGATAAAACCGGCAGCTTGAGACCTTGCCCGGGGCCTGCTGGTTGTTCCAGCAAGCCCCGGGCAAGTGAGTGGCGGTGATACGCGACATTTGTAGCCGTTACCGGCACAATGTTTTGCTTATCTGGGGAACTTGCCGGGACCGACAATACTCAGGATGAAAACGGTCTTCCCATTGCCCAAGACCTGCCCCTTCCACTGTTCGGGAACCTCCACTATGTCAGCCGCCCCCTCCACCATCCTTGTAGTCGAAGACGACGCCATCGTGCGCATGTTGATCGTCGATGTCCTCGAAGAGCTGGAGTACCAAGTGCTTGAAGCGGCCGATGCCGAAGAAGCCTTGAAAATTGTTCAAGACACCGACCAGACCATCGACCTGATGATGACCGACGTCGGCCTGCCGGACATGGACGGCAAGCAACTGGCCCTCAAGGCCCGCGAAATACGCCCCGCCCTGCCCATCCTGTTCGCCAGCGGCTATGCCGAAAATATCGATTCGCCAGCCGATATGCAGGTGATCGGCAAGCCGTTCTCGATTGATCAGTTACGTGACAAGGTCAAGTCCATACTGCCCGTCTGCTGAAGCCCTCTATTCCCCAATGCCGTTACACAGTGACGGCATTCCAATGCAGTCTGCGCCCAGCGGACGCCTCCGTGATCGCGACCACACCCAACAACTAATTCTTTCGATTGACTAGCGAGTGCGGAATTTACTGCTAGCGTCAAACGACATGTCCTACACGCAATAGTGAATAAGGACAGCCCCCTAGCCTTCACAAACGCGCTATCGGGAACATCACCAGGGAATTGGGGAGTGGTCATGCTCAAGTCATCGTATATTCCGGCAGTTGTACTGGTGGCTTCAGTGTTGCCTGCAATTTCGGCTCAGGCCGACAATGCCGACACCGCCAACAAAAGTAATAACCCGTTGAACCTCGCACCGGGTGCAAACCTGCAGGACTATTACACCCCGAAGTTATTCGACACTAACGCCCATACCAACGACATGTTGTTGCGCGGCACACTGCCTGTTGCGCCCTCGGACTTCATTGGGGTGCCACAGTTGCTGCGCGCCACGTTGCCCATCAGCACACGCCCCGACCCCCACAGTGGCTACACCACCGGGATCGGCGACCTGAATCTGTTCGATATCTTCCTGCTCAAGACCGATGGCGTGCAGTTGGGCATCGGCCCGCAAATCACCGCACCTACCGCCGAGCACGATGAATTGGGCACCGGCAAGTGGCAGGCCGGACTGGCGGCGGTGGCCATCGACGCCTCGCCCCGCGGCTTGCTCGGCGCACTGGTGCAATACCAAAGCTCGTTTGCCGGGGACAGTGACCGCGCCCATGTCGAAAGCGCGACCTTCCAGCCATTCATCATTCACAACCTGCCCAAGGGCTGGTACCTGCGCTCTACCGGCACCTGGACGTTCGACCTGAAAAACGACACCCATTACATCCCTATCGGGTTCGGTGCCGGCAAAGCCTGGAAATCCGGCAGCAACATCCTCAACGCCTACCTCGAACCGCAATGGACGGTGGCCCGCAAAGGCGATGGCCTGCCGCAGTTCACCCTGTTTGCCGGGATCAACGTCACGTTCGGGAAATAAGGATTTTTTATGCGTGCTCTGATTCGTAGTGCCGGGTTCTGCCTGTTAACCCTGGCTGCCGCTGTACAGGCACAGACCCTCGACACCCGCATCGGTCCGATCACCATGGAAGGTGAACTGCCGGCCCACAGCGAAATCGCCAAGCTGTATGGCGAGCTGGATTTCCAGCAGGCTACCCAGAGTTTTCTCTGGGCCCTGCCGCTGGTGTCCTACGCCCAGTGGCAGGACGAATTCAGCACCAAGCTTGGCGCCCGCAGCGGCGACTTGATGGTACTGACCACCTACGAAGACAAGCTCGGCGTGATCACGGCCAACGCCACCACACCGTATATCCTCGGCTTCGTCGACCTCAACGAGACCGGCCCGCTGGTGATTGAGTTGCCGCCAGGCCCCACGGCCGGCGGGATTGGCGACTTCTGGCAACGGGCGATCATCGACATGGGTCAGACCGGCCCCGACCTGGGCAAGGGCGGCAAATACCTGGTGTTGCCACCCGGCCAGGAGCCACCCGCCGATGCCGGCAAGTATTACCTGGCCAAATCGGAAACCATGAACGTGCTGGTGGGTTTTCGCGTACTCGACCCCGACCCGGCCAAGGGCAAGGCGCTGGTTGAGCAATTCAGGATGTACCCCTACGCCCAGCGCGCCAACCCGGCGAAAACCCGCTTACTGTCTCCCGGCGGCAAGCCCTGGTCCGGCACCCAGCCGCGCGGCATGGCCTACTGGGAACGGCTGCACGGGATTATCCAGAAAGAGCCCGTCAACGAGCGTGACCGCTTCTATATGGCCATGCTGTCCAGCCTGGGCATCGAAAAGGACAAACCCTTCAACCCCAACGAACGCCAACGCCAGGCCCTGGAGCAAGGCGCACAAATGGGCGAGTTGATTGCCAAGGCCAATGCCTTCGCCAAACGCTTCCCCCAGGCCCAGTACTGGAAAGACCGGCAGTGGGACACCGTGCTCAATATCGCCGAACCGTCCCAGCGCGTTACCTACTATGACCAGCTCTGGGAACGCAGCGCCTGGTTCTATGAAGCGGTCACCAACACCAAAGGCATGGTTTCCAAGACCCCCGGCCTGGGCCAGACGTACCTCGGCGCCTATACCGACAACAAGGGCCAATGGCTCGACGGCGGCAAGGCCTACACCCTGCATGTCGGCGCCAACCCGCCGGCCAAACAGTTCTGGTCGATGACCGTGTATGACATCGACAGCCGCTGCCTGATCGACAACCCACAGCGTAAAGCGGACCTGTCTTCACGCCAGGATTTGAAGAAAAATGCCGACGGATCGATAGATCTTTACTTCGGACCGCACGCGCCAAAAGACTTCGAGAGCAACTGGGTGCAAACTCTGCCCGGCAAACACTGGTTCAGCTATTTCCGACTGTACGCGCCGACTGAAGCCTACTTCGATAAAAGCTGGAAACTCGACGATATCCGACTGATTCAGTAAGGACGCAACAACATGATTCGAAAACCGACGCGCCTGCTGTTGGCGAGCCTCTCGATTCTCATGAGTACCGGCGCCTGGGCCGATTTCACCGCTACGCCGAGTGAAGCCAGGGCCATCGCCAAGGAAGCCTACCTTTATGGCTTCCCCGTGGTGGAGATGTACAAGACCCTCTACACCCAGGCCGTCGACAAGACCGGGCCGAACTACAAGGCGCCGTTCAACCATATCGGCAACACCGCGCAGGTGTTCACGCCCAAGGACACTGCGTTCGTTACACCGAATTCGGACACGCCCTACTCCTTCGTCTGGCTCGACCTGCGCGCCGAGCCGGTGGTGCTGACCCTGCCGAAGATCGAGGACAACCGCTACTACTCGGTGCAGTTGATCGACCTCTACACCCAGAACTTCGGCTACCTGGGCACCCGCAGCACCGGCAACAACGGTGGCCACTACATGATCGCCGGCCCCGGCTGGAAAGGTCAGCAGCCCACCAATATCGACCGCGTCGTGTACAGCGAAAGCAACATCGCTTACGCGCTGTACCGCACGCAATTGTTCGATGACAAGGACCTGGCCAAGGTCAAGCAGATCCAGGGCGGCTACAAGGTCCAGACCCTCAGCAACTATGTGAACCAGCCGAAACCGACCAAGCCGCCGAAAATCGCCTGGCCCAAGCCCACCCCGAACATGAGCGACAGCGTGCACCTGTTCCGCTACCTGAACTTCATGCTGGGCTATGCGGCGCCTCAGGACAGCGAGAAAGACGTGCTGGCGCGTTTTGCCAGGATCGGCGTCGAAGCCGGCAAGCCGTTTGACCTCAAGGCCCTCACCGTCGAGCAACGCAAGGCCCTGGAAGACGGCATAGCCGACGGCAAGGCCGAGTTTGCGGCGTTCAAAAAGGACAAGGTCGATACGCACCAGGTTACCAGCGGTGACCTGTTCGGCAGCCGCGATCACCTGCAGAACAATTACCTGTACCGCTACGCCGGCGCCAACATGGGCATCTTCGGCAACTCCACGGATGAAGCCGCCTACCTGAGCTACTTCGTCGACAGCGAGGGCAAACCGGCCAACGGCGCACGCCACAGCTACACCCTGCATTTCGACAAGGGCCAGTTGCCACCCTCCGATGCGTTCTGGTCGCTGACCATGTACGACGCCAAGACCAAGCTGCTGGTGCCGAACCTGAAGAAACGCTACCTGCTCAACTCGCGGATGCTGCCCAACTTCAAGCTCGATGCCGATGGCGGCCTGACGCTGCTGGTGGCCCACCACGAGCCACCAAAAGCCGAACAAAGCAACTGGCTGCCAGCACCGCCCGGCCCGTTCTACGCGGTATTGCGCATTTACCTGCCCAAGCCTGAAGTGGGTAACGGCCAATGGAAGCTGCCACCGCTCACACCGATCAAATAGCGCCTGGTCACGTAGTACCGCTGCACCCTGACATCAGGCATTTACAAGGAGTAGAGCCATGGTTTCACGTAGTCAATTGAGTGCGTTTACCGCCGCCACGCTGGCACTGATGCCAGGGATAGGGTTTGCCGACAATGCCAGGGATTGGCAGAACACCCCGACGGATCTGAACATGGTGTTCGGCTACTACAACCGGGTCGACACCAACACCCCGATCGACACGACATTGCCCATCAACGGCCTGTCGTTGAACGCCGACCTCTACCTGTTCCGCTACGCCCGTTCATTCGGCATCGACGGGCGCAACAGCGCCATCCAGTTTATCCAGCCGTACGCCGACGTTTCGGCGTCGTTCGACAACGCCCAGTTTTTCAGTGGGACCAAGCGCAACGGTGGCATGGGCGACACGCAGATTGTGTTCGCCCATAACATCTTCGGTGGCCCGGCATTGACCGCCGAGGAATTCGCCAGTTGGAAGCCCGAGACGTTCCTCACCGGTGCGCTGTGGATGACCATGCCCACCGGCGACTACGATAAAGACCGCATCATCAACATCGGCTCCAACCGCTGGGTGTTCAAGCCCGAACTGGGCTTCGGCACCCCGATTGGCCCGACCTGGCTCGAAATCAACACCTACGTCTCGCTGTTTGGCGACAACAAGGATTACCACGGCGACAGCAAGCTGGAACAAAAGCCGCTGTATGCCATCGAGGGTCACTACAGCTACACCATCAACCGCGCACTCTGGGTGTCGCTGGACGCCACCTACAACCGCGGCGGCGAAAGCAGGATCGACGGCGACTGGCAAGACAACAAACAGGAAAACGGCCTGCTGGGCGCCAGCCTGGGTTTTATGTTGTCACCCCAGTTTGGCGGCCTGATCGCCTATAACGACACGGTCTCCGAGCGCACCGGTTCACCCGATGTGAACACCTGGACCTTCCGCCTGCAGTACGTCTGGTGAGAGCCACCTTCACGGAATGAACGGAGTGCGCCATGTCCCGTATTCATCTCGCGCGTCTATTGCTGGCAGGCTTGCTGCTCACCCCTCACACCGTTTTGGCCGACGAGCTGGAACCCAAGGCCCTCACCGCCCTGGAGCAGATGGGTGGCTACCTGCGCAGCCTGCAGCAGTTTCGCATCGACGCCCACAGCCACACCGACCAGGTGCTGGAGAACGGCCAGACCATCGAGTTCAGCCACCAGACCCGCCTTGCAGCGATGCAGCCGGACAAGCTGCAAGTCTCGGTGGAAAGCGACGGTGAGCGCCGCAGCCTGTTCTACAACGGCCAGCGCTTCACCCTGTACGACAGCCGCAGCGGCTACTTCGCCAACCAGGCGGCACCGGCGAATATCGGCGGGTTGCTCGACCAGCTGAGTGAACGTTATGGCATCGAGCTGCCCCTGGCCGACCTGTTCCGCTGGCATCCCGGCACCGCCAAGGAGGTGGGCATCAGCAACGCCGTACTGATCGGCAGTGAAACCATCGACGGCCAGACCTGCACCCACTACGCCTACCGCCAGCCGGACATCGACTGGCAATTGTGGATTCGCCAGGGCGCGCAACCGCTGCCCTGCCGATTGGTGATCAGCCGCCGCGACACCGCCGAACACCCTCGGCACAGCGTCAACTACCTGTGGCAGCTCAACAGCCCGCCCAAGCCTGCCGACTTTGAGTTCACCCCGCCGGCCGGCGCCCGCGCGGTGCCCCTGCAACAGTTGGAGCCTCAGGGAGAACAGCCATGAAAAGCATGGCGGCGGTGCTGACCGCGACTTTGCTGCTGACGCTGTTCGATCCGCTGGCGGCCCAGGCCTGGCAACTGCGCGGCGGTGGTGGCGCACGCACGTTTGTGGTGCCCCATGGCGGCGGTGGCGGTTACCGCCCGCCCATGCCGGCGCCGCGCCCGATGCCTGCACCACGGCCGATGCCACCGCACCCGGAGCCCCATCCACAACCAGGACCTCATCCTGAGCCGGGGCCGCATCCGGGGCCCGGGCCACAACCGGGGCCACATCCTTACCCGATGCCACCGCCTCCTCCGCCGCCCCCTCATGGCGATGACTGGTACCACCCATGGGCCACCGCCGCGGTGGTCGGCGCGACCACGGCGACCCTCCTCGCCATCGGTACGCGCGTCACCACGGTGCCGGTGGATTGCGTCTCGGTGGTCGCCAATGGCGTGGCCTACCAGCACTGCGGGCCCACGTGGTACCAGCCGCAATACGTCGGCAGCTCCGTGCAGTACATCGTGGTCGCCGCGCCCTGGTGACCCATCGTTTCAAGGATGATTGTGATGACGACGCTCAACGATTTAACCGCCCTGCAAGCCAGCATCGGCGAAAGCGTGCTGGGTCAGGACCAGGTCATCCGGCAGATCCTCATCGGTCTGCTGGCCAATGGTCACCTGCTGCTGGAGAGCCTGCCGGGGCTGGCCAAGACCCGCACGGTCAAGGCCCTGGCCCGGCACCTGGATGCGAAGATGAGTCGCATCCAGTTCACCCCCGACCTGCTGCCCTCGGACATCACCGGCGCCGAGGTGCTGCACCAGGTGGATGGCCAGAACCAGATCCGTTTCCAGCCAGGCCCGTTGTTCGGCAACCTGATCCTCGCCGATGAAATCAACCGCGCCCCGGCCAAGGTCCAGGCGGCCTTGCTCGAAGCCATGGAAGAACGCCAGATCACCGTAGCCGGCGCCAGCCATCCGCTGCCCGAGCTGTTTATCGTGGTCGCCACCCAAAACCCCATCGAACAGGAAGGCACCTACCCATTGCCGGAAGCGCAGATGGACCGGTTCCTGATGAAAGTCCTGCTGGATTACCCCAGCGCCGACAACGAAAGTCAGGTGCTGCGCCTGCTGCGTGAAGAAGAACAGCATGCCGCCACAGCGGCGACCCGGGGCTTCACCCTCGCCCCCGAAGTGATCTTCGCTGCCCGCAAGGAGGTCAGCGCGATCCAGGTGTCCCCCGCCATCGACCGCTACTTGATCGACCTGGTCAACGCCACCCGCCATCCCGCCGACTACGACGCCGACCTGGCGCGCTGGATCAGCCTCGGCGCCAGCCCCCGTGGCGGCATTGGCCTGGACCGCGCCGCCCGTGCCGACGCCTGGCTGCAAGGCCAGGCCTTCGTCACCCCGGACAACGTGCGCACGGTGGCGCACCCGGTGCTGCGTCACCGCCTGCAATTGAGCTACGACGCGGTGGCCGATGGCGTCACGGCCGACCAGGTGCTGGACCGCCTGCTGGATAAAGTGGCGATCCCGGCATGAACGCCGACGGCCTGGTCTACGTGTCCCTGGGGCAGTTGATGGCCCTGCAGTTCCAGACCCGTGGCCTGAGTTTCGTCGCGCGCCAGCCCCAGGGCAGCATCCTCGCCGGCAACCATGCCTCGCGGCTGCGCGGGCGCGGCTTGAACTTCGATGAACTGCGTCGCTACCAGCCCGGCGATGATCTGCGTCACCTGGACTGGCGCGCCTCCCTGCGTACCGGCAAACCGGTGATCCGCACCTTTACCGAGGAGCGCGACCGCCCAGCGCTCATCGTGGTCGACCAGCGCATGTCGATGTTCTTCGGTTCGGTGCGCAGCTTCAAATCGGCCGTCGCCGCCGAATTGGGCGCGCTGGCGGCATGGATGGTGTTCAACGCCGGCGACCGGGTGGGCGGGCTGGTGTTCAACGATGAGCACATCGACAGTGTGACGCCGTTGCGCAGCCGCAAGCGCGTCGAAGCCTTGTGCAGCCGCATCGTCCAACAGAACGCCGCGTTGAGCGCCGGCAACCCGGACCATGAAGCCGACGGCCAACTCGACAAGGTGCTGCAACGGTGCCTGGCGCTGGCCGGGCATGACCACCTGATCTGCATCGTCAGCGACTTCGCCGGGGCCGGTGACCGCACTCTGCAATTGATGCGGCAGCTGTCGGCCCACAACGATGTGATCGCCCTGCAAGTCTATGACCCGCTGGCGTTGAACGTGCCGGATAGCGGGCACCTGATGGTCACCCAGGGCCAGTTGCAGGTGGAACTCGCCGTACAGAAACGCCAGGTGCGCCAACCCCTGGGGGACTTTCTTGGCGGACGCCTAAGAGACGTCGCCAGCCTGCTGCGCCGCAGCCAGGTGCCGCTGTTGATGATCAGCACGGCGCTGCCTGCTGTTGACCAACTGCGCGATGAGCTGGGCCGGCGCAATGGAGCGCGGCGATGAACGCCAATGTGCCGAGCATCGAACAACTCAAGGAGCTGGGCCTGCCGGCGCCGGTCAGCTACTGGCCGCAGACCTGGGGCTGGTGGGTGCTGCTCTGTTTGCTGGCGATTGCCCTGCTGGTGCTGGGCGTCCGCGCCTGGTTGCGCTGGCGCCGCAATGCCTATCGCCGCGAAGCCCTGGCGCGCCTCAAGGTGATCGAAGACCTGCGCGAACTGCCGGAACTGCTCAAGCGCGTGGCCCTGTCGATGCCCCTTGCGCCCGAAGAACACCAGCGCGTGCCAACCTTGAGCGGGGCCGACTGGCAGGCGTTCCTGCTGCGCCATGGCGGTACGCCGCTGCCGGAGGATTTCAGCCTTCAACTGGCGAGCCTGGCGTATGGGGCAGCCGATATGTCCAGCGCGCAACGTGAACAGTTGTTGGCCCGGTGCAAAGCCTGGGTGGAGCATCACCATGTGGCAGCTTGATTACCCCTGGCTGTTGCTCCTGCTGCCGTTGCCGTGGCTGGCCTACCGTTACCTGCCGGAATACCGCGAAGCCCGCAGCGCCGTGCGTGTGCCGTTTTTTGCCAGCCTCAGCCGGGCCGTAGGCCAGACGCCCGCCGCCAGCGGCATCCGCAGCAATCGCCTGCAATTGCTGCTCAACCTGCTGGTGTGGGCGCTGCTGGTGTTGGCCATTGCCCGCCCGGTGTGGATCGAAAAACCCATCGAACGCCAACAGCCGGTGCGTGACCTGATGCTGGCCATCGACATCTCGCAGTCCATGGAAACCCAGGACTTCACCGACGCCAATGGCCAGAAGATCAACCGCCTGGCCGCCGTCAAACAGGTGGTGCAGGGCTTTATCCAGCGCCGCAAGGACGACCGTATCGGCCTGATCCTGTTTGGCAGCGGTGCCTATCCCCAGGCGCCGTTGACCCTCGATCACGCCAGCCTGTCGCTGCTGCTGGATGACAGCGGCATCGGCATGGCCGGGCCCAATACCGCGATTGGCGATGCCATCGGCCTGAGCCTGAAACTGCTGGACCAGGCCCATGAGCAAGAGAAGGTGCTGATCCTGCTCACCGACGGCAACGAAACCAGCAGCGCGATCCCGCCCGATCACGCGGCCTCGATGGCGGCGGCCAAGGGCGTGGTGATTCACACCATCGGCATTGGCGACCCGGGCGCCTCGGGCGAATCCAAGGTCAACCTGAGCGCCCTGCAACAGATTGCCGAGGCCACCGGCGGGCGCTATTTGCGCGCCGAAAACCGCGACACCCTGGACCAGGTCTACGCCACCCTCGACCAGATCACCCCGCATCAGGTGAACACCCTGAGCCACCAGCCCAAGCGTGATCTGTTCTGGATCCCACTCGCGGCAGCCATCGCCGTGCTGGCGCTGTATCACCTGATCGCCGCTTTGTGGCCGCATCTGGGACTGCGCCATCGGGAGGTCCGCGATGGCGTTCAACCTCAGTGACTTCCACTTCCTGCGCCCGGGCTGGCTGCTGCTGGCGTTGTTCGGCCTGTTGCTGCCGCTGCTGTGGCGCCGCAGCAAGGACCTGCAACGACGCTTGCGGGGCAATATCGCGCCGCACCTGTTGCCACATTTGCTGTTGACGCCGACCGATCGCCATCGCCTGCGGCCGGTGCATCTGGTCAGCGCGCTGCTGATTTTCGGCGCACTGGCCAGTGCCGGCCCCACCTGGGAACAGGACCGCCCCGACTTCCTGGAAAACCGCGCGCCGCTGATCATCGCCCTGGACCTGTCACCGTCGATGGACACCGCCGACGTGCCGCCTACCCGGCTGCAAGCTGCCCAGCACAAGTTGCAGGACCTGGTGCAGCGCCGCCAGGGCGCGCGTACTGCGTTGATGGTGTATGCCGGAAGCGCGCATCTGGTATTGCCGCCGACGGACGACCCGGCATTGCTCGACAGTTTTATCCAGGCCCTGGCCACCGACCTGATCAGCAAGCCCGGACGGGATGTGGCCGGAGTGATCGACCAGTCCAAGCGTTTGCTCGCGGCGGAAAACGCCCCCGGCAGCCTGTTGCTGATCACCGACGGCGCCGACCTCGCGCAGCTGCCGCAGCTCAAACAACACCTCGCGGACAGCCCGTTGCAGGTGCTGGTATTGGCGGTCGGCGTGAACTTCGATGCCGACGCCTTGAAGCAACTGGCCGCGGCCACCGACGCGCCCCTGGGCAGCCTGACCCTCAACGATGACGACCTCGACTGGGTAGAACTGCATGCCCAGCAGCACTTCCAGAACGCCGATGAACAACAGCGCAACCTGCAATGGAAAGATGCTGGCTACTGGCTGTGCTGGCCGCTGCTGCTGTTGGCGTTGTTCAGCGTGCGCCGGGGCTGGAGCCTGAACTGGCTGGCGGTGCTGGTGCTGGGGGCGTTCCTGCAACCTGCGCCCGCCGAGGCCAATGCCCTGACCGACGCGTTCTTCACCCGCGACCAGCAAGGCCGCTGGGCCTTCGAACACCATCACTACCCCGCCGCTGCCGCGCTGTTTGTCGACCCCTACTGGAAGGGCGTCGCCGCCTACAATGCCGCCGACTACGACCTGGCCCTGGCGACCTTCGCCCAACTCGACACCGCACAGGCCGCGTTCTACCGGGGCAATATCCACGTGCGCCGCTTCAAGTTCGACGACGCGATCACCGCCTACCAGCAAGCCTTGCAGCAGCAACCGCAGTTCCCCGAAGCCAGCGCCAACCTGGCGCTGGCGTTGGCCCTGAAGAAAGACACCGAGAACGCCTCGGACAACGCCCCCGAGGTCAAGCCTGATGCGGTCAAGTTCGACAAGGCCGCCGGCAAGGGCAAGAGCAAGGCTATCCAGACCGAACAGGCGAGCAACGACGCGCTGTGGCTGCAGAACCTGACAACTTCCCCGGCGAACTTCCTGCGGCGCAAGTTCAGCCTGCAGGACCAGGGAGCCCAGCCATGAACCGGCTCTGCTGGCTGTTGCTGCTGGTCGCCGCTCCGTTGTGGGCGGCCGAACCGCAATTGAAGGTGCAGGCGCAACTGGTGCCTGGCAACAACGTGGTGGTGGGCGAACAAGTGCAATTGCAGGTCGATGTATTGACCGACACCTGGTTCACCGCCGCCGCCAGCCTGCCGCCGCTGCAGTTGCCCGGCGCGCGGGTGCAGGCGCCGGACAGTGAATCCGAACACGTCAACCAGGTGCTCGAGGGCAAGACCTTCTACGGCATGCGCTACCGCTACCGCATCACCCCGTCCGTGGCCCAGACGTTTAACATCCCGGCCCTGACGGTGCAGGCCCAGCCCGGCCAGGCCAGCGCACCGTTGAATGCGCAAACGGCGGCGCTGTCATTCCAGGCGACCCAGCCGCCGGGGTTCGAACCCGGGGAAACTGTGCTGGTGGCCGATGGTTTGCGCCTGACCCAGGCGGTCACCACTACACCGCTCAAGGTCGGCGACACCCTCACCCGCACCCTCACCCTGCAAGCCGACAACACCCCCGGCCTGTCACTGCCGCCACCTGACCAGGCCCAGGTAAAAGGCTTGCGTCGCTACCCGCAGTCGCCGGTCATCGGCAACCTGGATGATGGCCGCGGCAACATCACCGGCGGCCAACGCATCGACCGGCAGGTGTACCGCGTCGAACAGCCCGGTCACTACCAACTGCCGGCGATCAGCGTGAAATGGTGGGACAGCCGCAACCATCGCCTGCAACTCACGCGGGTGCCCGAGATCAGCATCGAGGCGCAAGCCGCAAGTGCCTACACCCCGACGTTTTCCATCGCCGAGGACCTCAAGCAACTCGGCCAGCACAGCTGGCAACTGTCACGGCACGGCATGGCCTGGAGCGCTGCCCTGGTGGTGCTGGTACTGGCCGCGTACCTCGTGCATGGCCTATGGCCACGATTCCCACCCCTGTGGCGACGTGGCTGCGAGGCGTTGCGCTGGCGCTTTCGTCGACTACGCTTGCTACCACTGAACCCCCGTCGCGAAAAGGATTTCCCATGACGTCCCTGCGTTGCGTCTTGCCCCTTCTGCTGCTGACAAGCCTGCCTGCGCTGGCGGCCGATCCGCTGCCCTCGTGGAGCGAAGGCGCGAACAAACAACACATCATCGAATTCGTCCAGGCCGTGACCACCGAAGGCTCCATGGACTATGTAAAACCCGCCGAACGCATCGCCGTATTCGATAACGACGGCACCCTGTGGACCGAACAGCCGGCCTACTTCGAAGTACTGTTTGCCTTCGACGAAATCAAGCGCCTGGCCCCCCGGCATCCCGAGTGGAAAACCACCCAGCCATTCAAGGCCGTGCTCGACAACGATCACCAGGCCCTGGCCCAAAGCGGCATGGAAGGCCTGCTGAAAATCATCGGCGCGACCCATACCGGGATCACCACCGACGCCTTTATCGACAACGCCAAGACCTGGCTCGCCCAGGCCCGTCACCCGAAAACCGGCAAACCCTACACCGAGATGATCTACCAGCCGATGCTGGAGATGCTCGACTACCTGCGCAGCCAGCAATTCAAGACCTACATCGTTTCCGGCGGGGATACTGCCTTCATGCGTGCCTTCGCCGAAGTGGTCTACGGCGTGCCGCCGGAACAGGTGATCGGCTCCAACTTCGTCACCGCGTTCCAGATCAAGGATGGCGCCCCGCAGGTCCTGCGCACCGCCAAGCTCGCCCACAACGATGACGGCCCGGGCAAGCCGGAAAGCATCGACTCGATCATTGGCCGCCGGCCGATCCTGGCCTTCGGCAACTCCGACGGCGACCTGCAAATGCTCCAGTGGACAGCCGCCGGCCAGGGCAAACGCTTCATGGGCCTGGTGCACCACACCGACGCCACGCGCGAGTGGGCCTATGACCGCAACTCTCACATCGGGCGCCTGGACAAGGCGCTGGATGAAGCCAGGACAAAAGGCTGGACCGTGGTGGACATGGCAACCGAGTGGAAGCGCATCTACCCGTTCGAGCCGGCTGTGCAACAGCAGGTGCAATAAGCAAAGACGTCGCGAAGGACTGTAATAAACGTTGGTCGCAGGCAATGCGACTCAAGCCGAGAAAGGAGCAAGTCATATGACTCGCCTACGCAAGTGGCTGCCGAAACTCGCCCTGGTGGCGGTATCGGTGATGGGGGTCTCGGCATCAGCCTGGGCCGCCGACAAGCCGAATATCCTGGTGATATTCGGCGATGACATTGGGCAAACCAACATCAGCGCCTATTCCATGGGCGTAGTGGGTTACAAAACCCCGAATATCGACCGCATCGCCAAGGAAGGCATGCTGTTCACCGACTACTACGCGGAGAACAGCTGCACCGCCGGGCGCTCATCCTTTATCACAGGCCAGACGCCGTTGCGCACTGGCTTGTCCAAGGTGGGCATTCCCGGTGCGCCGGTGGGCCTGCAAAAACGCGATATCACCATTGCCCAGGCGCTCAAGGGGCTGGGCTACTCCACCGGGCAATTCGGCAAGAACCACTTGGGCGACCGGGATGAATACCTGCCCACCAACCACGGTTTCGATGAGTTCTTCGGCAACCTGTACCACCTCAACGCCGAAGAAGAGCCAGAGCGCCCGTACTGGCCCAAGGACGATGCCGACTTCGTCAAGGCCAACACCCCGCGCGGGGTGATCCACAGTTTTGCCGACGGCAAGATCGAAGACACCGGCGCCCTGACCACCAAACGCATGGAGACCATCGACGACGAAACCACGGCCGCCGCCCAGGCGTTCATCAAGAAACAGGCCGAAGCCCACAAGCCGTTCTTCGTGTGGATGAACACCACGCGCATGCACGTGTTCACCCACGTGCGTGACTCGATGAAGGGCCAGAGCGGCATGCCCGGCAACGAGTACGCCGACGGCATGCTGGAGCATGACGGCGATGTGGGCAAACTCCTGCAAACCCTCGACGACCTGAAGATCGCCGACAACACCATTGTGGTCTACACCACCGACAACGGGCCGAACCAGTTCTCGTGGCCGGATGCGGCAACCACGCCGTTCCGCAACGAGAAAGACTCCAACTGGGAAGGCGCCTACCGGGTGCCGGCGATCATCCGCTGGCCGGGCAAGATCAAGCCTGGTGAAGTTTCCAACGAAATGGTCTCGGGCATGGACTGGTTCCCTACCCTGCTGGCCGCCGCAGGCGATGCGGACGTCAAGGACAAACTGCTCAAGGGCTGGGCTCCGACGGCGGGCGGTACCAACTTCAAGGTGCACCTGGACGGCTACAACCAACTGCCCTACCTGACCGGCCAGCAACCCAAAGGCGCGCGTAACGAGTTCTTCTATTTCAACGATGACGGTGCACTGGTGGCAGTGCGGTTCGACAACTGGAAGGTGGTGTTTGCCGAACAGCGCCAGCCGGGCGGTTTCCGGGTGTGGAGCGAGCCGTTCGTGCAACTGCGGGTGCCGAAAATCTTCAACCTGAGGATGGACCCGTATGAGCGCGCGGATGTGGTGTCTGACCAGTACTACGACTGGAGCACCAAAAACATCTACCTGGGTGCGGTGGCGGTGACCAAATCGGCGAAGTTCCTCGAGACGTTCATCGAGTACCCGCCGAGCCAGAAACCGGCCAGCTTCAGCATCGACCAGATCCGCGAAGCCGTGGACAAGAAGATTGCGGAAAAAATGAAGGCTAACCCGGGGCAATAGCCGTCGGCGCCGCGCTTATGGGCGGCGCCCAACCCGTGGCGAGGGAGCTTGCTCCCGCTGGGCTGCACAGCAGCCCCCATCCAGACAGCGCGGTTTTTCAGGTAAGTCGCGGTGTCTGGCTTTGGGGGCGCTTCGCACCCCAGCGGGAGCAAGCTCCCTCGCCACACTTTGATCGGTATTTCCATAAGGCTATCTGCAATGTCGTCACGCACCGCCAGCAAACCTGCCGCACTGGCTCACACCTCAACCACCCTGATTCCCGCCTTGCTGCTGTTCATCTCCGGCATGGCTGCCCTCGTGTACCAGGTGCTGTGGATCAAGCAACTGTCGCTGGTCGTGGGGGTGGAGGTGTACGCCATCACCACCGGCATCAGCGCGTTTTTTGCCGGGCTGGCATTGGGTGGCTTGCTGTTCGGACGCTGGGCCGATCGCCTGTCACGCCCGCTGCTGCTGTACGCAATCCTCGAAATTCTCGTCGCCGTGCTCGGCTTGGCTGCCACCGTGGCCCTGAGCATGGCCGCCAGCCCGTTTGCCTGGCTGGAACAACAGGTCGGCCTGCTGGCCTGGGTCCTGCCATTTGTGCTGGTGGGCATCCCGGCCCTGCTGATGGGCGGCACCTTGCCGGTGCTGGTGCGCTCGCTGGACATCGACCCCAAGGCCCTGGGCCAGGCCGGTGGCCGCTTGTACGCGGCCAACACCGCCGGGGCAATTGCCGGCACCTTGCTCAGCGCCTTCGTGCTGATCGTCACGTTCGGCGTGCGCGGCAGTGCCCTGGTGGCCGCGATGCTCAACCTGCTGGCCGCCGTCGGCGCGCTGTTGTATGTGCGGCATCACACGCCTGCGCCGACCAGCCACACCCGCAGCGCGCAACCGGCGCGCCTGGCCCTGGTGCTGTACGCCGTCGCCGGTGGCGTGGCCCTGGGTTACGAGGTGGTGTGGTCGCAGTCCATCGTGCAGTTCATGAGCACCCGCACCTATGCGTTTGCCGTGGTACTCGCCACGTATCTGGCCGGGCTGTTTATCGGCAGCCAGTTGATGGCGCGGCGGGTCGAGCGGGTCCGCGACCCATGGGGCATCTTCGGCCTGCTGATCGCCGGTGCCGGGTTGGTGGCCTTGCTGGAGATCGCCCTGCTGGGCCGCTGGCTGGTGCTGCTGCAAACCCAGGCCGAAGCCCTGGTGCTGAGCCTGGGCGGCGCCGAACTGCCGGGCATGAGCGCACGCTTTGCGGTGGCCGCGCTGTGCATCGTGTTTGTGCCAACCCTGTTGCTTGGCGCAGCCTTTCCCCTGGCCCTGCGCTTGAGCGTGGGCAGCGAGCACGTGGGCCGGGATGTGGGCGCGGTGGTGGCATTCAATACCCTCGGCGGGATTGTCGGGGTGATGTTGTGCGGTTTTGTGCTGATTCCCTGGCTTGGGCTGGTGCGTACCCTGGGCTTGCTCGCGGTGATCGCGGGTGCCGTGGGCTATATGGCCGTGCGCCGTGGCCACGGGGTGAAAAAAGGCCGGCGCCAGGCGGTAGTCGCTCTCGGTTTGCTGTCTCTGGCCTTAGCTTTACTGACGCCCGTGGATCGCTTGGCCAAGCTGCTGCCCGGGGCACGCAATGCGAGCCTGGCGTTTTACCAGGAAGGTCGCGGCGCCACCGTCGCCGTGGTCACCCAGGGCCAGGGCGCCCGCAGCTTTCAGCGCCTGTACATCCAGGGCGTGTCCAACACCGGCGACGCCATGCCGTCCCTGCGCTATATGCGGATCCAGGCACTGCTGCCGCTGCTGATCCATAACGGCGAGCCCCGCTCGGCGCTGGTGATCGGCTTTGGCACCGGGATTACCGCCGGGGCCTTGCTGCGTTATCCCGGGCTCGAGCACCGGGTAGTCGCCGAGTTGCTGCCATCGGTGATCCAGGCGGCGCCGCTGTTCAAGGGCAATTTCAACGCTGCCAGTGATCCGGGAGTGGACGTGCGTCTGCGGGACGGTCGCCAGGAACTGCTGCGCAACCCGCAGGCGTACGACCTGATCACCCTCGAACCACCGCCACCGTCGGCGGCTGGCGTGGTCAACCTGTATTCCCGCGACTTCTACCAATTGGCTGCCCGGCGCCTGGAGAAAAACGGCCTGCTGGCCCAATGGCTGCCCCTGCCGACGCAAAACATCGAGGATTCACAGTCCCTGGTGCGCAGCTTCCTCGACGTGTTTCCGTACGCGACGCTGTGGACCAGCGAATTCCACGAAATGCTGCTGGTGGGCTCCATGGAGCCCATCGAACTGGACGCCACGCGGATTCGCCAGCGCTTTGAGCAACCGACCGTCAGCAGCGCCCTGAGTGATGTAGGCATAGATTCCGCGGCAACCCTGCTCGCCACCTGGGTCACCGATCGCCAGGGCCTGGAGCGTTTTGCGGGCACTGCGCTGCCGGTCACCGATGACCAGCCGCGTATCGAATACGCACCGTGGGTACGCAGCAAAGAGATCGCCCGGGTGCTCCCGGCGCTGCTGGATCTGCGGGTGCCTGCGCCATTGCTGAATGCGGACCCGGCGTTCACCCGTACCCTGGCCGGCGAACAGCAGCGCCTGATGCAGTTCTATCGCGCCAGCCTGCATGCCTATGACGGCGATCGCACCGCCTGGGGCCGGGATATCCAGGCGGTGTTGCAACAAGACAGCGCCAACCCTTATTACCGCTGGTTCATCGGCCAGTAATCGGGGGCTCATGCGGCCCGGGGCGCGAACCCCGGGCCTGACACATCAGCGTTTCAGCTTCAGATACGACTGGTGCAGGTCCGACGCCCAACCGTCGATCACGCTTTTCACGTCATCGGCCTTCATCACCTGGGAGTCGTTCGACAACGGCTTGCCGGTGCCTTTACGCACGACCTGGGCGATTACCTTGCCGCTGTCGCCATCGAGGAACTGGGCCTCGGTGCCCAGGGTGGTTTCCTGGTCACGAATCCCGGTACCGGTGCTGACCGCAGCGGCCACCAGCGCGACAGGAATGTACTCATACGGCTTGAGGCTTTCGGTCTTGCTGCTGACGGCCGTGATGGCCGCCCGTACGACAATCACGCCCGGGCCAGGCCCGTTGGCCAGTGGCAGGGACTTTTCCAGCTCGCGCTTCAGCGCCTGGTTGTAGTAGGTGTTGATGCCCTGCAAGGTGCTTTCAGGAATCCTGGTGGTGGCTTGTGGCTTGGGGTAGAACTGGGTGGGCTCGATATACACGCCGGTATAACGGCTCAGGTTCAGGTTGGGGTCCACCCAGCGCATCACGTCAGCGCCTGAGGGGGACTTGGCTTCCTTCAGGTTGCTGTAGTCGGAGAGAAACCCGGAATACTCGTCCGGCTGCGTCACCTTGCTGGAACACCCCATCACCCCGATCGAGGCAATGCACACCGTGCCGATCATTAGTCCTAGCTTCATCGTCGAACTCCCTGGCTGTCATCGAAGGAACGTTGAGCTGTAGGTATAGCCAACTCTGGGAAAATAACCCGGCAGACAACACAGGTTGTGGGGTATTTCACAGCGACTATTTGACAGGCAAGCGCCCAACGTCAAAGCTGCACAGAGCTTAAGCGCGCCACCAGAGCGTCAATGCATCGGACATCGGAAGTCGTAATGCCCAAGCCTGACAATAAAGCCGTACCTCGCCGTGATTCCCCCAGTCGTTACCTGTATCCCGTACTGATCGCCCTGCTGCTGTTGGCCATGGCCGGAATCTGGTTTTTCCTCCAGGCCAGCACGCCTCGGCTGCCGGTGGCGGCGCCTGCCCCCGTGGTCAAGCCGGTGGCCGTTCTGCCGCCTGCAAAAATGGTCGATGAGCAGCAGTGCCAGGGTTGTCACCAGGCACAGGTCAAGGACTGGCAAGGCTCGCACCACCAGTTGGCGATGCAGGTCGCCACCGCCGAGACGGTACTGGCCGACTTCAACGATGTGTCCTTCAGCAGCGAGGGTGAGACCACCCGGTTCTCGCGCCGGGGCGATGAGTTCTGGGTCAACACGCCCGGCGCCGACGGCAAGGCGGCGGATTTCAAGGTCGCCTATACCTTCGGCATCGCGCCATTGCAGCAGTATTTGATCGAGGTTGGCGAGGGGCGCTTGCAGGCCCTGGGCGTGGCGTGGGATACGCAAAAGAACCGCTGGTTTCACCTCTACCCCGGCCAGGGCGTGAACTTCAAGAACCCGCTGCATTGGAGCAAGCCCAGCCAGAACGCCAACTTCATGTGCGTGGAGTGCCACACCACCGGCTACAAGCGCAATTTCGATGCCGTCAAAAACAGCTTCGACAGCCAGTGGAACAGCCTGGGCGTCGGCTGCCAGGCGTGCCATGGCCCGGCGTCGAACCATGTGGAGTGGGCGGCGAAAAAAGGCGATCTGCTGCACGCGGGCTTTGCCGTGGACTTGAAAGACAAGGACGCCACCGTCGAGATCGAAACCTGCGCCCGCTGCCACGCCCGCCGCGCGCCACTGGGGGACGGCTATACCGTCGGCAAACGCCTGATGGACGATTACCTGCCCAGCGTGCTGACCCGCGAGCTGTATGCGCTGGACGGCAAGATCAAGGATGAAGTGTTCGAACACGGCTCGTTCGCCCAAAGCAAAATGGCCGACAAGGGCGTGCGCTGCAGTGACTGCCACAACCCCCACAGCGCCGAACTGAAAGCACCGGGCAATGGCCTGTGCCTGCAATGCCACAACACTGCGGGCAAAACCGCCGTGGCCACGGTGGATGGTCGCGGGTTGCAGGCCAAGAACTACGACTCCCCCGAACACACCCGCCACGCGGCCGGCGAGCCCGGTTCGTTCTGCGTCGATTGCCACATGCCCGGGAAGTTCTACATGGGCAATGACTTCCGGCACGACCACAGTTTCAGCATTCCCCGGCCCGGGGATAAGGTCAGCGAACAGTTCAAGCTCTGGAGTGCCAGCGAGCCCGAGCATGCACCGCGTTACGCCGAAAGTATGCTGCTGATCCGTGGTGGCCAGCCAGGCGCGGCGCAAGCGCTGTATGACCAGTTGGCACGCAACAACCTGCCGGCAATCCAGCGCGCGACGCTGCTGGCTGAACTGCCGAACTACCCGAGTGAACAGGCGTTGAAACTGGCGACCAGGGACCTTGGCAACCCGGCGCCGCAAGTACGTGAGAGCGCGGTGCGGGCGATCAGTGCATTCCTTCCGCCGCCTGAGCGGGTAGCGTTGTATGGGCCGTTGCTGCGGGACCCGGTGCTGGCGGTGCGGATCATTGCCGCCCGTGACCTGCTGAGCGCCTCGGGCCAGGGCCTTGGGCCGGACTGGGACAAGGCGATCGCCGAATACGAAAATGTACAGTCGAGCTTGCTGGAGCGGGCCGAAGCCAATCTCAACCTGGCGATGCTGTACCAGGCCAGCGGTCGCGGCGACAAGGTAGAAGCGCAGCTGCGCACCGCGTTGCTGCGGGACCCGGATTTCTTCCCGGCGCTGGTGACCCTGGCGCAATGGCTGGAGGCCAACGGTCGTGCCGAGGAGGCACGGACGCTGGTGGCGGACAACCTCAAGCAGCACCCCGAGGCGGGACTGTTGCAGCACACCCAGGGGTTGATGCTGATTCGCGCCGGGAATTCGGCCAAAGCCATGCCGCACCTGCGTGAAGCGGCGCGACTGGAGCCCGCAAATCCGCAGTACAACTATGTACTGGCGGTGGCGCTGCATGACAGCGGGCACGTGGAGCAGGCCTGTGAACAGCTGGAAAAGCTGCTGGCATTGCAGCCGTATAACCGCAATGCGCGGCTGTCGTTGATCCAGTACTACCTGGAAAACGGAAAAGAGCCCAAGGCGCAGGTGGTGATGCAGTCGTGGAAGAAGCTCAACCCAGGAGATCCGGCGTTGAAATAAACCGGCCTGGCGCGGCAGCCGATTAACAGTCTTTGACAGTTTCCCGACAAAGCTCACAAAGACTCATCGACGGCCCGCCCCTAGCATTCGAGCATCCAAACCACCCCTCGGGTGCTCATCATGTTTCGCACATTGCGCAGTATTCCGCTGCTGGGTTGCCTGCTGGGCAGCCTCGGCTGCCACGGCCAGCCGCCGGCCCCGCCGCCCATTCCCAAGGGCGACTACAGCGCAATCATCCGCTACCTGCAAAAACGCATTCCCAGCGAAATGGCCAGGCAAAACATACCCGGCCTGTCCATCGCCCTGGTCAACGGCCAGGAACTGATCTGGGCCCAGGGCTTTGGCCTGGCCGACAAGGCCCTGGGCAAACCCGTCACCCCCAACACCGCGTTCCGCGCCGGCGCCCTCTCCAAACTGCTGACCGCCACCGCCGCCCTGCAACTGGTGGAGCAACAGCGCCTGGCCCTCGACGCCCCGATCCAGGACACGCTGCGGGAGTTCTACGTACGCTCGCGCTTTCATTCCGACCAGGCTGCCGCCGACCGCGACATCACCCTGCGCCGCCTGCTCAGCCACCAGTCCGGCCTGCCCAGCGAACACCTGCGGGACGTGCGCAACACCTTCGCCATGGGCCAGATGCCGATGCGTATTTCAGGGGTTTGGCTGAGCACGCCACCGGGGACCCAGGTGGCCTATTCCAACCTCGGCTACGCCCTGGTCGGCGCCGCCATCGAACGCAGCAGTCGGCAGGATTTCGAAACCCGACTGCAAAGCAGCCTGCTCAAGCCCCTGGAGATGAACCAGTCGAGCTTCGTCGGCACCGGCGCGCAACCGGGCTTTCGCGCCCGGGGTTATGCAGACGGCACCGTCAGCGCCGACGCCCAGGTGCGCGACCTCGCGGCCGGTGGCTTGTGGAGCAGCCCCAAGGACCTCAGCCACTACGTGCGCATGCTCTTCGCCCGGGGCCTCTATAAAGACAGACAGGTACTGGGCAGCCAGTCGATTGACGAGATGTTCACCCAGCAAAACACCGGCAACGCTCTGGACTTCGACTGCCAGATGGGCCTGGGGTGGTTTCTCGCCCCTTGCGGCGATGAGCCGGTGGGCCCCGGCATTCGCACCTTCCAGCACAGCGGTGGCGGGGATGATTTCGCGGCGCAACTGACGATGCTGCCGGACCAGCAACTGGCCGTGATCGTGATGGCCAACGACAGCAACGCCGAAGAGATGGTGGTGTCCCTGACCACCGACACCCTGCGCCTGATGCTCCAGGCCCAGACCGGCGACCCGGTGTGTGCCGACAACTGCCAGGCGCCCGCCCATGGCCTGAAAATCCGCCAGGTGCCCGCCGCGATCGACCGCAGGCGCCTGGCGGGTTTCTACGCCACGGCCTGGGGTGTCTTCCGTATCAAGGACGAAAACGGCCAGCTGTATGGCGAGTTGGCCGACACCCGTTTCGAACTGCTGCGCGACGGCCAGGGCTGGCTGCGGGCACAACAGAAATTCCTTGGCTTCTGGCTCAAGGACCTCGGCGAACTGGGCCGTGTGCAGCTGGATGTGGTAACGGTGCAAGGGCGCCAGATGCTCACCGCCCGCAGCCACGGCCAACGCGTCCCGGTGGGCGAACGCATCGAACCGACCCCGCTGAGCAATGCCTGGGCCGACACCATCGGTACCTATCAAGTGCTCAACACCCATGAGCCCGACGCGCCCCTGAGCGGCATCAGCGTGCGCCTGGAGAACGGCTTCCTGGTGATCCGCGGCCAACTGCACGACGAGCCGCTGACCGACTACATCCTGCTGCCCGTGGACAACGCCCACGCGGTGCTGGCCGGCAACGGCTATGGCCTGGGCGACACCGTGAGTCGTCAGGTCAACGGCCTGAGCGCCTCCGGCTACCACTTCAAACGTACCGATTCTCCCCACAACCCCTTGAGTCTCTGACCTCACATGAAGACCATCATGCGTTCAAAACACCTGTGCCTGTCCCTGACGTCGCTGTGCCTGCTGGCCAGCGCCGACACCCTGCTGGCCGACGACTGGGAATACACCCTCAAGGCCGGCGTGGCCAACCTGCCCCGCTACAGCGGCAGCGACGAGCGAGTCACCGCGCCGGTGCTGGGGGCGGCCATCGTCAGCCCGTGGGGGATTTTCCTCGACACCGACAAGGGCCTGGGCTGGGGTTATGACGGCGGCGGTGCGAGCTTCAGCGCCTACGTCGGCGCCAGCGGCTCACGCAAGGACGAAAGCAAGACCGGGCGCCCGGGCTCGAAGAAACTCAAGGGCATGGGCGAGATCAAGACTCGCCCCCAGGTGGGTGTCAGTGGCAGCTATAACCTGGGCGGAGTGATTCTCGGCGCAACCCTGGAGCATGCGCTTGAGGAAGATGATCACAAGGATTCCGGCAAGGCGTTCACCCACCTGGAGCTGAGCCTGGGCACCAACCTGTACGACGGCGACTACGGTTCGCTGGATGCCAGCCTCAGCAGCCATTTTGGCGACAGCAACTACCTGCAGACCTGGTACGGTGTCACCACCGGCCAGGCCGCACAGAGTCGCTTCAAGGCCTACAAGGCCAGCGGCGGCAACATCAGCAACGGGATGAATCTGGTGTGGAGCTTGCCGATCAGCGAGCACACACAGTTTTCGACGCTGCTGGATGTGCAGTACCTGGCGGACAAGGCAGGCCAGAGCCCGATTGTGGAGCGGCGGTTGCAGACGTCGGTGATGGGGATGGTCGAGTACACGTTCTAACGTTGGTAACCCAATCAAAATGTGGGAGCGGGCTTGCTCGCGAAGGCGGTGTTTCAGTCAATGTATCCGGCGACTGATTCACCGCCTTCGCGAGCAAGCCCGCTCCCACATTTGATCTCCATGGCTCCTGGATGATTACTCGGCATACGCCCAGGTCATCCGAAACGATGCCCCGCCCCACTCCGAATCCAGCACTTCAACCTGCCCGCCATGCCATTGGCACACCCGCCGCACCAGCGCCAGGCCGAGGCCGAAGCCACCGGTGCGGCGGTCACGGCTGGCGTCCAGGCGCAGGAACGGCTCGAAAATCTTCCCTCGCCCTTCCACCGGCACACCGGGCCCGTCGTCATTGACCCGTACTTCATAGCCGGTGCCAAACTTCACCAGCGACACTTCCACGCGCCGGTCGGCATAGCGAATTGCATTGCGCAACAGGTTGATCACCGCCCGTGCCATAAAGCGCGGCTCGATACGGATGTAATCGACTTCACAGGTGCGCAGCAGCAACTGCACGCCTGCCGCCTCGGCCTCCAGGGCGACGCTGCCGATCACACTGTCGAGCCAGCTGTGGGCCTCGATGCTTTCCCGGGTGATCTGCGTGGCGCCGCGTTCCAGGCTGGCGTAGGTCAACAGTTCCGAGACCATTTCTTCCAGCTCGCCGAGGTCGGCATACATGTCGGCGATCAGTGCGCGGCTCTCCCGTGGATCGGCCTGTTGCTTGAGCTGGTCGAGCTCAAACGACAGCCGCGCAATCGGCGTACGCAGCTCGTGGGACACGGCGTTGGTCAACTCGCGCTGGTTGGCGATCAGGCTTTCAATGCGCTCGGCCATCTGGTTGAAGTGCCCCGCCAACTCGCGCACGGTAGAACGGCGCGGCAGCAGGATGCGCGAGCCGAGATCGTTGTCACCGAAACGTTGCGCGGCCAGGCGGATATGCTCCAGGTCACGCCAATGGGGCCGAACCCAGAAGTACAGGACAATCGCCAGGCACAGGCCGAGGAAGCCATAGGCCCACATGTACAGCCACTTGGGCTCTTCCGGCAGTTTGATTTCCAGCAGTTGGTGGCCGCCGTCGATGTTGGAGATGAACTCCATGAAATCCCCACGCACCACCAACTCGCCACTGGCCAGCAGCTGCTGCTCACGCTCGGTCAGTTTCAGCCTGTCCCGCTGCACCAGCGCCAGGCGCAGCCCATAGTGCGGTTGCAACTCGGCCAGGCGGGCTGCGCGGGCTTCCCCCGTCACCGGCCGCAATTGTTCCACCAGCCCATACGCCGGGCCGCGCAGGGCTTCGCGGTTGTAGGTTTCGTTGGCTTCCGGCAACAGCTCATCGAAGGTGTAGTTCACCAGCCAGATCGCCCCGGCCAAGCCAATGGCCAGGATGATATACAGACGCAGAAACAGCCTTAACATCTAGACCTCCCAGGCGAACGGATTGAACAGGTAGCCCTTGCCCCAGATGGTCTTGATGCACACCGGTTCCCGGGGGTTGTCATTGAGCTTGCCGCGCAGCTTGCTGATGTACACGTCGACGCTGCGGTTGAGCCCGTCAAAGGCAATGCCGCGCATGCGGTTGAGGATGTCATCGCGGGAGAGGATTTTCCCGGCGGCGCTGGCCAGCAACCACAGCAGTTCGAATTCCATGGTGGTCAGGTCGATCTTCTCCCCGCCCAGGCTCACCACCCGGCAACTGCGGTCGATGGCCAGGCGGCCGAACTCAAGGGCGCCGCGCACCGTGGGTTCCGGCGCCTGGCGACGTTGCAGGGCGCGCAGGCGAGCCAGCAGCACAGGCGGCTTGATCGGCTTGATCACATAATCATCGGCGCCGGACTCCAGGCCGAGGATGTGGTCGAGGTCGTCTTCCTTGGCGGTGAGGATCACGATGGGCGTGTCGGACACGTTGCGAATTTCACGGCACACATGCAGGCCGCTCTGGCCGGGCAGCATCAGGTCGAGCACGACGATCTTCGGCTTGAACTCCAGGAACGCCGCCAGCGCCAGATCGCCGCGGTGCACGGCCAGCACCTCGAAGCCATGCTGGGACAGGAAATGGGCGATCAGCCCTGCCAGCTTCTCATCGTCCTCCACGAGCAAGACCTTGCCGAGACCCAAGTTATCCATAAATTTCCAGTGCACGCGCGGATTGAAGTGTGCGCATTATAGGTGGCAAGCCGGCAGACTAAAGCAGCTGGCCATCACTGGCCGACGAAGCTTCATGCTTTTAAGAGTTTTTAACAGTTTCACCGCAGTCTTTAACTCGGTACCGTCTGCCAGATGCGCCCCACACGCTTTTCGGAAGTGTCGCTGATGACAACACCACAAACACAAGAGAATCATGGCCCTCTACCTACATAGCGGGAGAAAACCATGTTCGTTCGTCACAAATCAGACATTGAAAACACCGCGCACTTTGTCGAATGGGGCGCTGGCACCAGCCATCGGTTGCTGACGGAAAAGGACGGGATGGGTTATACCGTCTGCCACACCGTCGTGCGTGCCGGCACCGAGTCACTGCTGCAATACCGTAATCATCTGGAGGCTTGCTACTGCATCGCCGGTGAGGGTGAAGTCGAAGATATGGACGGTAACGTCTACCCGATCCGCCCCGGTGATATTTATGCGCTGGACCAACACGACTGCCATTATCTAAGAGGCGGAAAGGAGCAGGACCTGGTGCTGGTCAGCGTATTCAACCCGCCGCTCAAGGGCGACGAGCGCCACAATCTCACGGATAAATCCGGCTCCGGCTACTGACGACGATTTGACTCACGGACACGAGCACACCATGCGCAAGGATTACCTGGCTTTCTTCATTTCGTTGTTTCTGTCACGCCTGGCCGACCAGATTCTGTTGTTCATCGTGCCGCTGATCGTGTTCCAGACCACCAACAGCGTGTCCTGGGCGGGCCTGGCGTTTTTTGTCGAATCCTTGCCGCGGTACCTGTCGTTCCCGGTGTGCGGGGCGTTGTGCGACAAATATCCCGCCGTGCGCGTCCTGCATATCAGCCAGGTGTACCGGGCGCTGGCGTGTGTGGCGGCGGTGCTGCTGTATGGAATGTTCGACGGGATTTACTGGATTGTCATGCTTTCGGCGCTGTGCGGCGTGTTGACCACCCAGGGCATCATGGCCCGGGAGGTGCTGCTGCCGCATATCTTCAAGCATTACACCTACGCCAAGACCTTGTCCTACTCGCAGATTGCCGACCAGACCGGGCTGGTGCTGGGCCCGCTGGTGGCGGCGCTGATGTTGGGCGTCTGGGCCTGGCACTGGGTCGTGCTGGGGGTTGCCGGGCTGTTCCTGCTGGCGGACCTGGCGATGCGCATCTGGCAACGCCACACCACGGTCAATCTTGAAACTTTCGAGCAGCACAACGACATCTGGTTGCAACCGTTGCGCGTTGCCTTCGGGCATATCCGCGACCTGCCGGAGCTGAAAAGGATTATCGCCCTGGCGGTGGGTGTGAACCTGATCATCGGCGTCACCCTCGCCACTTCCGCCGCGATGGTCATTGGCCAATACGCCGCCGGCAAGGACACCTACGCCGGGTTGCAGGCGGCCGGCGCGCTGGTGACCATCGCCATCCTGTTTTTCCTGGCGCGCGCTTCCCTGCCGCTCAAGGTGCTGGGCGGTTTGTCGTATTCGATGATTGCCGTGGGAGCGTTGATCACGGCCATCAGCCCGAATGTGTGGGCTTATGCCGTGGGTTTCCTGCTGCTGACCGGTTTCGACAAGATGTTCAACGTGTACATCCGCAGCGTCCGACAACGGGTAATCCCGGCCCGGGACTTTGGCAAGACGGTGGGCGTGCTGACCTTGCTCAACAACCTCTCGCAGCCGCTGGCCGGGTTGCTGATCGCACTGCTGGCGGCGCCGCTGGGGACGCAGACGGTGATCCTGATACTGGCCGGGATCACCGCGTTGCTCGGTGCAGCGGTTGCGTCAGGCTGGCACGCCGCTGTGAAAGCGGAACTCGACGTCCGGTGACTCGATCAGTTCCTGCTCGGCGGCGCGTACACGGTCGATGACCTGGGCGATGTCCTTGGCGTCGCCGTACTGGTAAGCCAGTTTCAGGTAACCCTGGAAATGCCGGGCCTCGCTTTTCAGCAGGCCGAAATAGAACTTGCCGAGTTCTTCGTCCAAATGCGGCACCAGTGCTTCGAAACGCTCGCAACTGCGGGCTTCGATAAACGCGCCGACCACCAGGGTATCCACCAGTTTGACCGGTTCATGGCTGCGCACCACCTTGCGCAAACCCGAAGCGTAGCGGCCGGCGGACAGCTGGCGCAGCTCGATCTTGCGCTTCTTCATCAGGCGCATGACTTGCTCATGGTGCACCAGTTCTTCCCGGGCCAGGCGTGACATCAGGTTGATCAGGTCGACGTGGGAATGGTACTTGGCGATCAGGCTCAAGGCGGTGCTGGCGGCCTTGAACTCACAGTTCTTGTGGTCGATCAGCAGGGTTTCCTGGTCGGCCAACGCGGCCTGGACCCAGCCGTCGGGGGTGCGGCAACCGAGGAATTCGTGGATTTCTGGCAGGTTCATCGGGCTCACGGGCAAAGATTCACAAAAGGCCGGCGATTATACCGACCGCGCCGCAGACCGCCAGCTACCGGGCTTGATGTGCATCAACATGACGTGTGCCGGGCAGCAACTATAGTTGTTCCACGCCCACCCTTTTTTGGAGAACCCGACCATGCAAGCCATACGCAGCATCCTGGTGGTCATCGAGCCTGAGCATTCGGAAAGCCTGGCCCTCAAGCGCGCCAAGCTGATTGCCGGCGTCACCGGGGCACATTTGCATTTGTTGGTGTGTGACAAGAAGCACGAGCATTCGGCGATGTTGAGCCTGCTGAAGGCCGGTTTGCAGGAGGATGGCTACAGCGTCACCACCGAACAGGCGTGGAATGACAGCCTGCATGAAACCATCATCGATGTGCAGCAGGCAGAGGGGTGTGGGTTGGTGGTCAAGCAGCATTTCGCTGACAGCCCGCTGAAAAAGGCGCTGTTGACGCCGGCCGACTGGAAGTTGATGCGTTACTGCCCTACTCCGGTGCTGTTGGTGAAGACGTCCAGGCCTTGGGCTGGCGGGGTGATTCTGGCGGCGATTGATGTGGGGAACTCTGATGCGGAGCACCAGGCGCTGCATAACTCGATCATTGATCATGGTTTTGATATCGCGAGTTTGGCGAAGGCGCAGTTGCATGTGATCAGTGCGCATCCGTCGCCGATGCTGTCGGCGGCGGATCCGGTGTTTCAGCTCAAGGAGACGATCGAGGCACGCTATCGTGAGCAGTGCAAGGCGTTCCAGGCGGAGTTTGATATTGACGACACTCATCTGCATATCGAGGAAGGGCCGGCGGATGTGTTGATTCCTCACGCGGCGCATAAGTGGCAGGCGGCGGTGACCATCATTGGTACGGTGGCGCGCACCGGGATTTCCGGGGCGTTGATCGGGAATACGGCGGAGGTAGTGCTGGATGCGGTGGACAGTGATGTGTTGGTGCTTAAGCCGCAGGAGTTGATGGATCATCTGGAAGAGCTGGCTAATGGGTGATGCTTCTTTTTGGGGGCATATCCGTTTTTGGGTGATGGCTTGTATTGGTTCCGCTCTTACAGCGGGTCACTTTTGAAAGGAGCCCAAAAGTAACCAAAAGGCTCTTGCCCCACCACTCGGCACCTCGCCTAGGCTCGGTGTGCCCTCACTCCGGCTTTGGACCGTGGGCCGCCGTCATGGG
>NZ_JACAPW010000050.1:0-20934 GCF_013385495.1 Pseudomonas sp. F8002 | reverse complement strand
CCCACGCGGAGCGTGGGAACGATCGGTACCTGTGAAGCGGGGCTGTGTGGACTTGGCCGAGCACTGGCGGTATTCCAGCGCCCGCAACTATGCAGGACAGGATGGCCTGATTGAAATTCAGCGCTGAGCCTGATCGTTCCCACGCTCTGCGTGGGAGCGCAGCCCGTGACGCTCCGCGTCACACAGCGGGACGCGGAGCGCCCAAGGAGACATTCCCACGCGGAGCGTGGGAACGATCATTAGAACTCGATGCGCACATCGCCCTTCGGCACGCTGCAGCACGACAGGATGTAACCCTCAGCTTCATCTTCCTCGGTGATCCCGCCGTTGTGGTCCATCTCGACCTCCCCGCCCAGCTTCAGCACCTTGCACGTCCCACAGATCCCCATGCCGCAAGCTTTCGGAATCAGCAGGCCAAGCTTGGCCGCCGCTGCGTGAACGGTCTCGCCCGGTGCCACGCGGATGCTCTTGCCAGAGGCAATGAATTCCACCTGATGCAGGTCCGCCAGGTCGATTTCCGGCGCATCCGCCGCTTGTTCGGCTTGCTCCACCGCGTCGGCCCGGGCTTCCGGTGGCGTCGCGCCGAAGGATTCTTCGTGATAACGCGCCATGTCGAAGCCGGCGGCTTCCAGCAGGCGCTTTACCGCGTTCATGTAAGGCGTCGGGCCGCAGCAGAAGACTTCCCGCTCCAGGAAGTCCGGCACCATCAGTTCGAGCATCTTGTGGTTCAGGTAACCGCGATAACCGGCCCAGGGCTCACCCAGGCCGTGTTTTTCGCAAATCAGGTGCAGGCTGAAGTTATCAATCCGCGACGCCATGTGCTCCAGCTCGCGGTGGTAAATGATGTCTTTCGGCGAGCGGGCGCTGTGGATAAACGTCATGTCGACGTTGGCGTTGGTGTCGTAGAACCAGCGCGCCATGGACATCACCGGGGTAATACCGACACCACCACTGAGGTACAGCACTTTCGGGCTCGGGAAGTCGATGGCATTGAACAGACCCACCGGCCCGTGCACCGCCAGCTCCTGGCCTTCGTGCAGCGTGTCATGCAACCAGTTGGACACCTTGCCGCCCGGCACGCGCTTGATGGTCACCGAAAAGCTGTAAGGCACCGACGGCGAACTGGAAATAGTGTACGAACGCATGATCGGCTGGCCGTCGATTTCCAGCTCCAGGGTGACGAACTGCCCGGGCTTGAAAAAGAACAGGATCGGCTGGTCGGCCATAAAGCAGAAGGTGCGCACGTCCCAGGTTTCCTGGATGACTTTGACGCAACGGACGATGTGCCGACCATTGGCCCAGGTCTGGGTTGTTACCGGGTTCAGGAAGCTGTTGGACATGCTGTTCTCCATAGCCGTGTGATCGGCCTTATGGTGGCGATTCTGCGTAACGCGCGAATCACCCATTTACCTATCTGCGACATTCACATACTTATCGCGACCAGCCCCCATACCACGGGGGTTGCGCGTCGGGAACAGAGTGGGCCATGTCGTTCATGGATAAGGTTCTGGCCGTTGTGGGGCCCACACTCGCTCCCAACAAAGACGCTTTCTTTACGCCTTGCTGCAAAACCTAGCCACTATTCGCCGGCCACACAGAATGGCCATGAGGACACACACGATGGACGTCACCGCAACCTTAAGCTTGGGCGATCCGCTGGAACCCGCACGCAAGGCCACTGCGCAAATGCTGCAAGAACGCGAGCGGACCTTTTCGCTGCCACAGCCGTTTTACTCTGATGAGCGGCTGTTCGATATCGACATGCAGGAAATTTTCCAGAAAGAGTGGTTGATCGCCGGCATGACCTGCGAGATCCCCGCCAAGGGCAACTACATCACCCTGCAAGTGGGCAAGAACCCGATCATCGTGATCCGTGGCGCCGACGGCGTGGTGCACGCGTTCCATAACGTGTGTCGCCACCGCGGTTCGCGCCTGTGCACCAGCGACAAGGGCAAGGTCGCCAAGCTGGTGTGCCATTACCACCAGTGGACCTATGAACTGGACGGCCGCCTGCTGTTCGCCGGTACCGAAATGGGCGCCGACTTCGACATGAAGCAATACGGCCTCAAGCCGGTGAATGTGAAGACCGCCGGTGGCTACATCTTTATCAGCCTGTCGGAGAACCCGCCGGCCATCGACGACTTCCTGTCGACCTTGAGCCACTACATGGAACCCTACGACATGGAGAACACCAAGGTGGCGATCCAGACCACCTTGTTTGAAAAAGCCAACTGGAAGCTGGTGCTGGAAAACAACCGCGAGTGCTACCACTGCAACGCGTCGCACCCGGAACTGTTGAAAACCCTGCTGGAATGGGACGACGTTACCGACCCGCGGGCCGACCAGGCCTTCAAGGACCACGTGGCCGCCTCCGCCGCCGCCTGGGATGCCGAAAAGATCCCTTACGCCCACGCCAGCTTCGGCCTGCGTAACCGCATCGTGCGCATGCCGCTGCTCAAGGGCACCGTGTCGATGACCCTCGACGGCAAGCAAGGCTGCAACAAGCTGATGGGCCGCATCAAGAACCCGGACCTGGGCTCGATGCGCATCCTGCACCTGCCTCACTCGTGGAACCACTGCATGGGCGACCACATCATCGTGTTCACCGTGTGGCCGATCAGTGCCCAGGAAACCATGGTCACCACCAAGTGGATCGTGCACAAGGACGCCGTGGAAGGTGTGGATTACGACGTCGAGCGCATGCGCAAAGTGTGGGACGCCACCAACGACCAGGACCGTCGCCTGGCCGAAGAGAACCAGCGCGGCATCAACTCCACCGCGTACCAGCCAGGGCCGTACTCCAAGACCTATGAGTTTGGTGTGGTCAACTTTGTGGACTGGTACAGCGAGCGGATGCTGAGCAACCTGGGGGCGGCGCCAGCGCCGTATCTGAAAGGCGTCGCCGTACACGAGTAACCGGCTGACACGCCGCCGATCAAAATGTGGGAGCCGGGCTTGCCCGGCCCCCACACTGGTTTGTGACTGTACAAAATTCATCCAACACCGTGACAGACCGCTGCCCGCCTTACTTCCAGCCATTGCCCAACAACTTATCCACAAAGCCACCCACAGCAATTGTGGGCAACTGCGCTTTCCCGTCGAAATAAAATCAAGAAAATCCGTGACTTATTCAAAGTTACCGGTTTTATCCCACATTGATCATTTTTTGACCTAAAGCCTGAAAGCCACGTCCTGCATGGGCTACAGAGGAACGCAAACACCTTATCCACAGAAGCGCCAACAGACTTTGGGGGCAACTTTGGGCCATCTGTGGAAAACCGCCTTAAACCGAGGAAAATCGCGGCTTTGAGAGCAAAACTCAGCTGGAACGGCGATATTGGCTATATTTTAACCAACACACTGTAAGCCACGTTTTATATGGCCTACAGCGGATAGCAAACATCTTATCCACAGAAGCACCAACAGACTTTGGGGGCAAGTCTACGCCAGGTATTTTCCTTATCCACAGAAAAACCCAAGGAAAAACCGTCAGTTAGGTTGGTTGTTTTTCGTACAGCGAGCTGGAGGGCTTGATTTGCATGGGGTGTGGACAGCCGCGAACAGGTTATCCACAGGCGGGTTAACAGGGATTGTGGGTAAAGCCGCAATCGCCGCAAACCAGTGTGGGAGCGGGCTTGCTCGCGAATACGGTGGATCAGTCAATAGATGCGCCGACTGACACACCGCCTTCGCGAGCAAGCCCGCTCCCACATTGGATCAGCGCACTACACCTTCTTCTATGAGCAACTTGAGAATGGCTTCCGCACCGGCCTCAGGGCTCACACCCTTGAGCACCTGCCCACCGCCGCCGCTGGCCTTGGCCGTTGCAGCCTTCATCCGGTCGGCACCGCTTTTGGCCTTGATCACCTTGAGGCGCTTGGGCCGAGGCTTGGCCGGCTGCAATACAGCGCCTGTGAATAACTCATCCTCCAACACCTCGACGTCATGGGCCGTCAGCTCACCGCGTTGCGCTGGGCCGTAGGCGCTTTGCCGTGGCTTGGGCGCCGCGTTATCCACCGTGGCCATAAACGGCAGGCGCACCTTCAGCCGCCGCCGTTGGCCACGAGGCAAGGCTTGCAGCACATGGGCCACGCCGCCTTCGATGGACTCCACCTGGGCCAGGCCGACAATCAGCGGCCAACCCAGTTGTTCCGCCAGCAGGAACGGCAACATCCCCGAGCCTTCGCCAGTTTCCGCCTGGCTGCCGGTGAGCACCACTTGGGCGCCCGCGTCCCGCAGATAGTCGCCGAGCACCGGCAAGGCGTCTGCCCCGGCCGGTTGTTCAAGCACGTGCAACTGCGGCAAGCCCATGCCCAGGTAAGCGCGCAGGGTGGGTTCGCCGATGTCGCCGGCGTGCAGCACTTGCAGGTTATCCCCTGCCAGTTGCAGGCCCAGTTCCACTGCGCGCGCGTCTTGCTCGGCCCGGCGTGGACGGCCGGAAGTCGGGTGGGCACCGATGGACACCAGGCTGATTACATTCGTCGTCATGGCCATTTCCTTAAGCCGCATCGCGCTTGGCGCCGTGGCGGTAGGCCTCGACCGCAACGATCAAGGCTTGCAGTATCGCGGCGCTTTCGCCGATCACCGACAGGTCGGCACGCTTGATCATGTCGCAGCCCGGGTCGAGGTTGATCGCCACCACCTTGTCGCAGGCACCAATGCCTTGAAGGTGCTGGATCGCCCCGGAAATCCCCACCGCCACGTAAACCCGCGCGGTGACCCAGGTACCGCTGGCGCCGACCTGGCGATCCCGGGCCATGAAGCCGTCATCCACCGCCACCCGCGAAGCACCTTCGGTGGCGCCCAACGCGGCAGCAGTCTGGTGGAACAGCGCCCAGTCCTTGACCCCGTTGCCACCGGAGAAAATAAACTCGGCTTCGGCCATGGGAATCGCCGCCGGGTCCACGGCCACCGCACCCAAATCTTCGATACGCGCAAGGCTGCGGGCCAGGCTTGTGGATAACTCCACCGGCAGCACTTCGTGACGGGTTTCGCTGACGGGATCGGCGCACTCCGCCGCAGCCAGGATCATCCGTGGCAGTGGGCGGGCAAGATCCTCCTGACCCGCGCCTGCACGGCCAATACATTCCTGGCCCTTGATCTGCCAGACCCGCGTGGCCGGGCGCTCCTTGAGGCTCGCGGCAAAACGCCGCCCCAATTCACCACCGCCACTGCGGCTGTCCGGCAGCAACCAGTGGCGCGGGTTGAACTGGTTATCCACAGCCCGCAGGCCCTGGACGCGTTGCTCCGGTGAATAACCGTCGAATTCATGCCTGTCCAACACCAGCAGCCGATCCACACCGGCGGTGGCGAAGGCGTTTTCCTTGTGTTCGCCGAACACCACGGCCAATACCGCACCGTCGTCGCCGGCCAGCTGCCGGGCCAGGCCCAGCAAGTCGCGGTCGTGGCTGCTCAGGCGGCCGCCGACCATGTCCGGCACCACGTTGATGTAGAAAGCGGGCGCCGGTACCTGATGCAGCGGCAACTGCACTTCCACCGCTGCCGTACGCTTGGCCGCGCCGCCCTGCTGGGCGCCGCTGCGGTCAATACGCTTGATGCCGTTGGGGCCGATAAAACCGACACCGTGCACGTTCTTGCGGATGACCCCATTGGGCCCCATCCAGCTGTGTTGCACCGGCTGCATCGCCGCGTGCAGCGGGTGCAGGCGGTTACGGGCGATCCATTCGGCCCGTGGGTCGCGGCGGATAATGTCGCTCATCAATGCACCTCCGCAGGTTCGCGTTTCGGCGCCTTGGCCGGTGCCGCGTCTTCAAGCAACGCGTCAGCTACCAGTTCGGCAATGTCCTTGATCAAGGGACGCGGTTCGACCACGCCTTCCAGCATCGCCGTGCACTGTGGACAACCCACGGCCACCAGTTCGGCACCGGTCTCGCGGATGTCTTCCATGCGCATGTCGGGAATCCGCTGCTTGCCGGGAATATCGGTGATCGGCGCCCCGCCACCGCCACCGCAGCAGCGCGAGCGGAAACCGGAGCGCTGCATTTCCTTGACCTCGATCCCCAGCGCCCGCAGCACTTGGCGCGGTGCCTCGTACTCACCGTTGTAGCGGCCCAGGTAGCACGGGTCGTGATAGGTCACGCTGTTGCCTTTGTGCTGGCCCAGGTTCAGGGCGCCGGCGTCGATCAGTTCGGCCATGTAGGTGCTGTGGTGCTGCACGAGGTAGTTGCCGCCGAAGGCGCCGTATTCGTTTTTCAGCACGTGGAAACTGTGGGGGTCGCAGGTGACGATGCGCTTGAAGCTGTACTTGGCCAGGGTCTGGATATTGCGTGCGGCCAGCAGCTGGAAAGTGGCTTCATCGCCCAGGCGCCGGGCCACGTCGCCGCTGTCGCGCTCTTCAAGGCCCAGTACGGCGAAGTCGACCTTGGCGGCTTTCAGCACTTTGACGAACGAGCGCAGGGTGCGCTGGTTGCGCATGTCGAACGCGCCGTCGCCAACCCAAAAGAGCACGTCGACGGTTTTCTTGTCGCTGAGCAAGGGCAGGTTCAAATCCGCCGCCCAGTTCATCCGCCCGCCCGGTGCGAAGCCGCCCGGGTTGTCGGTGGCGATCAGGTTTTCCAGGACTTCGGCGCCCTTGTTCGGGGTCGCGCCTTTTTCCAGGGTGAGGTGGCGGCGCATGTCGACGATGGCGTCCACGTGCTCGATCATCATCGGGCACTCTTCCACGCAGGCGCGGCAAGTGGTGCAGGACCACAGGGTCTCGGCGTCCACCAGACCATTGACGATTGGCTGGTGCGGGTTGCCGCTGTGTTCGCCGATGGCTTTGCCCGGATACGGGCTGCCGGCGAACTTGGCGTCGGTGCCACCGGCCAGGCCGACGACCATGTCCTGGATAAGTTTTTTCGGGTTCAGTGGCTGGCCGGCGGCGAACGCCGGGCACGCGGCTTCGCACTTGCCGCACTGCACGCAGGCGTCGAAGCCGAGCAGTTGGTTCCAGGTGAAATCCACCGGTTTTTCCACGCCCAGGGGCGCGCTTTTATCGGCGAGGTCCAGGGGTTTCAAACCGGTGGAACGGCCGCCGCCGAAGCGTTCGGCGCGGCGGTGCCAGGCCAGGTGCAGGGCACCGGCGAAGGCGTGTTTCATCGGGCCGCCCCAGGTCATGCCGAAGAACATTTCCGACACGCCCCACAACACGCCCAGGCTCAGCAGCGCGGCGAGCAGCCAGCCGCCGAAGTCCGCCGGCAGAATCCCGGCCACCGGCAAGGTCACCAGGAAGAAGCTCACAGAGAACGCCATCAGGCTTTTCGGCAGGCGCATCCACGGGCCTTTCGACAGGCGTGCAGGCGGGTTGCGACGGCGCAGGTAGACGAACGTGGCGCCGACAAACATCAGCACCGAAGCCAACAGCAAGGCGTAGCCGAGGATGCGGTTATGCAGGCCGAAACCGTGCACCAGGATCGCCAGCAGCGCCGAGAGCACAAAGCCCAGGGCGGTGGCGACGTGGGTGTTGGCGATGTATTTGTCGCGGGCGACCACATGGTGCAGGTCGACCATGTAGCGCTTGGGCATGGCCAACAGGCCGCCGAGCAAGTCGACCTTGGAGGACCTCCCGCGGCGCCACATGTTCACCCGGCGCAGCGCGCCGAGGACGGCAAGGCCCAGGGCGGCGAAGAGCAGGATGGGAAGAAGGGTGTTCAACATGGTGAAGCTCCCGAAGACCACACAGGTCTACTGTGAAACTGGCCCGAAATGTGGGAGCGGGCTTGCTCGCGAAGGCAGCGTGTCAGTCGATGCATCCAGTGGCTGACACACCGCTTTCGCGAGCAAGCCCGCTCCCACATTTGACCGAGTACACCTCGTCAGAAATCCTTGCACAGGCGCAGGGCGTCATAGATGGCCGCGTGGGTATTACGCTGGGCTACGCAGTCACCAATGCGGAACAGCAAGTACCCCTCGCCCGGCTCGCTCAGGCACGGCTGCGGCTTGATCGCGAACAGGGCCTCGATGTCCATCTGGCCCTTGTTGCGCGAGCCTGCCTTGAGCCCGTAGTAGAGCGCTTCGTCCGGACGCACGCCGTTCTCGACCACCACCTGGTCCACCACCCGCTCTTCCCTGGCCCCGGTGTATTCGTTCTCCAGCACCGCCACCAGCTTGTCGCCTTCGCGGTAGACCTTTTCCAGCATCATGTCGCCGGTCATGATCACTTCCTTGGGGTACATGCTGCGGTAGTACGTCGGGAACGACGTACCGCCCACGGCCACGCCCGGCTTGATGTCGTCGGTGACGATCTCCACCTGGCTGCCCTTGTCCGCGAGGAAGTCGGCCACCGACATGCCGGTGAACTCGCAGATGGTGTCGTACACCAGCACGTTCTTGCCCGGCGCCACCTTGCCGTCGAGCACGTCCCAGCTGCTGACCACCAGGCCTTCAGCCGCGCCCCAGTGTTCGTTTTGCTCCAGGAACGGATGACCGCCCACCGCCAGCACCACCACGTCCGGGCGCAGGTCGAGGATGGTCGCCGCGTCCGCCGCCACGCCCAGGCGCAGGTCGACGTTCAGGCGCGCCAGTTCCAACTGGAACCAGCGGGTGATCCCGGCAATCTGGTCACGCTGCGGGGCTTTCGATGCAGTGGTGATTTGCCCGCCGATAAATTCTTTCTTCTCGAACAGCGTCACGTCGTGGCCACGTTCGGCAACCACCCGCGCCGCTTCCATCCCGGCCGGGCCGGCACCCACCACCACGACTTTGCGTTTTGGCCCGGTGGATTTCTCGATGATGTGCGGCACGCCCATGTATTCACGGGAAGTGGCGGCGTTCTGGATGCACAGCACATCCAGGCCCTGGTACTGGCGGTCGATGCAGTAGTTGGCGCCGACGCACTGTTTGATCTGGTCGATCTGGCCCATCTTGATCTTGGCGATCAGGTGCGGGTCGGCGATGTGGGCGCGGGTCATGCCGACCATGTCCACGTAGCCGCCTTCCAGGATGCGCGTGGCCTGGTTCGGGTCCTTGATGTTCTGCGCGTGCAGCACCGGGGCCTTGACCACTTCCTTGATGCCGGCCGCCAGGTGCAGGAACGGCTCCGGTGGATAACTCATGTTCGGGATAACGTTGGCCAGGGTGTTGTGGGTGTCGCACCCCGAGCCGACCACGCCGATGAAGTCGAGCATGCCGGTGTCGTCGTAGTACTTGGCGATCTGTTTCATGTCCTCGTGGGACAGGCCGTCCGGATGGAATTCGTCGCCGCACAAACGGATGCCGACGCAGAAATCCGGGCCGACTTCCTTGCGTACCGCCTTCAACACCTCAAGGCCGAAACGCATGCGGTTTTCGAAGCTGCCGCCCCATTCGTCAGTACGTTTGTTGACCCGAGGGCTCCAGAACTGGTCGATCATGTGCTGGTGCACCGCCGACAGTTCCACACCGTCCAGGCCACCGGCCTTGGCCCGTGCCGCAGCGGTGGCGTAGTTGCCGATCACCCGCCAGATTTCTTCAGGCTCGATGGTCTTGCAGGTGGCGCGGTGCACCGGCTCGCGGATGCCCGAAGGCGACAGCAGCGTGGGCCAATGCTCGCCGTCCCAGCGCGAGCGACGGCCCATGTGGGTAATCTGGATCATGATCTTGGCGCCATGCTTGTGCATGGCGTCGGCCAGGTTCTGGAAGTGCGGGATGATCCGGTCATCCGCCAGGTTCACCGACTTCCACCAGCCTTGCGGGCTGTCGATGGCGACACTGGAAGAACCGCCGCAGATCGCCAGGCCGATCCCGCCCTTGGCTTTCTCTTCGTAGTACTTCACATAGCGGTCGGTGGTCATGCCGCCGTCGGTGGCATACACCTCAGCGTGGGCGGTACTGAGCACGCGGTTGCGGATGGTCAGTTTGCCGATCTGGATCGGCGCAAACATTGCTTCGAAAGCCATGGCAGGGTCCTCGACTTACAACGGCTTGACGGTGAACAGGCCGTCGTCGTGGCCCTCTTCGGAGCCGCCGTAAACTTGTTCCGCAACGGTGCGAACCTTGCTGCCACGGGCTTCGAGGATCTGGTCCATCGCGCCGGCAAACCAGCCGGTGAACATGTAGTCGACCTTGCGCCCGACCTTGCCGTACACGTAGACGAACGCCGAGTGCTCGAGCTTGACGCTGGCGGTGCCTTTGTCGAGGTCGATGTCCTGGATCTTGAACAGGCCCCAGCCGCGCTGCGACAGGCGCTTCATGTAGTGCTCGAACACTGCGACGCCTTCCAGGCCGTGGCATTCAGCTTCTTTTTCACACCAGTGCCAGGCGGATTTGTAGCCGGCCTTGTAGAGGATCTCGGCGTAGGCCTCGCTGCCCAGGACTTCTTCGATCCCCATGTGATTGTTGACGAAGAAATGGCGCGGCACGTACAGCATCGGCAGGGCGTCGGAGGTCCAGACACCGGTTTCGCTGTCGACTTCGATAGGCAATTGAGGGGCGATCTTGGCCATGGAAACTTAACTCCGGAAAATGCTTTGGTAAGCCCCCGACGCATAAGGTTGGGGGAAAAGAGGCGTGAGTGGTGGCTTATTCGCCCCAGACGTCCTTCAGGACGTTGACCCAGTTTTCGCCCATGATCTTGCGCACCACGCGCTCGGGATGGCCGCGCTTGAGCAGGGTCTCGGTGAGGTTCGGGAACTCGCCCACGGTGCGGATGCCCAGCGGGTTGATGATCTTGCCGAAGCTGGTCAGGCGGCGGGCGTAGCCCTTGTCGTGGGTCAGCATTTCGAAGAAATCCTGGCCATGGCCCTGGGTGAAGTCGGTGCCGATGCCGATGGCGTCTTCGCCCACGATGTTCATGGTGTATTCGATGGCTTCGGCGTAGTCGTCGATGGTCGAGTCGATGCCCTTGGCCAGGAACGGCGCGAACATGGTCACGCCGACAAAGCCACCGTGGTCGGCGATGAACTTCAGCTCTTCATCGGACTTGTTGCGCGGGTGCTCTTTGAGGCCTGAAGGCAGGCAGTGGGAGTAGCACACCGGCTTTTTCGATTCGAGGATGACTTCTTCGGAAGTCTTGGAGCCCACGTGGGACAGGTCGCACATGATGCCGACGCGGTTCATCTCGGCGACGACCTCGCGACCGAAGCCCGACAGGCCGCCATCGCGCTCATAGCAGCCGGTGCCCACCAGGTTCTGGGTGTTGTAGCACATCTGCACCACGCCAACCCCGAGCTGCTTGAAGATCTCGACGTAGCCGAGCTGGTCTTCAAACGCGTGGGCGTTCTGGAAGCCGAAGATGATGCCGGTCTTGCCCTGTTCCTTGGCGCGACGGATATCGGCGGTGGTTTTCACCGGGATCACCAGGTCGCTGTTTTCGCGAATCAGGGTCTGGCTGGCCACGATGTTGTTAATGGTGGCCTGGAACCCTTCCCATACCGACACGGTGCAGTTGGCAGCGGTGAGGCCACCCTTGCGCATGTCTTCGAACAGGTCGCGGTTCCACTTGGCAATGATCAGCCCGTCGATAACGATGCTGTCGGCGTGCAATTCGGCTGGGCTCATCAGGCGTCCCCTTATTGGCGATTCATGCGCCGAATCGTCTGCCGGCGCTTTGGGGCCAGCATATGCCCCGGGGCAGAAGGAGCCGGGTGCAAAAACGACAAGGGAATTGCCGAAAGCGTCAATCCGCGACAAAGGCCAACATGACATCTCTGACGGGTGTCTGTTCTTTGTCTTACGCTTGAGCCAGAATTTGCTCATCAACTGATATGAGACGGCGCAATGAAATCGATTTTCCTGGCTTTGGCACTCATCGCAACCGGCGTACACGCCGCTGAAGACACCGACAGCACGCCCTGCGATGGCATCGAGAACGACAAGCAAACCCTGGAATGCGCCACCTACAACAAAACCACCGCCGAACAACTGCTCAAGGATAACTACCAGGGCTTGCTGGAACGCATGGGTTCGACCTATGGCAGCAACAAGACGCAGCTGGCGGACATTACCGCTCGTCTGAAGGATGCCCAGCAGAAGTGGGAAAAGTTACGTGATGCGGATTGCGCCGTAGATACCTTTCCGGCAGTGGCGGGCAGCAAGGCATATGCGATCCAGCAGAATGATTGTCTGGCGCGGATGAGTGATGAACGGTCGGAGTTTTTGGAGTCGATTGGGCAGGAATAAGCGACAATCCCCTCCACTCTTTACTCAGAACCAAGGCTATTCATGACAATCTGCGGCATCGAAATCAAAGGCAGCGAAGCCATTATTGCTGTCGCCTCTCTCGACGGTCAGGCATTGAGCCATGCAGCCCTGGCCACCAAGAAAATCGCCCTTGAAGACGATGATGAGGCGGCCAACGTCAAGGCCTTCGCCGCTCAGGTCAGCGCGTTTGTGCGGGAAAACGGCATCAGCCGCATCGCCATCAAGAAGCGCAGCAAGAAAGGCGAATTCGCCGGTGGCCCGACCACGTTCAAGATTGAAGGTGTGTTTCAGTTGCTGGAGGGCGTTGAAGTGACGCTGCTGTCGCCGCAGACCATCAATGCGCAGAACAAGAAACACGACTTTGCCCTGCCGGCGACGCTGAACAAGTATCAGCATGAGGCTTACAAGGCCGCGTGTTCAGCCCTGCTGAAGAAGTAAGCCACACCACAAATCTCCTGTGGGAGCGGGCTTGCTCGCGAATGCGGTGTGTCAGTCAATACATGTACCGACTGATCCACCGCTTTCGCGCTCCCACATTTGATCTGCATTGTTCTCAAGAGCGGTGTTCATACCGCTTCCCGGCGCCGATCTTCCCTTGGGCACTTGGCAAACCTTGCCCGGTAGCTGCGGGTGAAATACGACGGCGATTCAAACCCGCAGGCGATGCTCACCTCCAGCACGCTCAGGTCGCTCTGGCGCAACAACTGCCGAGCCTTTTCCAGGCGCAAACCCAGGTAGAAGTTGCTCGGTGTGTCGTTCAGGTGCAGCCGAAACAAGCGCTCCAACTGCCGCCGCGTGACCTTGATCGTCTCCGCCAGCGCCAGTGTGCTCAACGGCGGTTCCGTGTGCTGTTCCATCTCCCCAATCACCTGCACCAACTTCTTGTTGTTGATGCCGTAGCGCGTGGCGATCTGCATGCGTTGGTGGTCTTTGCGCGGGCGGATGCGGCCGAGCACGAATTGCTCGGACACCTGGATCGCCAACTCGGGCCCGTGGGCCTGGCTGATCAGGTCGAGCATCAGGTCTATGGAGGCGGTGCCGCCCGCCGAGGTGATGCGCCGGCGGTCGATCTCGAACAGCTCCTGGGTCACCGTCAGCTGTGGATAAGATTCCTTGAAGGCGTCGATGGCTTCCCAGTGCAGGGTCAGGCGGTGGCCGTCGAGCAGGCCGGCTTCGGCGAGTACGCAGGCGCCGGTGTCGATGGCGCCCAGGGTCACGCCGTCGTGGTCAAGGCGACGCAGCCAGTGTTCCAGTGCGGGCGTGGCGAACTTCAGCGGTTCGAAGCCGGCCACCACCAGTAAGGTCGAGCCTTTCTTCAGCGGCTCCAGCGCGGCGTCGGCGTTGACCGACATGCCATTGCTCGCCAGCACCGCGCCGCCGTCGGCGCTCAAGACGTGCCAGCGGTACAGCTCGCCGCGAAAACGATTGGCAACACGTAAAGGTTCGATCGCGGAGATAAAGCCGATGGCGGAGAAGCCCGGCATCAGCAGAAAGTAGAAATCCTGGGACATGGAGCGCTCTCGTAGGACGGACAGCGTGGTCACTGTGATACGCCAGTTCAATCGGTCATTCAAGGGGGCAGGTCGCTGCAGTGCAAGAGCTGGTCGCCGCCGTGCGTTTTGTCGGGGACCAAGCTGCGTAACTTGGCTGCACGGTGCACAAAGACGCCGGAACCCACAATAACAACCTGCCGAGGGAACCACCATGAACCGACTGATCAGCCGCTGTGTGCTCGCACTCAGCGCCAGCGCCATTTTGAGCACCAACGTCATGGCAGCCGATGCGGCTTCTTGCCAGAACGTGCGCATGGGCGTGGTGAACTGGACCGACGTAATCGCCACCAGTGCCATGACTCAAGTGTTGCTCGACGGCCTCGGCTACAAGACCAAACAGACCAGCGCGTCCCAGCAAATCATCTTTGCCGGGATTCGCGACCAGCGCCTGGACATGTTCCTGGGCTACTGGAACCCGCTGATGACCCAGACCATCACCCCGTTTGTCGAGGCCAAGCAGGTCAAGGTGCTCGACAAGCCGTCCCTGGAAGACGCCCGCGCGACCCTGGCGGTGCCGACTTACCTGGCCGACAAGGGCCTGAAGACCTTCGCCGACATCGCCAGGTTTGAAAAAGAACTGGGCGGCAAGATCTACGGCATTGAACCAGGCTCGGGCGCCAACACCCAGATCAAGGCGATGATCGCCAAGAATCAGTTTGGCCTGGGCAAGTTCCAACTGGTGGAATCCAGCGAGGCCGGCATGCTCGCCGCCGTCGACCGCGCCGTGCGCCGCAAGGAGGCCGTGGTGTTCTTCGGCTGGGCGCCGCACCCGATGAACGTCAACGTGGCGATGACTTACCTCACCGGCAGTGATGACGCGCTGGGCCCGAACGAAGGCATGGCCACCGTGTGGTCCGTCACCTCGCCGACCTACGCCGAGCAATGCCCCAACGTGCACAAGTTGCTCAGCAACCTGACCTTCACCGCCGCCGACGAGAGCCGAATGATGCAGCCGCTGCTGGATCACAAGGACGCTTTCGAGTCGGCCAGGCAATGGCTCAAGGATCACCCGCAAGACCAGCAGCGCTGGCTGGAAGGCGTGACCACCTTCGACGGCAAACCCGCCGCAGCCAACCTGCAATTGACCAGCAAATAACCTGTCTTGAATCACCGTTTCGCAGCCGCTCCTGGCTGCGAACGGTATGACTACGCCTGAAAATCACGCCTGTAAGGAACCTGCCTCATGAACCACGACGTCATCATCACCTGCGCACTCACCGGTGCTGGCGACACGACCGCCAGAAGCCCTCACGTGCCGGTCACTCCGAAACAAATCGCTGCCGCGGCGGTGGAAGCGGCCAAGGCCGGTGCCACCGTGGTGCATTGCCACGTACGTGACCCCGAGACCGGCAAGTTCAGCCGCGACGTGGCGCTGTACCGCGAAGTGATGGAGCGCATCCGCGAGGCGGACGTCGACATCATCGTCAACCTCACCGCCGGCATGGGTGGCGACCTGGAAATCGGTGGCGGCGAGAACCCCATGGAATTCGGGCCCAACACCGACCTGGTGGGCCCGCTGACCCGCCTGGCCCACGTGGAAGAGCTGCTGCCGGAAATCTGCACCCTGGACTGCGGCACCCTGAACTTCGGCGATGGCGACACCATTTACGTCTCCACCCCGGCCCAGCTGCGGGCTGGCGCCAAACGTATTCAAGAGCTGGGCGTTAAAGCCGAGCTGGAGATTTTCGACACCGGTCACCTGTGGTTCGCCAAGCAGATGATCAAGGAAGGCTTGCTCGACAACCCGTTGTTCCAGCTGTGCCTGGGCATCCCGTGGGGCGCGCCGGCCGACACCACCACCATGAAAGCCATGGTCGACAACCTGCCGGCTGACGCGGTGTGGGCCGGCTTCGGCATTGGTCGCATGCAGATGCCGATGGCGGCGCAAGCAGTGCTGCTGGGCGGCAATGTGCGGGTCGGCCTGGAAGACAACCTGTGGCTGGACAAGGGCGTGCTGGCGACCAACGGCCAGTTGGTGGAGCGCGCCAGCGAGATCCTCAGCCGCCTGGGTGCGCGGGTCATGACCCCGGCCGAAGGCCGCGTGAAGATGGGCCTGACCAAGCGCGGCTAAGACACACCGCACGACGCCCTGCAGGAACCGAATCAAATGTGGGAGCGGGCTTGCTCGCGAATGCGGTGGATCAGCCACCGAATGCATCAACTGAAAGCCCGCTCCCACATTTTGATCTTAGCTCTCACACAGAATCACCGAACTCTCTTAGGAATTTGCCATGAGCTTTATCACTGAAATCAAAACCTTCGCCGCGCTGGGCAGCGGCGTTATCGGCAGTGGCTGGGTATCCCGCGCACTGGCTCACGGCCTGGATGTGGTGGCCTGGGACCCGGCGCCTGGTGCCGAAGCGGCCCTGCGCAAACGTGTCGCGAATGCCTGGGGCGCACTCGAGAAACAAGGCCTTGCACCCGGCGCCTCGCAAGACCGCCTGCGCTTTGTGGCCACGATTGAAGAGTGCGTGAAAGACGCCGACTTCATCCAGGAAAGCGCCCCGGAACGCCTGGAATTGAAGCTGGAGTTACACAGCAAGATCAGCGCGGCGGCCAAGTCGAATGCGTTGATTGGTTCGAGTACTTCGGGGCTGTTGCCGAGCGAGTTTTATGAAGGCTCCACGCACCCGGAACGTTGCGTGGTGGGGCATCCGTTCAACCCGGTTTACCTGTTGCCGCTGGTGGAAGTGGTAGGCGGCAAAAACACTGCGCCGGAAGCGATTCAGGCAGCAATCAAGGTGTACGAATCCCTCGGCATGCGCCCTTTGCATGTGCGTAAGGAAGTGCCCGGTTTTATCGCTGACCGTCTGCTGGAAGCCCTGTGGCGTGAGGCGTTGCACCTGGTGAACGATGGTGTGGCAACCACCGGCGAGATCGATGATGCGATTCGCTTTGGCGCCGGTTTGCGCTGGTCGTTCATGGGCACGTTCCTGACCTATACGCTGGCGGGCGGTGATGCCGGGATGCGCCACTTCATGGCGCAGTTCGGCCCGGCCTTGCAGCTGCCGTGGACCTATCTGCCGGCGCCGGAATTGACCGACAAATTGATTGACGACGTGGTGGACGGCACCAGCGATCAGTTGGGCAAGCACAGCATTTCGGCGCTGGAGCGCTATCGTGATGATTGCCTGCTGGCGGTGCTGGAGGCGGTGAAGACCACCAAGGAAAAACACGGTATGACCTTCGCCGAATAACCGCTGTTGATTTTCTGTGGGAGCTGGCTTGCCTGCGATAGCGATGTTGGATTCACCGCCGCCATCGCAGGCAAGCCAGCTCCCACATTTGACCGAGTACATACCCGGAATTCATGACATGCCCGCACTCACCACCTACACCACCAAAATCCTCCCCGAGTGGGTCGACTACAACGGCCACCTGCGCGATGCGTTCTACCTGCTGATTTTCAGCTACGCCACTGATGCGCTGATGGACACCCTGGGCCTGGACAGCGAAAACCGCGAAGCCAGCGGCCACTCGCTGTTCACCCTGGAGTTGCACCTCAACTACCTGCACGAAGTGAAACTGGGCGCCGCCGTCGAGGTGCACACCCAACTCATCGCCCACGACCGCAAGCGCCTGCACCTCTATCACAGCCTGCACCTGGTGGGCGACGAAAAGGAGCTGGCGGGCAACGAACAGATGCTGCTCCACGTCGACCTCGCCGGGCCGCACTCGGCGCCATTCAGTGAAGCGGTGCTGGGCAGGCTTGCCAGCATCAGCGCCGAACAAACCGACCTGCCGAAGCCCGCCCTGCTCGGCCGCGTGATTGGACTGCCACCCCAAAAATAAGGAATCGCCATGCAAACCGCCGCCGCTGTTGCCGACTTCCGTACTTACCCACTGATCAGTGACCTGGCCGATGTGCAGGTGCACGGCGATCACCTCAGTGTGCGATGGGCCGATGGGCGGGTCAGCCCGTTTCATCACCAGTGGCTGCGGGACAACTGCCCGTGCCCTGTTTGCGTCTACAGCGTGACCCGTGAACAGGTGCTGGAAATCGTCGATGTGGACGAACACCTCACGGCCCTCAGTGCGCGTATCGACCAGGGTCTGCTGACAGTGGAATGGAGCGGCGGGCATCGCAGCCAATACGATCCCGGATGGTTGCGGGCGCACGCCTACGACGATGAGTCCCGCGCCGAACGCCGGGCTGCCAAACCGAAATCCCTGCTGTGGGACCGTACGTTCGAGCTGCCCGTATTCGACTACGCAGCGCTGATGGAAGACCCGAAAGCCCTGCTGCAATGGCTGCTGGCTTTGCGTGACAGCGGCCTTACGCAAGTGCGTGGCGTGCCCACCGAACCTGGCTCGCTGGCGCTGATCGCCAAGCGCATTTCGTTCATCCGCGAGAGCAACTTCGGCGTGCTGTTCAACGTGCAGTCCAAGGCCGATGCCGACAGCAACGCCTACACGGCATTCAACCTGCCGCTGCACAGTGATTTGCCGACGCGGGAGCTGCAACCCGGGCTGCAGTTCTTGCATTGCCTGGTGAACGACGCCGACGGGGGCGAGAGTATTTTTGTCGATGGTTTTGCGATTGCGCGGGCGCTGCGGGACGAAGATCCGGAAGCCTTTCGCGCGTTGTGCGAGATCCCGGTGGAGTTTCGCAACAAGGACCGTCACAGCGACTATCGCCGGCTGGCGCCGATCATCGCTCTGGATGCCTTGGGTGAAGTCGCCGAGATTCGCATGGCCAACTTTCTGCGCGGGCCGTTTGAGGCGCCTGCAGAGCAGATGCCGTTGCTCTATCGCGCCTATCGCCGGTTTATTGCGATGACCCGGGAGGAGCGTTTTCGACTGGTCAAACGTCTGAATCCGGGCGAGCTGTGGTGCTTTGATAATCGCCGGACCCTGCATGCGCGCAATGCGTTTGATCCGGCGTCCGGCGCGCGGCATTTCCAGGGCTGCTATATCGATCGGGATGAGTTGTTGTCGCGGATATTGGTGTTGCAGCGGTAGACCGAGGCGCGCCCTTCGCGAGCAAGCCCGCTCCCACAGTTGACCGAGTTCTCCTGAAAAAACGCGGTCAACTGTGGGAGCGGGCTTGCTCGCGAAGGGGCCAGCAGCTTCACCTCAAATTTCAGCTCAAAAAAAGCCCCGATCCAGCCGTGACAGGATCGGGGCAGAGTGCTTTGTGTGAGCTGCGCATCCCGAGGGTGACCAAACCTTCAAGCTGCTTGCTTGATGCCAGTGTGCACACTCCCCTGCCTTGCGAGTTAGCCGAAAACGACCTGTTCATAGGTGTGCCGGACATTCATGCATTCAGGCCTTGCCGACTCGGTGATGGCCTACCAGAATCGACCTCAATCCCCCGCTCCCCTAACAAGGATTAACGTCATGATGCACGCGGATTTGATTGACCAGGATGACCTGCTGGGCCAGCTGCGGTCGTTGGGTTTCGAGGTGTCCAGCGGCGCTACGGCCGAGCAGGCTTGCGAGTGTGCGGTGCGCGGCTTGAGCGCGGCACGGGCCAAGGCGCTCAAGGGTATGGTTGAGCAGATGTACACCGGCAGCGCGACGATCTTGCCGGCGGTGAGGCAGGCGATCGACAAGCAGTTGTTGCCGGCGCTGGTGCAATTTCGGCAGAACTCTGGCGCCTGATATACCGCATTCGCGAGCAAGCCCGCTCCCACATTCGACCGCGTTCCTACTGAAAAAACGCGGTCAAGTGTGGGAGCGGGCTTGCTCGCGAATGCAGGCGACTCGGTCTAAAGCCTTACACTCGCGAAAGTCGACTCATTCCTGGCCTGGCTCAACGCCGACAACGGCCCGGACAACGGTGACAACACCAGCGCCTGCGGAATCGGCATCATCGCCACCTGCTGCGTGGTGTTGGAACCCACACGCTCATCCCGCGGCGGAATGCCGAAGTATTCGCGGTAGCACTTGGAGAAGTGCGGCGTGGAGACAAACCCGCACACCGACGCCACTTCGATGATCGACATCGGCGTTTGCTTGAGCAACTGCCGCGCACGGATCAGGCGCAACTTGAGGTAGTAGCGCGACGGCGAACAGTGCAGGTATTTCTGGAACAACCGCTCCAGCTGACGCCGGGAAACCGCGACGTACACCGCCAGTTCATCGAGGTCGATCGGCTCTTCCAGATTGGCCTCCATCAGCGCGACGATTTCCTGCAACTTCGGCTGGTTGGTGCCAAGCATGTGCTTGAGCGGCACGCGCTGGTGATCCTGTTCGTTGCGGATGCGCTCGTACACAAACATCTCGGAGATCGCCGCCGACAATTCACGGCCGTGGTCGCGGCTGATCAGGTGCAGCATCATGTCCAGCGGCGCGGTGCCGCCGGAGCTGGTGAAGCGGTTGCGGTCGAGGGTGAACAGGCGTGTGCTCATGGCCACGCGGGGAAAGGCTTCCTGCATCGACGCCAGGCATTCCCAGTGCACGCTGCAATCAAACCCGTCCAGCAGGCCGGCGCAGGCCAGGGCCCAGCTGCCGGTGCACACCGCGCCAAGGCGACGGGACTGGCGCGCCTGGCTTTGCAGCCACGACACATGTTCACGGGTCACGGTGCGCTGGATACCCACGCCGCCACAGACGATCACGGTGTCCAGGGCCGGAGCTTTGTGCATGGAAGCATCGGGGGTGATTTGCAGACCGTCGCTGGCCCACACCTGGTTTCCGTCCACACTCAACGTCGTCCAGCGATACAGCTCGCGGCCGGAGAGTTGGTTGGCCATGCGCAGGGGTTCGACTGCGGAGGCCAGGGAAATCAGCGTGAAATTGTCCAGCAGCAAAAAGCCGATGGATTGAGGCGCACGGTTCTGGGGTTGAGCCCCGGAGTTGAACGACGTCATCGCGGTATCTCCTCACACAAAGCGGGTGATGGCCTCAGGCGAGGCTCTTGTTATTGCGCTCATCGCCTTAAGGAAACTCCTATGGCGAGAGGCTTTGTATTGATAGAGCAAATGCCATGCCTAAAGTTGAATGCGTATTCAATAACTCCTGAAAACGACCTCATGACGTGTCTATATAAGCCCGCGCATGGAGTGGGGGATATGACCCAGAAAAGACGTGAGAGAACGCAGGCTCAAGGTGTGTGAGCAGATCGGTAGCACTTGTGGGAAGGGAGAGAAACGACGTGGGAAAAGTCTGTCACCACAAGCACGGGTGACCGATGGTCATGAGGGGAAATCGTTCGGGAGCTACTTATCTAATTGCGACGCGCCAAAAGGTGGCGCTTGCGGGTGTCGGTGTTCACTTTATGAGCAGTGTTGCTCTTCTGTGGCGAGGGAGGCCCCAC
>NZ_JACAPW010000005.1:24779-25068 GCF_013385495.1 Pseudomonas sp. F8002 | reverse complement strand
AACGGGGCGCCCAAGATCAAAATCAAGATCAAAAGCAAGAGCACAGCGGCCTGAGAGCCGGCTTGAGTGTGGTGAAGCAAAGGCACAAGCCAAATCAAGAGCGGGCACGGTCAAATGTGGGAGCTGGCTTGCCTGCGATGGCATCAACTGGGTCTGCCTGATCCACCGAGGTGTCTGCATCGCAGGCAAGCCAGCTCCTACGGAAAAGCAGCTTTTGCCTTTGCTTCTAACACTCAGGTCGGCTTTCAGGCCGCCGTGCTTTTGATCTTGATCTTGATCTGCGGGCCCC
>NZ_JACAPW010000005.1:0-24658 GCF_013385495.1 Pseudomonas sp. F8002 | reverse complement strand
CCGCTGTAAGAGCGGAACCCTAAGTGGCTGTTACCGCAGCAACGGATATGTACACTCACGAAACCCGCTCCCCAACCACAACCCCATCCCGCCACCAAGCCGCCAAACTAAACACGTTCGGCGCCTTGAGCAGCGAAAAATGATTCCCCGGCCCATACCAAACCTCCAACACCCCCACGCACCCGCGCCACCCCTCAACCATCAACCCCTGCTCCCGCTGATTCCCTGCCGCGTCAAGGGTCGGGTCCTCCGCCAACACCAACCGCACCACCCCCTCATACCGTCGGGCAGGCCGATAAACCGTACGCAACGCCGACGCATACGTGCGCGCCGGCCCATCCATGGCATCCACCGAAGACCGCGCCGGCAACAACCCGACCCCCACCATCCCCCCATGCAACAACCTTCGCTGCTCCACTTCATCGCGCCCGGCAAAATCCACCGCATCAATCCCAAGCGACTTACCCGAAGCCACCTGCATCGACTCCACCAACCGCAACAACGCCGCCGTCGTGGTATAGGGCCGGCCCACCACCCCATTGCCCCCGGGCGCCTCGCTGTCGATCAACGTCAACGACGCCACCTCACGCCCCAGGGCCTGCAACCGCGTGGCCATCTCGAACACCACCCAGCCGCCAAACGAATGCCCCACCAAATGCACCGGCCCCGAAGGACACTCCTGCTCCAGGGCCTGCAAATAACAGCGCGCCGCCGCCTCAACCTGGCTATGGGGCACCACCTCTCCATCCAGCCCACGGGGCTGCAAGCCAAAGATCGGCCAGTCCCGGCCCAACGCCTCGGTCAACCCCACAAACCCCGTCACGCTATCCCCCGCCCCCGGTACACAGAAGATCGGTGCCTGCCCGGCGCGACCACTCTGGATCCGCAACAACGGCTGATGCACCGCCACAGCCGGCGCCTCACTCAACGCCAGGGCCTCACCCATCGCCTGCCCCAGCGCCTGGATATGCGGTGCCTGCATCATGCTCTGGTGATCCCCCGGCACCTCAATGCGGCGCAATTGCCCCGCGGCCAGTGCCTCATTCCATCCCAAATCCAGGCTGCGTCGCGAGAGTTCCGTCGGCCGCTCGGCGGCGCTGAACAAGTGCACCGCCAGTGGCATCGGGAACAGGCTGTAATGCGCCAACGCATGCCCATGCCCGACTTCCCGCTGGATAAAACTCAACAGGTCCGCGTCCGAAGCCGCCGCCATCTGCGCGTACAGCAAATGCCGATCGCGGCAGCGTTGCAGCAAACCCGCAAAGTCCAGCTGTCCAATGTCCGCTTCCAGTTGCTCAAGGCTCGCCAACTCATCCACACCTCCCTGTGCCTTCCAATACGCCGTGCACTGCAACAGCAAATGCCGCTTGAGGGCATCCGGCCCGCTCCAGCGCGCCTTGCCCTGGTCGGTCATGCGCGGCACGTAGCTGTCGATCAACCCGAGGAATGCCACCGGTTCGTCCAGCCCCTGCAGTTGCATCGCCACTTCATAGGCCAACACCCCGCCGAACGACCAACCCGCCAGCCGATACGGCCCATGGGGCTGCACCGAGCGGATAATCCCCACCAGCCGCGCCGCCAGGCCTTCCATGGTCTGTAACTGCACCTCGCCAAGGGGCGTACCGGGCAGGCCATAGATCGGGTAGTCCCCGGGCAGGTGCCGGCCCAGCGCCGGGAAATACACGTCCATGCCGCTGAACTCATGCACCAGGAACAACGGCGGCTGGCTGCCGCTGGCGCGTACGGTGATCAGCGAGCTGTTGTCCTCCCGCGCCGTGCGCTGACCGAGCATCGAGGCGACCGAGGCCACGCTGGCATGCTGGAACAGCTCGGCCAGCGACACCTCAAGCCCCGCCTCTTCCATCAGGTTGACCAGCCGGATCGCCAGCAACGAATGGCCGCCCAGTTCAAAGAAACTGTCATGCCGACCGACCTGCTCCAGCCGCAACACTTCGGCCCAAAGGCGTGCCAGGGTCTGTTCCAGCTCGTTCGCCGGCGCCTCGAACACGCGGCTCGCCGATGCCTCCAGCGCGGGCACCGGCAGGGCCTTGCGGTCGACCTTGCCGTTGGCTGTCAGGGGCATTTTTTCCAGCGGTACATAGGCCGATGGCACCATGTAGTCCGGCAGGTGCTGCAGCAGATGACCGCGCAACACTTCGATGGCCAGCGGCCCGCCGGTGTAGTACGCCACCAGGCGCTTATCGCCAGGCGCATCTTCCCGCGCAAGCACCACCACATCCTTGATCCCGGTGCAGGTCGCCAGGCGCGCTTCGATTTCACCCAACTCGATGCGGAAGCCGCGGATCTTCACCTGATCGTCATTACGCCCGATGCACTCCAGCAGTCCGTCCGCCGACCAGCGCCCAAGGTCGCCAGTGCGGTACAACAAGCCATCGCCAAACGGATCATCGACAAACTTCTCGGCCGTCAGCTCCGGCCGGTTCAGGTACCCCTTGGCCACGCCATACCCGCCAATGCAGATTTCCCCGACCACACCCAGCGGCACCGGCTGCAAGTGCGCATCCAGCAGGTGGATTTGCGTGTTGGCAATCGGCCTGCCGATCGGCACGCTTTCGGCATCGGCGGCGATGGCCTGCACTTCATGCGTGGTGGCGTAAGTGGTGGTTTCCGTCGGGCCGTAGCAATGCACCAGCCGCAGTGCCGGCGCCTGGGCCAGCAGGCTGCGGAACGCCGCCGGGTCGGCCCGTTCGCCGCCGCACAACAGGATGCGCAGCCCGGCCAACGCGTCGGGAATCAATTGCACGTACTGGTTGAACAGCGCAGTGGTGACGAACAGGATCGTCGCCCCGCCCGCCTTCAGTGCCCGGCCAAACGCGCCGGGGTCGAGCAAGGTCGCATGGTCGATCACCAGCACCTGGCCGCCGTTGAGCAAGGGGCCCCACACGTCCATGGTGCTCGCGTCGAACGCCGGGTTGGAAGCGAACGCCACGCGGTCATGGGCGTTGAAATCGGCGTAGCCGTTATTGATCACCAGCCGCGTGATGCCCCGGTGCGGTACCAGCACGCCTTTGGGAGTGCCGGTGGAGCCGGAGGTGTACATGATGTACGCCACGCGCTCCGAGGACTGCGACAGGTCCGGGTTGTGGCTCGGTTGCGGGTCCAGCGCCAGGGTGTCGAGGTCGATACGTCGGGCCGGGTAAGCGACAGGCTCGCTGCTGTGGGTCAACAGCCACACCGCGCCACTGTCCTGCACCATAAAGGCCTGGCGCTCGGCCGGGGCGTTGATGTCCAGCGGCACGTAGGCCGCCGCGCATTTGAGGATTGCCAGTTGGCTGAGCAACAGGTCAATCGAGCGCGGCAACAGGATCGCCACATGGTCGCCGGGCTGCACGCCCAGGTTGCGCAGGTGGTGCGCCAACTGGTTGGCGCGGGTGTTCAGCGCGCCGTAACTCAGGGTGTGTTCACCATGCACCACTGCGATAGCACCCGGGCGTGCCTGCGCCTGGGCTTCGAACAAACGCTGCACCGTATGTTCGTGAGGGAATTCGCGCTGGGTGGCGTTGAATTCCATCCGCAGTTTTTCACGCTCCGCCGCCGGCAGAATCGACAGTTGGCTGATTGAGCCCCCTGCATTCTGTTCCAGGGCCTGCACCAGTTGCTCCAGGGCAACATGCAGGTACTCGCAGAGGCGTGGCGCGCCCTGCCCCATGGCGTCAAAGCCAAACCCGTCGCCCAGGTCATCGACACTCAGGGACAGCGCAAAGTTGGTACGTTCCTCGGCCTTGAGCACCTGCATGCCCTGCCACGCCTCGGCTACGCCGCCAGCGTGCGGGGCGCTGTGGCGATAGTTGAACAGCACGCTGAACAGCGGCGTATTGGCCGGCAGCCCGCTGCAACGCTGGGCCAGGGCCAGTGGCGCATGTTCATGACTGAGCAACCGGGTCAGGCTTGCGTGGGTGGCCATCAGCGCTGCGTGCACCGTGCGCTCACCCAGGTCGACCCGCAGCGGCAAGGTGTTGATGAACACGCCCAAGGCACGTTCGGCGCCTTCGCCGCCTTGCAGCCGGCCCAGCAATACGGTGCCGAACACCACCTGCTCGCGGCCGGAAACCTTGCCCAGCACCTGCGCCCAGGCCAGGTGCATCAGGCTCGCAGCACTCACCCCAAGCTGCCGTGCCAGGGTGCGCAGGCGCCCGTTCAACAGCGGGTCGACGCGCAAATGTGCCTGTTGCGCTTCATCCGGTGCACTCAATGCCAGCGTCGGCTCATCGACCTCCCCGAGCATCTCGCGGAAGAACGCTTCGTGCTCTTCCTCGCGCATGCCCAACCGCGTCTGCGCCACATAATTGCGATACGGCACCGCCGCACCCAATTGCTCGCGCCGGCCGAGCAAGCACGCCTGCATCTCGTGCTGCAGCACCTCCAGCGCAACGTGGTCCATCACCAGATGATGGAACAGCAACAACGCAACCACCCGCTGGTTGGCCGGGTCCTCGGCGTACACCAGGCGCATCAGCGGTGCCTGAGCCAAGTTCAGCCGATGCTGTTCGAAGCGCGCCTGCAATTGCTCCAGCACATCGCCCGCCAGTTGAATCGGCTCAACCCGCAGCGAGGCCTGGCGCCACACCACCTGCACCGGCTCTTCCAGCCCGTCCCAGTGCATCGACGAGCGCAGGATATTCTGCCGCTCGATCACCGCCTGCAACGCCTGGGCAAACGCTTCAAGGCGCTCGACGCTGGCGAAGGCAAACTGCGCCTGTAACAGGTACGCGTCACCCTGTTGCACTGCGCGGTGGTGATACAGGATCCCGGCCTGCAACGGCGCCAGCGGGTAGATATCCTGCACGTTGGCCGCGCCGCCGGGAATGCTCGCGACAAGGCGGTCGATGGCGGCCTGCTCCAGGTTCACCAGCGGGAGCATATCCGGGGTGATCCGCGTGCAATCCGCGGCAATCCCATTGGCTGGCACCACCACTTCGCGACCACCCCCCACGGCAGCCGCCAAGGCTGCAAGGGTGGGTTGACCAAACAACACTTTCACATCCGCCGACAACCCGACCCGACGCATGCGGCCGATCAGGCTGGCGGCCAGCAGCGAATGGCCGCCCAGCTCGAAGAAATGGTCGTGCCGACCCACACGCTCCACCTTGAGCAAATCCGCCCAGAGGCCGGCCAGGGTGATTTCGGTTTCCCCCACAGGCGCGACGTACTCCCGGGCGCTCACCGATTCCAGGCCCGGCACCGGCAGTGCCTTGCGGTCGAGCTTGCCATTGGGGCTCAGGGGCAAGGCGTCCAGGTGCATGAAGGTGGCCGGTACCATGTAGTCCGGCAGGTGTTCCAGCAAATGGCTGCGCAAAGCGTCGATTTGCGCCGGCACGCCGGTGTAGTAAGCCACCAGCCGTGAATCGCGGGCGACCACGGCGGCTTCGTTGATCTGCGGGAATTGCAGCAGTCGCGCCTGGATCTCCCCCAGTTCGATGCGCAAGCCACGGATTTTCACCTGGTCGTCATTGCGGCCCAAATACTCGATGGTGCCGTCCGGCAGGTAGCGCCCGACGTCGCCGGTGCGGTACATCCGGCCCGCGCTGAACGGGTCCTTGAGGAAGCGTTCGGCCGTCAGCTCAGGACGGTGCAGGTAACCCCGCGCCACTTGCACACCGCCGATGAACAGCTCGCCCACCACACCCAATGGAACAGGCTGCAACTGCCCGTCCAGCAGGTACATGCGGGTGTTGGCAATCGGCTTGCCGATGGGGGTGTTGTCCGGCGTGACGGGCCCGGCGCAATCCCACGCCGTCACGTCCACCGCCGCTTCCGTCGGGCCGTAGAGGTTGTACAAACCGATGCCCGGCAACTGCTGCTTGAAACGGCGCACCAGGTTGCCGGGGAGCGCTTCACCGCTGCACATCACCCGCACCAGCCCGACGCCCTGGCTGACATCGCCGTGGGCCAGGAACACGTCCAGCATCGAAGGCACAAAGTGCAGCGTGGTGATCTGCTCGGACTCGATCACATCACACAGGTAGGCCGGGTCTTTATGCCCGCCAGGACGCGCCATGACCAAACCTGCGCCGGTGAACAGCGGCCAGAAAAACTCCCACACCGACACATCGAAGCTGAACGGGGTTTTTTGCAACACCCTGTCCTGGGCAGTCAGTCCGTACTCGTCCTGCATCCACAGCAGGCGGTTGACCACGCCCGCGTGCTCGTTGATCACGCCTTTCGGTTGGCCGGTGGAACCCGAGGTGTAGATCACGTAGGCCTGATGCTGCGCGGTCAGCCCATCCACTCGTGGGTTGGACGTTGGTTGGTGCTGCCAGGTGTTCCGGTCCAGGTCCACCACCGGCACCGTGACGTCGCCCAGCAACGAACGGGTTTCGCCCTGCACCAGCATGGCGGCCGGTGCGCTGTCCTTGAGCATGTAGGCGATACGTTCCAGCGGATACGCCGGGTCCAGCGGCACATAACCGCCGCCCGTCTTGAGGATTGCGAACAGGCCAATGACCATCTCCAGGCCGCGCTCGACGCAAATCGCCACCCGCGAATCCGGCTGTACACCCAACTCCCGCAGATGGTGCGCCAACTGATTGGCCCGTTCGTTCAGCTCGCGATAGCTCAGGCACTCCGAGCCTGCCTTCACCGCAAGCGCATCCGGCGTTCTCGCCACCTGGGCTTCGAACATACCGTGCAGCGTCTGGTCGAGGTTGTAATCCACTGTGGTGTTATTGAAGTCGAACAGCAGATGCTGGCGCTCCTGATCGTCCAGCAAGTCAGCCTGCTCCAGCACCGCCTGATCGTTATCCACCATGGCCTGCAGCACGCGGGTGAAATAGCCGACATAGCGTTGCATGGTCGACTCATCAAACAACGCGATGGCGTACTCCAGGGTGCCGCGAATTTCGCCCCGGGTCTCGCCGAGGTTCAGGGACAGGTCGAACTTGGCAAAGTGACTGTCCTCCACAATGCCTTCAAGGCTCAGGTCGCCGAGGGCCAGCACCGGCGCGTCACTGTCCTGCCAGGTCAACATCGTCTGGAACAGCGGGCTATGGGCCAGGCTGCGCAATGGCCGGGTGATTTCCACCACCTGCTCAAACGGCAGATCCTGATGAGCCTGGGCGTCCAGCGCCAGCCCCTTGACCCGCGCCAGCAGCGCCTCGGCGCTCAGTTCGCCCGAGGTATCAATGCGCACTGCCAGGGTGTTGACGAACAACCCGATCAGGCCTTCCACCTCGGCCCGCTGGCGGTTGGCGACCGGCGAGCCGATCACCACTTCCTCCTGCCCGGCCAAACGCGCGAGCAACGAGGCCCACGCCGTCATCATCACCATGTACAGCGTGGTGCCGTGGCGTTGGCTAAGGGCCTTGAGCCCGGCGCTCAGGCGCTCATCCAGGTGCACCTCGACGCTGCTGCCGGCGTAGTCCTGCTGGGCCGGGCGTGGACGGTCGGTCGGCAACATCAGCAACGCCGGCGCACCGGCCAGGGTGTGTTGCCAGTAGCTGCTCTGGCGATGCAGCACTTCGCCGCTCAGCCACAGGCGCTGCCATACGGCAAAGTCGCTGTACTGGATCGGCAACGGCGGCAGTGGGTCAGCCTCACCGTGGCTGAACGCCTGGTACAGCGCCATCAGTTCGCGGGTCAGCACGCCCATGGACCAGCCATCGGACACGATGTGGTGGATAGTCAGCAGCAACACGTGATGATCGTCGGCCATGATCACCAGGCGCCCGCGCAACAGCGGGCCGCGCTGCAAATCAAAAGGCGCCGAGGCTTCGCCCTGGATCAACGCGTCCAGCACCTGCTGTGCTTCGGGGTGGCGACGCAGGTCCTGGACTTGCAGGGGCATCACTTCTTCAGGCGGCACGATCAGCACCTGGGCGTCGTCATCCTGCTGGGCAAACCGGCTGCGCAAGGTTTCATGCCGCGCGACGATCCGCGCCAGGGCCCGTTGCAGCGCGTCGACGTGCAACTGCCCGCGCAGGCGCAGGCCGATGGGAATGTTGTAGGCGGTGTTGGCGCCCTCCATCAGCGCCAGGAACCACAGGCGTTGCTGGGCAAACGACAACGGCAACTCCGTGTCCCGCGCCGCCGGCAGGATATCCGGCAAGGTGCTGCGCCCGGCCTGGGCCACTACCTGCGCCACCGCCGCCAGTTCAGCATTGGCGAACAGTTCGCCCAGTGCCAGGTCGACCCCCAGTTGCTGGCGAACCTGGGACACCATGCGCATGGCCAGCAACGAATGGCCGCCCAACTCAAAGAAATGATCCTGGCGCCCAACACGTTCCACTTGCAACACATCGGCCCAGATCTGCGCGAGGACGGTTTCGATATCGCCATGAGGCGCCTCGTATTCGCGTGTGAAGACGGCGGCCAGGTCCGGCTTTGGCAGGGCCTTGCGGTCCAGTTTGCCGTTGGCAGTCAGGGGCAACGCATCGAGTTTCACGTAGGCCACCGGGACCATGTAGTCCGGCAAGTGCGCCACCAGATGGGCACGAACCTCGCCCACTTCAAGCGGTTCGAATTGCGGGTTTTCGGTGAAGTAAGCCACCAGCCGTGGCTGGCCCGGTTGGTCTTCACGGGCCAGCACCACGGCTTCCTGGAGACCAGGCAGCTGGTTGAGGCGGGTTTCGATTTCCCCCAGTTCGATGCGCACACCGCGGATTTTCACCTGGTCGTCGTTGCGGCCCAGGTACTCGATATTCCCGTCCGGCAACCAGCGCGCGAGGTCGCCGGTGCGGTACATGCGGCCCGAATTGAATGGGTCATCCAGGAAACGTTCGGCGGTCATTTCCGGGCGATTGAGGTAACCCCGCGCCACGCCCTTGCCGCCCACGTACAGTTCACCGGCAACGCCCAAGGGCACCGGGCGCTGCTGTTCGTCCAGCAGGTAAACCGTGGCATTGGAAATGGGCTTGCCGATGTGCAACGGCTGCCCGGGCTCGATCCGCCCGGAGGTCGCCACCACCGTGGCTTCCGTGGGGCCGTAGTTGTTGATCACCTCGAAACGCTGGGCCCGGGTGAACTGGCGCAGGCGGTCGCCGCCAATCAGCAAGGTGCGCAGGGTCGGGTGCTCGATGTTCTGGCTGAACGCATATTCGGCCACCGGCGTGGGCAGGAAGCACACGTCCAGCGGTTGTGCGCGCCACCAGTCCAGCAGCGCGTCGATATCTTCGGCGCCGTCGTGGGCCGGCGGCAGGTGCAAGGTGGCCCCCACGCACAGTGCCGGCCAGACTTCCCAGGCCATCGCGTCAAAGCCAAACCCGGCAACGCTCGCGGTGTGGCGGCCTGCGCACAGGTCAAACGCGGTGCAGTGCCAGTCCACCAGGTTGGCCACGGTGTGATGTTCCACCATCACGCCCTTGGGCAGGCCGGTGGAGCCGGAGGTGTAGATCACGTAGGCCAGGTTGGTGGGCGTGACGGCCACCTGCGGGTTGCTCGCCGAATGGTGGTGCCAGGTAAAACGGTCCAGGTTGATCACCGGCACATCGAGCGCGGGCAGGCGCTCCAGCAGTGCATGCTGGGTCAGTACCGCGACCGGGGCGCTGTCGCCGAGCAGGTAGCTCAGGCGCTCGGCCGGGTGCGACGGGTCCACCGGCACATAGCAGGCACCGGACTTGAGGATCGCCAGCAACCCGGCCAGGGTGTCCAGCCCGCGCCGGGCAACGATGGCCACGCGATCGTCGGGTTTTACCCCCAGCGCCAGCAGGTGATGGGCCAGCAGGTTGGCTTGTTGATTCAACTCGGCATAGGTCAGCTGGCGGCCTTGATACACCGCGGCCACCGCGTCCGGGGTCAGCAGGGTTTGGGCCTCGATACGCCCATGCAGGGTGGTGCCTTGGGGGAAGTCGATGACTGTCGCGTTGAATTGCTCCAGCAAGTGCCGCTGCTCCGCCTCGGGCAGTACCGACAAGCGATTCAAGGGTGTTTCGGGTGCCTGTTCCAGCGCCTGAACCAGGTTCCCCAGGGCAGTTTGCAGATAAGCGCACACCCGCTGCGGATCAACCTGGGCGCAGGCCAACAGGCTCAGGCTGAAGTCTTCGCCCAGGTCGTCGACGCTCAGGGTCAACGGGTAGTTGGTGCGTTCCTCGGAGCGCAACGCTTGAATACCCTGCCAGGCCGAGACCGCTTCGGCGCTCGCGCCGCCTGCGCTATGGCGGTAGTTGAGCAACGCGCTGAACAGCGGCGTCGGCGCCACTACACCGCTGCAACGCTGGGCCAGGGCCAGCGCCGCGTGTTCGTGACGCAGCAAGGTGGTCAGCCGGGCATGGGTCGCCTTGACCCCGGTGCGCACGTCTTCAGCACCCACATCCACCCGCAATGGCAAGGTGTTGATAAAGATCCCCAGGGCTCGGTCGGTGTCGTGGCTGCCCTGCATGCGGCCCATCAGCACCGTGCCGAACACCACCTGTTCCTTGCCCGCCAGCACTCCCAGCACCTGGGCCCAGCCCATGTGGAACAGGCTCGCGGCGCTGACGCCCAACTGCCGGGCCTGGGCGCGCAAGCGCCGGCTCAACTGCGGGGCCAGCGGCAGGCTGATCTCCTGGATGTTGTCGCCGTCGCCCTGCACATCCTGCAGGCCGTAGGGCAAGGTCGGCTCGCTGATGTCGCCGAGCATCTGCCGGAAGAACCCTTCGTGCTCCTGCTCGCTGATGCCCAGGCGCGCCTGGGCGACATAGTTGCGAAACGGCACCGCCTGGCCCAGTTCACCCGCCCTGCCCAGCAGGCAGGCTTGCATCTCGTGGCAGACCACTTCCAGGGCGCTGTGGTCCAGGGCCATGTGGTGGAACAACAGCATCGCCACCACCCGTTGGCCGGCTTCATCCCAGGCCCGCACCAGGCGCAGCAGCGGCGCGCGGGTCACGTCCATGCGGTAGTGGCGGCCATCGAACAGGCGATGCAACTGGGCGGCGATATCGCCGTCTGCCGGGTCCAGTTCAATCGCCTGCACCGGCAGGCGCGCCGTGCGCCAGACCACTTGCGACGGTTCTTCCAGGCCTTCCCAGACCACGCCGGTCCGCAGGATGTCGTGACGGTCGATCACCTGTTGCAAGGCCAGGGCGAAGCCCTCGAAACGCTCAAGGCTGTCGAAGGCAAACAGCGACTGCATGATGTACGGGTCGCCGTGCTCGGCACTCACATGGTGGTAGAGGATGCCCTCCTGCAACGGTGCCAGCGGGTAGATGTCCTGCACATTGGCGACGCCCCCCTCGACGGTCTCGAGGATACGGTCGATGGACGCCTGGCTGAGGGTCGACAGGCTCAGCATCTGCGGGGTAATCGAGGTAGCGCCCGGTGGAATGCCATTGGCCGGCACCTGCACCTCACCGGCCTTGGTGGCCGAGTACTCCCCGGCCTTGATCAGCTCGATCAGCGCCGGCTTGTGTTCGCGCAGCGAGGCCACCAGTGCCGCGTCGCTCAGGGCCTGCTTGTTGCCTTGCACCGACAACTGATCGCCCTTGAGCGCCAGTTGCACATCCTTGGCCTTGAGTGTCGCCAACAGTTCGATGATGCTCACAGGACGATCTCCATTCGTTCGGTAATTGCGGCGTAGCCGGCCAGGGTCGGCTGTTCGAACAGGCCCCGCACATCGGCTTCCATGCCTTCCTGACGCAAGCGTCCGATCAAACTGACGGCCAGCAACGAGTGCCCGCCCAGCTCGAAAAAGTTGTCGTGTCGCCCGACCCGCTCCACCTTCAGCAGCTCGGTCCACAGCCGCGCCAGGGTGATTTCGGTAGCGCCCACCGGGGCTTCGTACTCGCGCACGATCAGTGATTCCACACCCGGCGTAGGCAAGGCCTTGCGGTCGAGCTTGCCGTTGGGGCTCAGGGGCAGAGCGTCCAGATACACGAATACCGCAGGCACCATGAAGTCCGGCAAACGCGCCAGCAGGTGCGCCCGCAACTGTTCGATATCGGCTGGCACTCCGGTGTAGTAAGCCACCAGGCGTTCGTCGCGGGCCAACACGGCCGCTTCCTTCACCTGTGGGTACTCGGTCAGCCGCGCCTGGATTTCCCCCAGTTCGATACGCAGGCCACGGATTTTCACCTGGTCGTCATTACGGCCCAGGTACTCGATATTGCCATCCGGCAGGTAGCGCCCGACGTCACCGGTGCGGTACATCCGGCCTGGGTTGAACGGGTCCTTGAGGAAGCGCTCGGCCGTCAGTTCGGGACGGTGCAGGTAGCCGCGAGCCACTTGCACACCGGCGATAAACAGCTCGCCCACCACGCCCAGCGGCACCGGTTGCAACCGGGCATCCAGCAGGTACATGCGGGTGTTGGCAATCGGCTTGCCGATAGGCGTGTTGTCCGGCACCACGGGCCTGGCGCAGTTCCAGGCGGTCACGTCCACCGCGGCTTCCGTCGGGCCATAGAGGTTGTACAAGCCGATGCCGGGCAATTGCTGCTTGAAGCGCCGCACCAGGCTGCCGGGCAAGGCTTCGCCGCTGCACATCACCCGCAGCAGCCCGGCGCCCTGGCTGACATCACCGTGGGCCAGGAACACATCGAGCATCGACGGCACGAAGTGCAAGGTGGTGATCTGTTCTGCCGCGATCACCTCGCACAGATAAGCCGGCTCCTTGTGCCCGCCGGGGCGTGCCATGACCAGCCGCGCACCGGTGAACAGGGGCCAGAAGAACTCCCACACCGACACATCGAAGCTGAATGGGGTTTTCTGCAGTACCGCATCAGTGGCGTTCAGGCCGTAGGCGTCCTGCATCCATAGCAGGCGGTTGACCACACCCGCGTGCTCGTTGATCACGCCCTTGGGTTGGCCGGTGGAGCCGGAGGTGTAGATCACGTAGGCCTGGTGCTGCGCGGTCAACCCGGGAACCTGTGGATTGGACACCGGCTGGTGCGCCCAGGTGTTCTGGTCGAGGTCCACCACCGGCACCGTCACGTCGCCCAGCAACGAGCGGGTAGCGCCCTGCACCAGCAGCGCCGCGGGCTGGCTGTCTTGCAGCATGTAGGCGAGGCGATCCAGCGGGTACGCCGGGTCCAGCGGCACATAACCACCGCCGGCCTTGAGGATCGCAAACAGACCGATGACCATCTCCAGCCCACGCTCGACGCAAATCGCCACCCGCGCATCCGGCTGCACGCCCAGTTCCCGCAGGTGGTGCGCCAGTTGGTTGGCGCGCTGGTTCAGCTCGGCATAGGTCAGGCATTGCTCACCCGCCTTCACCGCCAATGCATCCGGCGTGCGCTCGACCTGGGCCTCGAACAGGCCGTGCAGGGTCTGCGCCAGGTCGTAGTCAACCTCGGTGGCATTGAAATCAAACAGCAGCTGCTGACGCTCTGCATCCCCCAGGATCGGCAGGCGGTCAAGGGCCTGGTGCGGCGCGTGCTCCAGGGCCTCCACCAACTGGGTCAACGCCATCTGCATATAACCGCAGACCCGTTGTGCGCCTACCTGGGCCGGGGTCAACGCGGTGAAGTCATAACCATCACCCAGGTCATCGACGTTCAGGGTCAACGGATAGTTGGTGCGCCCGTCATTGGTCAGGGTCTGCATGCCTTCCCAGGCGTGCTGCGCGTCCTGTGAACGGGTGGCGCCGCCCCGGTGGCGATAATTGAGCATCGAGCTGAACAGCGGCAGCGGCGCCGCCACCCCGCTGCAACGCTGGGCCAGGGCCAGGGAAGCATGTTCATGGCCCAGCAGCGCGGTGAGCCGGGCATGGGTGCTGCGCACGCTGTCGCGCACGCCTTGCCCGTCGATATCCAGGCGCAATGGCAGGGTGTTGATGAACACGCCAAGGGCCCGGTCCGCGCCCTCGCCGCCCTGCATCCGGCCGACCAGCACCGTGCCAAACACCACATTCGGCTTGCCCGACGTCACCGCCAACACCTGCGCCCATGCCAGGTGGAACAGGCTCGCGGTGCTCACGCCCAGCAGGCGTGCCTGGGCCCTGAGGCGCCGGCTGACGGCAGCGTCCAGGCGATGCGTGAATTCTTCGATATCCCGACCATCGCCCTGCACATCCTGCAAGCCAAACGGCAGCGTCGGCTCATGGATATCGCCAAGCATCTCGCGGAAGAACCCTTCATGCTCATGCTCGCTGACACCCAGTCGCGCCTGCGCCACGTAGTTGCGATAAGGCATCGGCGCGGCCTGCGGTGCGGGGTGCCCCAGCAGGTAGCCCTGCATTTCCCGCAGCACCACGTCGAACGCGGTGTGGTCCAGCACGATGTGGTGATACAGCAGCACCGCCACCACCCGCTGATTGGCCGGGTCGTTGGCGTACATCAGGCGGACCAGCGGCGCCTGGGCGATGTCCAGCCGGTAGCGCCGGGCGTCGAAACGCTGATGCAGGCCGGCCAGCACATCACCGTCCGGATGCAGCGCTTCGACCGTCAATCGAGCCTTGCGCCACACCACTTGCACCGGCTGCGCCAAGCCTTCCCATACCACGCCGGTCCGCAGGATGTCGTGGCGGTCGATCACCTGCTGCAAGGCCTGGGCGAAGCTGTCCAGGCGCGCCTGGGTATCGAATGCCAGGTGCGATTGCAGCAGGTACGGATCGCCCTGCTCCGCCGTGATGTAGTGGTAAAGAATGCCTTCCTGCAACGGTGCCAGCGGGTAAATATCCTGCACATTGGCGGCGCCACCCGGCACGCTGGCGACGATCTGGTCGATCATCGGCTGATCCAGCTCCACCAATGGCAGCATTGAGGGCGTGATGCGCGGGCAATCGGCGGCGATGGCATTCACCGGCACCACCACTTCCCGGCCGCTGCCCACTGCCGCTGCCAATGCCGCCAGCGTCGGCTGGCTGAACAGCACCCGCACATCGGCGCTGAGGCCGGCCTGGCGCATGCGCTCGATCAGGCTTACCGCCAGCAAGGAATGGCCGCCCAGCTCGAAGAAGTGGTCATGGCGGCCCACTTGCTCCACCTGCAACACCTCGGCCCAGATCCGCGCCAGGGTAGTCTCGACTTCGCCGCGTGGGGCTTCATATTCCCGGCTGAGCACGGCGGCCTGATCCGGTGCCGGCAGCGCCTTGCGGTCAAGCTTGCCGTTGGCGGTCAACGGCCAGCTGTCGAGTTTGACGTAGGCCACCGGCACCATGGCCTCGGGCAGTTGGCTGTGCAGCTCGGCGCGCAGGGTTTCGATAACCAGCGGGGTTTGCTGGGTGAACCAGGCCACCAGGCGGCCGTCGCGCACCAGCACCACGGCTTCCTTGACGCCGTCGACGGCGGCCAGGCGGGTTTCGATTTCTCCCAGCTCGACGCGCACGCCCCGGACTTTTACCTGGTCGTCGTTGCGGCCCAGATATTCAATGTTCCCATCCGGCAGCCAGCGCGCCAGGTCGCCGGTGCGGTACATGCGGCCCGGGTTGAACGGGTCATCGAGGAATCGCTCGGCGGTCAGGTCCGGGCGATTCAGGTAACCGCGGGCCACGCCGCGGCCGCCTACATACAGCTCACCGGCCACACCCACCGGCACCGGCCGTTGTTGTGCATCCAGCAGGTACACCGTGGCATTGGCCATCGGCTTGCCGATATGCAGCGGCTGGCCGGCGCGCACCCGGCCAGAGGTGGCGACCACCGTGGCTTCGGTGGGGCCGTAGTTGTTGATCACCGCGAAACGTCGCTCATGGCTGAACTGGCGCAGGCGATCACCGCCGATCAACAGGGTGCGCAAGCTTGGGTGCTCAAGGTCCTGGCTGAACGCGTACTCGGCCACCGGGGTGGGCAGGAAGCTCACGTCCAGCGGCTGGGCCAGCCACCAGGCCAGCAGTTCGTCGATGTTTTCATTGCCGACATGGGCCGGTGGCAGGTGCAAGGTCGCCCCCACGCACAGTGCGGGCCAGACTTCCCAGGCCATGGCATCGAAACCGAAGCCGGCCACGCTGCTGGTGTGGCTGGCGGCCTGCAGGTCGAAAGCTTCACAGTGCCAATGCACCAGGTTTTCCACGGTGCGGTGTTCCACCATCACGCCTTTGGGCTGGCCGGTGGATCCGGAGGTGTAGATGACGTAGGCGAGGTTCGCCGGGGTCAGGCTGGAGATGTGGGGATTGGTGCCGTCGGGATAGGCGCCATGCAGATCGACGATGGCGACATCACCGAGCACGCCACGTGTGCTCTCTTCGGCCAGGACCGCGACCGGTGCGCTGTCTTGCAGCAGGTAAGCGATGCGCTCGGCCGGATAGGCCGGGTCTACCGGGACGTAGGCCGCGCCCGCCTTGAGAATCGCCAGCAGGCCCGCCAGCATCTGCGGGCCGCGTCGGCAGCAGATCGCCACACGGTCGTCGGGCTGTACGCCCAGCGCCAGCAGGTGATGGGCCAGTTGGTTGGCGCGTTGGTTGAGCTGTTGGTACGTCAGGTGCTGGCCGTCCTGGCTCACGGCAATCGCCTGCGGCAGGCGCAGGGCCCGGGCTTCGAAAGCGCCGTGCAGGGTCTGCCCTTGCGGGTAGTCGCGGGCGGTGGCGTTGAAGCTGCGCAGAAGGTGTTCGCGTTCGCGGGCAGGCAGTACCGGCAACTGATGCAACGGCGTTTGCGGCGCGTGCTCAAGGGCCTCCACCAGTTGCTCCAGCGCACTGTGCATGGAGTCGCACAGGCGCTGCGCGCCGATGGATTCCAGCGCCAGTACCGTCAGGCCGAAGCCTGTGCCAAGGTCGTCCACACTCAGGGTCAGCGGGTAGTTGCTGCGTTCTTCGCCGCCGAGCAATTGCACGCCTTCCCAGATACCGTGGCCGTCGCGGGCCATTTCGCCCGGGGTGCTGTGGCGGTAGTTGAGCAAGGCACTGAACAACGGCATCGAGGTCGGCACGCCGCTGCACCGCTGGGCCAGCGCCAGGGATGCATGCTCATGGCCCAGCAAGGCACTGAGACGGGCGTGAGTCGCCTTGACGCCGGCACGTACCGCGTCGGCACCCACCTCCACCCGCAGCGGCAAGGTGTTGATGAACATGCCCAATGCCCGGTCGGCACCTTCGCCGGCTTGCATGCGGCCCATCAATACGGTGCCGAACACCACGTCCTGGCGGCCCGACACCAGCCCGAGGACCTGGGCCCACGCGAGGTGCATCAGGCTCGCAGCGCTGACCCCCAACTGCCGGGCCTGCTCGCGAATCCGCTGCGCCAGCAGCGCATCGACGGGCAATTCGGCCTCTTCGATATCCCGGCCATCGCCCTGCACATCCTGCACGCCGAAGGGCAGCGTGGGCTCGTCGACATCGGCGAGCATTTCGCGGAAGAACTGCTCGTGTTCCTGGGCGCTGACACCCAGGCGAGCCTGGGCCACGTAGTGACGGAACGGTGCCGCGGCCGGCAAGTCATCGGCCTGGTTGAACAGGAACGCCCGCATTTCCTGGCCGACCACTTCCATGGCGGTGTGGTCCAGTGCCAGGTGATGGAACAGCAGGATCGCCGCGACCCGCTGGTTGGCCGGGTCCTGCGCATACACCATGCGCAGCAGCGGCGCCTGGGTGATATCCAGGCGATAGTGGCGGGCATCAAAACGCGCGTGCAGTTGTTCGATCACATCACCATCGGCCGGGTCCAGCGGGATGTTCTGCACCACCAGTTCGGCCTGGCGCCACACCACTTGCACCGGGCTGTCCAAGCCTTCCCACACCACGCTGGTGCGCAGGATATCGTGGCGCGCCACGACCTTTTGCAGCGCGCCCATGAAGGCCTGCAAACGCTCGACGCTGTCAAACGCCATGCGCGATTGCAGCAGGTAGGGGTCACCCTGTTCGGCGCTGATGTGGTGGTAGAGGATGCCTTCCTGCAACGGCGCCAGCGGGTAGATATCCTGCACGTTGGCCGCACCGCCGGGCACCGTCGCCACGATGCGGTCGATGGCCGGCTGGTCCAGCTTGACCAGGGTCAGCATCGACGGCGTGATGTGCTCGCAGCCAGGCGCAATGCCGTTGGCCGGCACCACGATTTCCCGGCCACTGCCCACCGCCGCCGCCAGCGCCGCCAGGCTTGGCTGGTTGAACAGCACCCGCACATCGGCGCTCAGGCCGGCCTGGCGCATGCGCTCGATCAGGCTCACCGCCAGCAACGAATGGCCGCCGAGTTCAAAGAAGTGGTCAAAACGCCCGACACGCTCGACCTTCAGCACGTCCTGCCAGATTTGCGCCAGCAGGGTTTCCACCTCGCCCTCCGGGGCTTCGAAACCACGGCTGAGCAGCGACGCCTGATCCGGTGCAGGCAGGCCCTTGCGGTCCAGCTTGCCATTCGCGGTCAGCGGCAACAGTTCCAACCAGACATAGGCCGACGGCACCATGTAGTCCGGCAGCCGGCTTTGCAGGTGCGCTCGCAACGCTTCAATACTCAGCGGCGCCTGGGCGGTGTAGTAAGCCACCAGGCGCTTGTCGCCGGGCTCATCTTCACGGGCCAGCACCACCGTGTCTTTCACGCCGGAATAGCTGGCGAGGCAGCTTTCGATTTCACCGGGCTCGATACGGAAACCCCGGATTTTCAGCTGATGGTCGTTGCGGCCCTGGTACAGCAAGGTGCCGTCCGCCTGCCAGCTCGCCAGGTCGCCGGTGCGGTACAGCAGCCCATCGCCGAACGGGTCGACGATAAATTTCTCGGCGGTCAATTGCGGCTGGTTCAGGTAACCCTTGGCCACACCCGCGCCACCGATGTACAGCTCGCCAACCACGCCCAGCGCCACCGGCTGCTGCCGTGCATCCAGCACGTAGGCGCGGCTGTTGCCAATCGGTCGACCAATCGGAATACCGCCCTCACCCACCGACTTGATCTCGAAGGTGGTGGAAAACGTCGTGGCTTCGGTGGGGCCATAGCCATTCAGCAGGTGCTGCGGCGCGCCGTGCTCAAGCACCCGGGCGATCACCTGCGGGTCGAGCACATCGCCGCCGACGATCAGGTAGCGCAGTTGCCGGAACATCGGCATCAACCCGTCGGCGTACTGATGGAACAGCCCGGCGGTCATCCACAACACGCTGACGGATTGCTCCTGCAACAGGGCGCCAAACGCGGCCTGGGACAGCAACGTGGCATGCTCGACCACCACCACGCAGCCGCCGTTGAGCAACGGCGCCCACACATCGAGGGTGCTGGCGTCGAACGCCGGGTTCGAGGCGAAGGCCACCCGGTCGCGGTGATTGAAGTCGGCGTAGCCGTTGTTGATCACCAATCGAGAGACGGCGCGATGGGGCACCTGCACGCCCTTGGGCGCACCGGTTGAGCCGGAGGTGTACATGATGTACGCCACGCTTTCGGCAGACTGGGACAGGTTCGGATTATGGGTCGGCTGATTGTCGAGGTTCAGCCCGTCGAGATCACGCAGCACCTGCCCGGCATGACTGTCCTGCACCATGAACGCCTGGCGTTCGTCCGGCGCATTGATGTCCAGCGGCACGTACACCGCCGCGCACTTGAGGATGGCCAGTTGGCTGACCAGCAGGTCGATGGAACGTGGCAGCGCGATGGCCACGCTGTCGCCCGGTTTTACACCCTGGTCGATCAAATAGTGGGCCAGGCGATTGGCCCGCAGGTTGAGTTCGCGGTACGTCAGCGACACGTCGCCGTGCACCACCGCCAGCGCGTCGGGGCTGGTCAGGACGCCGGCTTCGAAGATCCCGTGCACGGTGTGCGCAGCCGGGTAGGCGCGAGCAGTGGCGTTGAAATCCACCAGCACTTGATGCCGCTCGGCGGCTGGCAGGATCGACACTTGATGCAGCGGTGTGGTCGGCGCCTGTTGCAGTGCCGTGACCAGGTTGCGCAAGGCGCTGAGCATGTAGTCGCCGACGCGCTGCACATCCACCTCCGCCACGCCTTGCACGGTCAAGGCAAAGCCTGCGCCGAGGTCGTCGACGTTCAGCACCAGCGGGTAGTTGCTGCGCTCCTCGGAACTGAGGATTTCGATCCCGGCGTCGGCGAACGGGCTGGCGCCCGGCGCTTCACCCGGCGCGCTGTGGCGGTAGTTGAGCAAGGTGCTGAACAACGGCAGCGCACCGGACACGCCACTGCATCGCTGGGCCAGGGACAAGGAGGCATGTTCATGCCCCAGCAACTGTGCCAGCCGCGCATGGGTGGCGCGCACGCCAGCCTGCACGCCCACCGCGCCGACACTGACCCGCAACGGCAAGGTATTGATGAACATTCCCAGCGCCCGGTCGGCGCCCTCGCCGCCGTGCAGCCGGCCCAGCAGCACGGTACCGAAGACCACGTCGTCCTGGCCCGAGACCTGGCCGAGGACCTGGGCCCACGCCAGGTGCACCAGGCTTGCGGCACTCACCCCCAGTTGCCGGGCCTGCTCGCGAAGGCCCAGGCTGAGGGCCGGTTCCAATGCCACGTGCGCTTCGCGCACACCGCTGCCGTCGCGGTTCACGTCCTGCAAGCCGAAGGCCAGGGTCGGCTCGTCGATGTCGCCGAGCATTTCGCTGAAGAACGCCTCATGCTGCGCAGCGCTCACACCCAGGCGCGCCTGGGCCACGTAGTTGCGGTACTGCACGGCGTCGGGCAGCAAGCCGGTTTCGCCTGCGAGGCTGGCGCTCATTTCTTCTACCAGCACCTGCAACGCGGTGTGGTCCAGCAGGATGTGGTGCAGCAGCAGGATGCCGACATGACGGCCCTGATCCTCGGCGTAGGCAAAGCGCATCAGCGAGGCGCGGGACAGGTCGAGGCGATAGTGGCGTGGGTCGAAGCGTTCCTGCAGTTGCGCCAATACGGCGCTGGAAGGATCGGCTTCAACCTGCTCAACCACCAGCAGCGCCTGGCGCAAGACCACCTGCACCGGCTCGTCCAGGCCTTCCCAGACAATCCCGGTACGCAGGATATCGTTGCGCTCGATCACGCTTTGCAGCGCACGGATAAACGCCTCGACCGGCTCATGGCCGCTGAAGCTGAACTGCACCTGCAACACGTAGGGATCGCCCTCGGTGGTCGCCAGGTGGTGATAGAGGATGCCGGCCTGCAACGGGGCCAGGCCGTAGATGTCCTGCACGTTACCGATACCGCCGGGCACGCTGGCGATGATATGGTCGATGGCCTGCTGGTCGAGATTCACCAGCGGCAGCATGTCCGGGGTGATGTGCCGCGTCGCTTCGCCGATCAGGTTGGCCGGGACCTGCACTTCATGCTGCCCGCCCACCGCAGCGGCCAGCGCAGCCAGGGTCGGCTGGCCGAACAGCACCCGCACATCGGCGCTCAGCTCGAGCTGGCGCATGCGTTCGATCAGCTTGACCGCCAGCAACGAATGGCCGCCCAGCTCGAAAAAGTTGTCCTGGCGCCCGACCCGGTCGACCTTGAGCAGGTCTTGCCAGAGATTCGCGATCGCGGCTTCCACCGCGCCTTGTGGCGCTTCATAACCACGACGGGCCAGGGCATCGGCGTCCGGTGCCGGCAAGGCCTTGCGGTCGAGCTTGCCGTTGGTGGTAAGCGGGAACGCGTCGAGCAGCACAAAGGCGCTGGGCACCATGTACTCGGCGAGGGACAGCAGCAGGTGGTCACGCAGCTCAGCGGCAGTGGGCGTGTGTTCAGGCTGGGCAATCACGTAGGCCACCAGGCGCTTGTCGCCCGGTTCGTCTTCGCGGGCAATCACCACGGCTTCGCGCACACCTTCGCAGGTGGCCAGGCGTGCTTCGATTTCCCCCAGTTCGATACGGAAACCGCGAATCTTCACCTGGTCGTCGTTGCGCCCCAGGTACTCGACACTGCCGTCGGCCAGCATCCGGCCGAGGTCACCGGTCTTGTACAGGCGCAGGCCGGTTGCGGGATCCGTCAGAAAACGTTCGGCCGTCAGCTCATCGCGGTTGAGATAACCCCGCGCCACGCCGGCACCGCCGACGTACAACTCCCCGACTACGCCGCTCGGCACCGGTTCGCGACGGGCGTCCAGCACATACAGTTGCAAGTCGGGAATGCGCACGCCAATCGGGCTCACGCCCACCCGCTGTGCATCCGCCGCCTCCAGGGCACGGTAGGTCACGTGCACGGTGGTTTCGGTGATGCCATACATGTTGACCAACCGCGTACCAGCGTTGGTCACCCGGGCGTACCACGGCTTGAGAATCCCCGGTTCCAGGGTTTCACCGCCGAAGATCACCTGGCGCAGCGAGTGCAGTTGCTGGCTGCGGCCCTGTGCCGCGATCAACTGGCGGAACGCGCTCGGCGTCTGGTTGAGAATACTGACGCCGGCTTCGCACAGCAGTGCGTAACACTCGTCCGGCGAGCGGCTGACCAGCTGCGGCACCACCAGCAACTGCCCGCCATGCATCAGCGCGCCCCAGATCTCCCACACGGAGAAGTCGAAGGCAAACGAGTGGAACAGCGCCCAGGTGTCATTGGCGTTGAACTTGAACCAGTGCTCGGTGGCGCTGAACAGTCGCGCGACGTTGCGGTGTTCGATCATCACGCCCTTGGGCAGGCCGGTGGAGCCGGAGGTGTAGATCACATAGGCAAGGCTGGACGCGCTGATTGCAACGTTGGGGTTGACGATGGGCTCGTGCTGCAGGCTGTTGAGGTCGATCGACGTGACGTCGCCCACCAAGTGGCAGGTGTCGTCCTGCACCAGCACCGCCAGCGGCGCGCTGTCTTTCAGGGTGTAGGCGATACGGTCCAGCGGGTAGGCCGGATCGATCGGCACATAACCCGCCCCAGCCTTGAGAATCCCCAGCAGGCCAATGATCATTTCCAGCCCGCGTTCGACACAGATCGCCACCCGGTCATCGGGGCGAATGCCATGCTTGAGCAGGCAATGCGCAACCTGGTTGGCGCGCTCGTTCAGCTCGCGGTAGCTCAGGTGTTCGTGTTCAAAGCGCAGCGCGATGGCTTCGGGATGGCTGGCGGCATGAGCTTCGACTTGCTGGTGGATCAGGGCTGAATCGGCGTAGTGCTGGGTGCTGGCGTTAAGGCCATGCAGCAGATGCTGGCGTTCGGCGGCAGGCAGGATGCCCAGGTTGTGCAACGGTGCATCTGGCGTTTGTTCCAGGGCCAGCACCAGGTTTTCCAGGGCGGTGTGCAGGTAACCGGCAATGCGCGTCGCGCCGATGGAGGCGTCCACCATCACGGTAAAGGCAAAGCCTTCGCCCAGGTCATCGACGTTGACCGTCAGCGGGTAGTTGGTGCGTTCTTCGGCGCCCAACACCTGGATGCCTTCGGCGATGTCGATCACCGCCTGGGTGTCCGAGGCATCGCTGTGACGGTAATTGAGGATGGCACTGAACAACGGCGTGGGTGCGGCCACACCGCTGCAACGCTGGGCCAGGGCCAGGGAGGCGTGTTCGTGATCGAGCAGTTCGGTCAGGCGTTTATGGGTGGTTTGTACGCCCTCGCGCACGCTTTGTTCGCCTATATCTACCCGTAGCGGCAGGGTGTTGATGAACATGCCCAGGGCCTGGTCGGAGCCCTCGCCCGCGCCCATGCGGCCGAGCATCACGCTGCCAAATACCACGGCTTCGCGAGCCGAGACCTTGCCCAGCACCTGGGCCAGCGCGAGGTGCATCACGCTGGCGGGACTGACACCCAACGGTCTGGCCTGGGCCCGTAGACGGCGACTTAGATCGCTGTCGACGGTGATGCGGGTTTCATCGATGCCATGGCCGTCACCCTGCACATCCTGGAGGCCGAACGGCAGGGTGGGTTCATCGATGTCGGCGAGCATTTCGCGGAAGAACGCTTCGTGAGCCTGTTCGCTGACGCCGTGGCGGACCTGGGCGATGTAGTTGCGAAACGGTACCGGAGCGCCGGCCTGTTCGGTCTGGCCGGCGAGGTGCAGCTGGATCTCGCGGCGCACTACGTCGAGGGCGGTGTGGTCGAGGATGGTGTGATGGAACAGCAGCATGGCGACCACGCGCTGGTTGCGCGGGTCTTCGGCGAATACCAGGCGCAGCAGCGGCGCCTGGCCGAGGTCCATGCGGTAGTTGCGGGCATCGTAGAGGGCTTGCAGTTGGGTCATTGCATCGCCATCAAGGCGGGCTTCTTCGCAGACCAGGGAGGCTTTGCGCCAGACCACTTGCAGGGGTTCGTCGAGGCGTTCCCAGGCCATCGAGGTGCGCAGGATGTCGTGGCGGTCGATGACCCATTGCAGGGCCTGGGCGAAGGTTTCAAGACGGGCGCGGCTGTCGAACACGAACTGCGCGTGCAGCACGTAGGGGTCGCCCTGGTGCGCTGACAGATGGTGGTAGAGCATGCCTTCCTGGAGGGGCGCCAGAGGGTAGATATCCTGCACATTCGCCGCCCCGCCGGGGATCGCGGCGACGATGCGGTCGATGGCGGGTTGGTCGAGGTTGACCAGGGGCAGCATGTCCGGGGTGATGCGATAGGCCGGGCTGAGCCAGTCGCCGCCGTGTTGGGCGACGAGGTCGAGCAGTTGGGGTTTGTGGGCGATCAGTTGGTCCCATAGGGCGTCATCCAGCGCGTCGTCGTCACCCAGGATGATCAGGTCGCCTTCGTCCATTTGCAGGCGGATCGGGTGGGTGGAAAGAGCTGCCAGTAATTTGCTGAACTGCATGGGGTAACCTGCTTTTTGAGTCGGATACGGTTGAGGAGAAAGTCCGTTTTCAGCTGTCGCGTAAGTGCCTGGGAGGCCCGGTTTAAAGCGCGGGCGCAGTCGTGGGCCGGGAGGCTTCCCGCAGGGTTGGGAAATTAGAGGATTCGGGGGGTGGGGGGTGACATGGGAAGCGGGGACAAATGGGCTGGCGTTGGGGGACTTTCGTAATAGTTGGATGGGGGGCTTATCCGTTATTTGGGTGATGGCTTCGATTGGTTCCGCTCTT
>NZ_JACAPW010000049.1:35002-61622 GCF_013385495.1 Pseudomonas sp. F8002 | reverse complement strand
CAGCGAGGCGCCGACAGGCGGGGCAGAGCGCTTTGGTTACTTTGCCGCTTTTGCAAAGTGACTCGCTGTAAGAGCGAAACCATAAGTAGCCGTTACCTAAAAAACGGATATACACCCAACAGCACCGTAAAGAACCCGTATAGATTCACCCCCAGCCGTAACGTTTAAGTCGTCTCTATTGAGCAACTAATCCCCCCTCCACTACTGTGACCTCCACCCCAATAACCCCCGCAGGAAGTCATCGTGGAAAGTTCAACGTTAGGCATGATCGTCCTCTCAATGATCGCCCTGTTCGGCGCCGCCGCGTTTTGCTTCGAACAACTCGCCACCCGCGAATCAAAGAAAAAGAAAGCCAAATAAGCTGATCATCAAAAGCAGCAAAACCCCAGTGCTTCAAGGGATACCCCGCCCCCGGGTTATCCCTTTTTTCCGTTCGCCCACCCCACCCTCCTCTATACACCGTCTTAATGCCCAAACCCGCAATCAGTGCCCGAACTTGATACCCAACCTCTTAACCTCCCCGCGTCCGCAATCGCGGCTTATTAATCAGGGGAGTTCCACCGTGCTCACACTCAAGTTCATCTATATCGCCAGCGGCCTATGCGCCGTCGGGCTGTTCGCTTATCTGGGCTACGCCCTCATTCGCGCCGAAAAGTTCTAGGGAGCCCCACCATGTACGACATGATTTTTGTAGGCCTCTCCCTGGTGTTTTTCGCCGCGACAACCATGGCCATTGTCGCCATGGGCAAGATTTGAACGGAGCCTCGACATGCTAAGCACTTTGCTGGAATTTGCGCTGGTCCTGGGGTTGATGACCGGGCTCGCCGTGCTGATGGGCAAGTGGCTGACCCGGGTGTTTACCGGAACCCGCCACGCCCTGCCGGAACGTTATACCTATCGCCTGCTGGGCATCGACCCGCTGGAAACCATGAGCTGGGCCCGCTACGGTTCGGCCCTGTTGCTGTCGAACGCCGCGATGATGCTGCTCGGCTATCTCATCCTGCGGTTACAGGCCGTCATGCCGATCAACCCACTCGGGCTGGCCGCGCAAACCCCGGACTTGGCGTTCAATACCGCCGCTTCCTTTATCACCAACACCAACTGGCAGGCGTACTCGGGCGAAACCAGCCTGTCGAACTTCAGCCAGATGGCAGTAATCACCTTCCTGATGTTCGTCGGCGCCACCTCGGGCGTGGTCGCCGCAGCCGGTTTTATCCGTGGACTGAGTCGCTCAAGCTCGGCGGATATCGGCAACTTCTGGGTCGACTTCACCCGCACCCTGTACCGCGTGATGCTGCCGCTGTGCGTGGGCATGGCTCTGGTGTATGTGTGGCAAGGCATGCCGCAGACCTTTTCCTCCCAAGCCCTGGCCACCACCCTGGAAGGCGCGCAGCAACAACTGATTGTCGGCGCCGTGGCGAGCTTTGAATCGATCAAGCATATCGGCACCAACGGCGGCGGCTTCTTCAGCATGAACGCCGCGCACCCGTTCGAAAACCCGACCCCGCTGACCAACGCCCTGCACATCCTCAGCATGTTGCTGATCCCGTCGGCGCTGACCTACACCTTCGGCAGCATGCTGCTGCAACGCCGTCAGGGCTGGGTGTTTTTCGGCACCTTCCTGGTGATGTTCTTAGGCTTTCTCGCTCTGGTGTATGGCGCCGAGCAAAACGGCAACCCCCTGCTGACCCAGGCCGGTGCCAACCAGACGCTGTCCATCGAGCAAAGCGGCGGCAATATGGAAGGTAAGGAGCTGCGTTTCGGCATTGCCGACAGCAGCCTGTTTATCGCCACCACCACCGCGGCCACCACCGGTTCGGTCAACGCGATGCATGACTCATTGACCCCCATGGGCGGCTTCGTGCCCCTGGCGCAGATGATGCTCAACTGCGTGTTCGGCGGCGACGGCGTGGGCTTTATCAACCTGATCCAGTACGCGCTGCTGACGGTGTTCCTGGTAGGCATGATGATCGGCCGCAGCCCGGAATTCCTCGGCAAGAAGATCGAGGCCCGGGAGATGAAACTGGTGATGCTCTCGGTGCTCGCGCACCCCATCAGCATCCTCGGGTTCACCGCCCTCGCCGCTCTGTGGCCCGACACCATGGCCAGCCTGAATAACCTCGGCCCCCACGGTTTCAGCGAGGTGCTCTACGCCTACACCTCGGGCACCGCCAACAACGGTTCGGCGTTCGCCGGGCTGAACGCCAATACGCCGTTCTTCAACACCACCATTGGCCTGGCGATGCTGGTCGGGCGCTTCTTCACCATGCTGCCGATGCTCGCCGTGGCCGGTTCCCTGGCGATGAAAAAGACCGTGCCTGCCGGCGCCGGCACCATCCCCACCGCAACCCCGCTGTTCATGGTGCTGGTGGTGTTTGTGGTGCTGGTGGTGGGTGGCCTGACTTTCTTGCCGGCGCTCGCGCTCGGCCCGCTGGTGGAGCAACTGCAGTTGCTGTCCGGCCAGACGTACAACTAAGGACACGTTGATGACGACTCAATCGATATTCAAAGGGCTGTTGCGCCCGGTGCTGGTTTCGGCGGTGTTTTTCATGGCGCTGACCGGCCTCGCCTACCCGGTCTTCACCACCTTTGCCGCGCAGTTGCTGTTCCCGTTCCAGGCCCAGGGCTCGCTGATTGAACGCGACGGTTTGGTGATCGGCTCGGCGTTGATCGGCCAGGACTTCACCAGGCCCGGCTACTTCCACGGCCGCCCGAGCATGACCCTCGGTGCCGACCCGCAAGACCCGAGCAAAAGTGTCTCCCAGCCGTACAACGCCGGTTCCAGCGGCGCCAGCAACCTGGGCCCTACCAGCCAGAAACTGGTGGACCAGGTCACGGCCCGGGTTAAAGCCTACCGCCAGGACAACGGCCTCGCCGCCGACGCCCAGGTGCCGGTGGATGCGGTCACCGCTTCCGCCTCCGGCCTGGACCCGCATATCTCCGTGGCCAACGCACGCATCCAGCTGGCCCGGGTCGCCCGCCTGCGACAGATCCCCGAAGCCGAACTGCTGCAACTGGTGAACGAAAACACCGCGGAACGCACCCTGGGTTTGCTCGGCGAACCACGGGTCAATGTGCTGCAACTCAACCTCGCGCTGGACGCCCGCCTGCCTCTGCGCCAGCCCCCCATTGCGGCCAGTGAGTAAGAGATTCCCCCATGATCAAGAATGCTCGTTTACCTCTGTTTGATCGCGCCATCGTGCTCACCGCCTGCGGGGATGCGTTCAAGAAACTGCTGCCCCAGGCGCAGTGGAAAAACCCGGTGATGTTCGTCGTGTACCTGGGCAGCATCCTCACCACGCTGCTGTGGTTCCAGTCCCTGGGTGGCCAGGGTGAAGCGCCCAGCGGCTTTATCCTCAGCATCTGTTTGTGGCTGTGGTTTACCGTGCTGTTCGCCAACTTTGCCGAGGCCCTGGCCGAAGGCCGCAGCCGTGCCCAGGCCGCCAGCCTGCGCGGGATGAAGCGCCAGACCCTGGCCAAGTTGCTGCAACAACCCAAACACGGCGCCGCATGGCTGCCGACCGAAGCCACGCTGTTGCGCAAAGACCAGGTGGTGTTGATCGAAGCCGGCGACCTGGTGCCGCTGGACGGCGTGGTGATCGAAGGCGTGGCCTCGGTGGATGAAAGCGCAATCACCGGCGAATCGGCACCGGTGATTCGCGAGGCCGGCGGCGACTTTTCCTCGGTCACCGGCGGCACGCGGGTGCTGTCGGACTGGCTGGTGGTGCGCATCAGCGTCAACCCGGGCGAGTCGTTCCTCGACCGCATGATCTCGATGGTCGAATCCGCCAAGCGCCAGAAGACCCCCAACGAAGTCGCCCTGACGATTTTGCTGGTGGGCCTGACCCTGTTGTTCCTGCTGGTGATCGCCACGCTGAGCCCGTACTCGATCTTCGCCGTGGCCATGAGTGGCAGTGGCAACGTGATCAGCGCCACGGTGCTGGTGGCGTTGCTGGTGTGCCTGATTCCCACCACCATCGGCGGCCTGCTCTCGGCCATCGGCGTGGCGGGCATGAGCCGCATGATGTCGGCCAATGTGATCGCCACTTCCGGCCGCGCGGTTGAGGCGGCGGGTGACATCGACGTGTTGCTGTTGGACAAGACCGGCACCATCACGTTGGGCAATCGCCAGGCCAGCAGTTTCCTGCCGGCACCGGGAGTCAAGGAAGCTGAACTGGCCGACGCGGCGCAACTGGCGTCCCTGGCCGACGAAACCCCGGAAGGCCGCAGCATCGTGGTGCTGGCCAAGCAGAAGTTCGACATCCGCGCGCGGGACATCAACGCCCTCGGCGCGAGCTTTGTGCACTTCACTGCACAGACCCGCATGAGCGGCGTCGACCTGCCCGAAGGCCGCGGTATTCGCAAGGGTGCAGCGGATGCCATCCGCAGTCATATCGAAGCGCTCGGCGGGAGCTTTCCGGCTGCATTGCAGGCCAAGGTCGACGAAGTATCGCGTCGCGGCAGCACCCCGCTGGTGGTCTCGGACGGGGCAAAAGCACTCGGCGTGGTGGAGCTCAAGGACGTGATCAAGGGCGGCATCAAGGAGCGCTTCGCCGAACTGCGGCGCATGGGCATCAAGACCGTGATGATCACCGGCGACAACCGCCTGACCGCCGCCGCGATTGCGGTGGAAGCCGGCGTGGATGACTTCCTCGCCGAGGCGCGCCCGGAAGACAAGCTGCAACTGATCCGCGACTACCAGGCCCAGGGCAAGCTTGTGGCCATGACCGGCGACGGCACCAACGACGCCCCGGCACTGGCTCAGGCCGACGTGGCGGTGGCGATGAACAGCGGCACCCAGGCAGCGAAAGAGGCCGGCAACATGGTCGACCTCGACAGCAACCCGACCAAGCTGATCGAAGTGGTCGAGGTGGGCAAACAAATGCTGATGACCCGTGGCGCGCTCACCACCTTCAGCGTGGCGAATGACGTGGCGAAATATTTCGCGATCATCCCGGCGGCGTTTGTCGCGACCTATCCGCAGCTCGGCGCGCTGAACGTGATGCACCTGACCAGCCCCAACTCGGCGATCCTCAGTGCGGTGATTTTCAACGCGTTGATCATCGTGGCGCTGATTCCCTTGGCCCTGCGCGGCGTGACGTACCGGGCGATTGGCGCGGCGGCGTTGCTCAATCGCAACCTGCTGATCTATGGCCTGGGCGGGGTGCTGGTGCCGTTTGCCGGGATCAAGTTGATTGACCTGGTGCTGACCGGGCTGGGTCTCGTGTAGCACCGCAAATCCAATGTGGGAGCGGGCTTGCTCGCGAATACGGAGTGTCAGCCAACTCGTCTGTCACTGACACACCGCTTTCGCGAACAAGCCCGCTCCCACCATTGAACCGCATTGACCAGGAATGACATGCCCGCATTAAACGAAGAACGCCCCGACCCCGACGCCCTTCTCGCCCGGGTCCAGCAGGAAGAACAGGCCGCCTTGCGCGGCAAACTGCGTATCTACTTCGGCTCCAACGCCGGGGTGGGCAAGACCTGCGCCATGCTTGACGCGGCGCAACGGGAAGTCAGCCTGGGCCGCGACGTACTCGCCGGTGTGGTGGAAACCCACGGCCGCCAGGAAACCGCCAAGCTGCTCAACGGCCTCGAACAACTGCCCCGCGCCCACCGCCTGCATCACGATTTCACCCTCACCGAATTCGACCTCGACGCCGCCCTGCAACGCCATCCCGCCGTGCTGCTGGTGGATGAACTGGCCCACAGCAACGTGCCCGGCTCGCGCCACCCGAAACGCTGGCAAGACGTGGAAGAACTGCTCAGCGCCGGCATCGATGTGTGGACCACCCTCAACGTCCAGCACCTGGAAAGCCTTAACGATCTGGTGAGTGGGATCATCGGCATTCGCGTGCGGGAAACCGTACCGGACCACGTGTTCGACAATGCCCACGAAGTGGTCGTCGTGGACCTGCCGCCGGATGATCTGCTGCAACGCTTGAAGGACGGCAAGGTGTACCTGGGCCCTCAGGCCGAACGTGCGTCGCGGCACTTTTTCCGCAAGGGCAACCTGCTCGCCCTGCGGGAACTGGCCCTGCGCCGCACGGCCGACCGGGTCGACACGCAGATGCGCGTGTACCGTCGCGAACAGTCGATCAAGACCCTGTGGCCCGCCCGCGAGCGATTGCTGGTAGGCGTGGCCGGTGACGCCGGTGATGAACGCCTGGTGCGAGAAGCCGCGCGCCTGGCGCAAAAGCTCGAGGCGGACTGGATCGTGGTGCACGTCGCCGCAGCCCAGGGCCGCGGCGCCAAGCGTTATCTCACGGCGATGAAAACCCTGGCGCTGGCCAGCGAATTCGGCGCCGACACCGCGACATTGCCGGGCATGGACGTCGCCGAAGCACTGGCCGCCTGTGCCCGGGAACACAACGCCAATCGCCTGGTGCTCGGCCATCACCCGCGCCGGGCATGGCGGTTCTGGCATCAGTCGGTGAGCGACCGGATCAGCCGGCACCATCCGCAGATCGACCAGATCGTGATCGCCCATGGCATGTTGCCAGGCACTGTTCCTGCCATTGAAAAACCTACGCCAGCGCCCGGCAGAACCCTGGCCTACCTCTGGTCCACACTCGCCTGTTTCACCGCCAGCGCCATCGCCGCGCTGCTGCTGCAGGTGTTCGACCTGGCCAACGTGGTGATGCTGTTCCTGCTCACGGTGGTGCTGGTGGCCCTGCGGTTTGGACGCGGCCCCGGCGTGTGGGCAGCGATGCTCGCGGTGCTGTGTTTCGACTTCTTTTTCGTCCAGCCGCGCTACTCGTTTACCGTCAACGACACCCAGTATTTCTTCACCTTCGCGTTGATGCTCGGCATCGCCCTGATCACCGGGCAGCTCACCGCACGCCTGCGCCACGAAGCGCGCACCGCCGCCGCTCGAGAACGCCGCGCCACGTCCCTGGCGCGTCTGGCCCGGGACCTGTCGGCCGCGTTGACCGTGGAGCAGATCAGCGAAGTGGCGCTGCGCACTTTCAGCGGCGTGTTCGAGGCACGGGTCGGCCTGGCCTTGCCGGACGCCGCCGACGGCGTGCACAGCGTGGGCGCAGGTGGGCTGCCGATCGACGACAGCATCGCCCAATGGACCTACGACCACGGCCAGTCCGCCGGCCAGGGCACCGACACCTTGTCCGCCGCCAAGGGCTGCTACCTGCCGCTCAAGGCGCCGATGCGCGTGCGCGGTGTGCTGGTGCTGGAACTGGCGCAAAGCGAGCGCCTCAACGAGCCCGAAGAGCGCCGCCTGCTGGAAGCCTGCATGAGCCAATTGGCGATTGCCCTGGAGCGCGTGCACTTCGTCGAAGTGGCGCAAAGCACGATGGTGCAGATGGAAGGCGAGAAAATGCGCAACACCTTGCTCGCGGCGATTTCCCACGACCTGCGCACCCCCCTGACCACACTGATCGGCGCCGCCGACACCGCCCTGCCCCATGCGCCGCCGGGGCCGCTGACCGCGTTGCTGCACGGTATTCATGAGCAGGCGACTTCGATGCAACGCCTGATCGAAAACCTGCTGGACATGGCCCGCATGCAGGAGCGCGGTGTGCGACTCAACCGGCAATGGCATCTGCTGGAAGAGATCGTCGGCAGCGCCCTGCGCCAGTTGCGTGAACCACTGGCCCGGCATGTGGTGAACACGACGCTGGACCCGCAATTACCGCTGGTGGAAGTCGACGCGCTGCTGATCGAACGGGTGCTGGTCAACCTGCTGGACAACGCCGCCAAATACACCCCGCCTGGCACGGTCATCACCGTTACCGCCCGTTCCGTTTCCGACAGCATCCTGCTGGAAGTCAGCGACACCGGCCCGGGCAGCGCGCCGGCCAATCTGTTCGAACCGTTTGCCCGTGGCCAGCAGGAATCCTCGGTCGCCGGAATCGGCTTGGGGCTGGCCCTGGCCAAACGCATCGTCGAAGCCCACGGCGGGCGCATCGAAGCCAGACCCGGCAGCGAGCGCGGCATGCATTTCGTCATCACTTTACCGGCGGGTACTCCGCCCCCAATGGACGCCCTATGAGCACTGCACGCATTCTGATTGTTGAAGACGAGGCCAACATCCGCCGTTTTGTCGGCATCGCCCTGCAGGATGAGGGCTTCCAGGTGTTCGAGGCCGACAGCGTCAAACGCGCGTTGATCCACGCTTCCAGCCGTCAGCCGGACCTGGTGATCGTCGACCTCGGCCTGCCGGACGGCGACGGCAAACAGCTGATCAGCGAGCTGCGGGGATGGCTGGCGGTGCCGATCCTGGTGTTGTCGGCACGGGATCGCGAAGAGGAAAAAGTCGCCGCCCTGGACGCCGGCGCCGATGACTACCTGACCAAACCCTTCGGCGTACCCGAGTTGCTCGCGCGCATCCGTGCGCAACTGCGCCGTCATGGGCAGACCGGCACCGTGGCGGCCACCAGCAAGGTGGCGTTTGGCGATATCGAGGTGGACCTGGCGACCCATGAAATATGGCGCCAAGGCCTGCCGGTGCACCTGACGCCCATCGAATACCGCCTGCTGTGCGCGATGATTCGCGGGCAGAGCCGGGTGCTCACCCATCGGCAATTATTGCTCGAGGTGTGGGGCCTGGATTACGTGGACCGCGCCCACTACCTGCGGGTGCACATGGCGCACCTGCGGCAGAAGCTGGAGGCGGACCCGGCCCAGCCGCAGTACTTCATCACCGAGTTGCAGGTGGGCTACCGGTTGGTAGGCTTGTGAACAGGTGCGCGGCGGCGAAGTCGACAAACACGCGGATCTTCGGCGAGAGATGCCGGCTGGATGGCCACAGGGCCCAGAACTGGCCCTGGTCATCGGAATGGCCGTCGAGCACGGTTTCCAGCTGGCCTTGGGCGAGTGCTTCGCGGGCCAGGAAGTCTGGCACGTAGGCAATCCCATGGCCGTCCATCGCGGCCCGGAGCATGGCCTCCATGTTGTTCAGGGTCAGCGCGGTGGGCAGGCGCAATTGGGTGATGGCCGGGTTGGCGGACAAGGTCCAGTCCATGATTTTGCCGGTGGTGGCGAAGCGGTAACGCAAGCACGGGTGATGCTCCAAATCGCTCAGGGACTCTGGCCGACCGTTGGCCCGCAGGTACTCGGGTGACGCGCACAGCACAAACCTGAACGGTCCCAATTTGCGGGCCATCAGGGTCGAGTCCGCCAGACCGCCGCTGCGGATGACCACGTCGAAGCCCTCCTCGATCACATCCACCAGATGGTCGTTGAAATCCAGCTCCAGCTCGATCTCGGGGTAGGCTTTGCGGAACGCCATCATGTGCGGAAAGAGAAAGCGATAACCGATGGTGGGCAGGCTGACCCGCAGTTTGCCCCGGGGTGCCTGCATCGCATGGGAAAGCATGGCGCGGGCGTCTTGCAGGTCGTCGAGAATCTTCCGACTGCGCTCGTAGAACAATTGGCCTTCGGCGGTGAGGCTGACCTTGCGCGTACTGCGGTGCAACAGCCGCACATTCAGTGACGCCTCAAGCTTGGCGACATTCTTGCCCACCGCCGAAGCGGAAATCCCCATCGCCCGGGCCGCGCCGGTGAAGCTCAGGGCTTCCGCGGTTTTCACGAAGGCGATCACGCCGCTCAGGTTATCGGTCACGTCATTGCATCCATCAAGTCCGTTATGAAAGGAATGTTAGCCCGTTTATCCATGATTACATCCTGATTAGAGTCTTTTAATCTTCTGACTCACGGGAATGCCCTTATGACCACTACAACGGAATCTGCGCCCGCCCATGGCCGATATTCCAACCTGGCGGCCATTTGCCTGGCCGCCCTGGTATTGCCCATGAGCTTTACCGGGGGCGCCGTCGCCACGCCCTTTATCGGCCAGGCATTTGCCGCCCAGCCCAGCCAACTGGCGTGGATCACCAACGCATTCATGCTGAGTTTCGGCAGCCTGTTAATGGCCGCCGGCACCCTCGCCGACCTCTATGGGAGAAAGCGTCTTTTCTTGTGGGGCATGGCGCTGTTTACCGTGGTCTCCTTGCTGCTGGCAGTGGCACCGGGGATTTTCTGGCTGGATGTGTTGCGTGGCGTGCAGGGCGTCGCGGCGGCTACGGCATTGGCCAGTGGCTGTGCGGCGCTGGCCCAGGAGTTTGACGGCCATGCCCGCACCCGCGCCTTCAGCTTGCTGGGCACCACATTCGGTGCTGGCCTGGCGTTTGGGCCATTGCTGTCGGGGTTGCTGATCGAGCACTGGGGCTGGCGCTCGATTTTTCTCGGCACTGCATTATTGGCCGGTATTTCGCTGCTGTTTGCCGCGCCCAAAATGCGTGAAAGCCGCGACCCGCAAGCGCTGCGGCTGGACACCGCTGGTGTACTGACGTTTTCCGCGATGCTGGTGGCCCTGACCACGGCGGTGATCCTCGCGCCGGAGCACGGCTGGACGTCGCCGCTGGTTGATGCCCTGCTGATCGCGGCGGCGGTGTTTTTGCTGGTGTTTATCCTCGTCGAAAACCGCTCCAGCCAACCGATGCTGGAGCTGCGGCTGTTTCGCTTCCCGCGTTTTATTGGCGTGCAGCTCCTGCCGATCGGTACCTGCTACTGCTACATCGTGCTGATCGTGTTGCTGCCCCTGCGGTTTATCGGTGTGGAAGGCGCCAGCGCGCTGGACGCGGGTTTGATGATGCTCGCGTTATCGGCACCGATGCTGGTGGTGCCGATGATCGCCGCATCGCTGACGCGCTGGCTCTCAGCAGGACTGTTGTGTGCCATTGGCTTGCTGATCGCGGCGGTGGGCCTGTGGGGATTAAGCCTGGCCAACCAGCCTGCGCAGACCATAGCCGCAATGCTGGTCATCGGGATCGGCACCGGGCTGCCGTGGGGTTTGATGGATGGTTTGGCGATCAGCGTGGTGCCCAAGGAGCGTGCGGGAATGGCGGCGGGGATTTTCAACACCACCCGCGTGGCCAGTGAAGGCGTGGCGCTGGCGATCACGATGGCGGTATTGGGCGCATTGGTGGCACATCACCTGAAGGGTCGCGCAGGGGCCGACGTGTCAGTGATTGCCCAAGGCCTGGTCATGGGCAACGTGCAACTGGCCTCGGCCGCCCTTCCGCTGGAAGCACTGCGCAGCGCCTACATCGCGGGGTTCAACACGTTGCTCCAACTACTGGCCGGTTTCACGCTGGTCACGGCCTTGGTGGTCTTGGTGTTTTTACGGCGCCAGGATGCGCTGGATGGAAGCAATACGAAGAAAATGGAAGAATGCGCGCATGACTATTCCAAAAAAATGGCGTGACCAATTCCCTGACGCACTCATCGAGCCACAGACCATTGGCGAGTCGGGAGCTGACGTCTTCCGCCTGCGCTGCGGCAACGGTGAGGACCTGTTCCTGAAATCCGAGCCCATCGGCCCCCTCGCCGAGTTGCCCGACGAGATCGAGCGGCTGCGCTGGCTCCGGCAATCGAACTTGCCTGGGCCTGCCGTGCTGGATGTGCTCACGGAACACTATCGCCACTGGCTGCTGATGAGCGCCGTCCCGGGGCAGGATCTGGCCAGCGCCAGCGACTTGTCTGCGCCGCAGGTCATCCGCCTGGTGGCGAGCGCACTGCGCAGCCTGCACCAGGTGCCGATTGCACAGTGCCCGTTCGACCACTCGCTGGAACACCGTATTGCGGCCGCCGGTAATCGCGTGAACGCAGGGCTGGTTGACGAGACCGACTTCGACGATCAACGCCTGGGCCGAGCCGCCACGGATGTATTCGCCGAACTGCTGTCGACGCGCCCCGCCGCCCATGACCTGGTCGTGACCCACGGCGATGCCTGCCTGCCAAACTTCATGGCTGAGGGCGATCACTTCAGTGGTTTCATCGACTGTGGTGGCCTGGGGGTCAGTGACCGTTATCAGGACCTGGCACTCGCGGCCCGCAGCATCGAGCGCAATCTCGGAGTGGCCTGGGTGGCGCCGTTCTTCGAGCAGTACGGCGTCGCACCCGATCAGCAGCGCATCGCGTTCTACTGCTTGCTGGACGAGTTCTTCTAAACCCAAACCCCAGACAGCAAAAAGCCCGCTCAATGAGCGGGCTTCCTGTGGTACCTGGCGTTCAGCGTTCCAGGTGACCGAATATGGCGCAGCGGACGGGACTCGAACCCGCGACCCCCGGCGTGACAGGCCGGTATTCTAACCGACTGAACTACCGCTGCGCGTAACACATAAAGCGAATGGTGGGTGATGACGGGATCGAACCGCCGACATTCTGCTTGTAAGGCAGACGCTCTCCCAGCTGAGCTAATCACCCTTCACTTTCGGTGTGGGGCGCATTCTATAGCATTTTTCCGTAATGTCATGATTTAAATGCAATTTATTTAAAATATTTTGTCTTCGACCCCGCGCACCCCGCAAAACCGGCGCTTTGGGTGCAAACGCGAGTCTATTGCGTTTGCCCAAGCCTTGGCCCCACAATTAACAATTATTCTCAATAACACCTGGGCCGGGCCTTATGTCTGTGGGTGAACCGCCGTTCCAACGGGAGATTACCGAGCTGTACAGCGAGCATCACGGCTGGCTGTTCACTTGGTTGCGCCGAAAACTGGGCTGTACCCATAACGCCGCCGACGTCGCGCAGGACACCTTCGCGCGGATTCTGCACGCCCGCGAGTCGGTGACCGCCATCCGCGAACCCCGCGCCTATTTAAGTACCACCGCCAGGCGGCTGATCATCGACCAGGCACGGCGCAAGCAGATTGAGCACGCCTACCTTCAGGAATTGATGCTGACGGTGGAAACCCTGGAAGGTTTCCAGTCGCCCGAACAGATCCACACCACCCTGGAAGCCCTCGAGCACATCGCCTTCATGCTGGAAGGCATGCACGACAATATGCGCCAGGCGTTTGTGCTGTATTACCTCGAAGACCTGACCCAGCAGCAAATCGCCCGACAACTGAAGCTGTCGGAACGTACGGTACGCAAATACCTGATCCAGGCCCTGCTGCATTGCAGCCACAGCGTGGACATCTGAGCCGCGCATGCCCGACTCTCGCCAACAGATCGATGAACAAGCCGCCGAATGGATGATTCGCCTGCACGAAGGTGAATTGACCGAGGCCCAGCGCCAGGCGTTCGAGCGCTGGAAGCAGCAAGGCCCGCAACACGCCGCATCAGCAGCGCGCATGGAAGATGTGATTGCGCGGATGCAGGCCCTGCGCGGGCAAAAGGCACCGGCCCGGGCGGCCTTGAGTGCGGCCTTTCCCCGGCATGGGAAGGCGCGCAAAAACTACGTCCGCGCGTTGGTACTGGCCTGCAGCCTGGGCCTTCCCGCCATGGCGCTGCTCTACAGTCCTTATCCACAACAATGGATGGCCGATGTGCACAACGGCCCCGGCGAATGGAAAACCCTGCGGCTGGCGGACGGCTCGACGCTGACCCTGAACGGCATCAGTGCGGCGAATCTGCATTTCGACAGCCGGCAGCGCCGCATCGAATTGCTGCAAGGCGAGATCCTGGTGGAAGTGGCCCACGATGGCGAACGGCCATTTGTGGTGCAGACCGCCCAAGGCACCCTGCGCGCCCTGGGTACGCGATTTGTGGTCAGGCGCGAGGGTGACGTTACGGTGCTGAGCATGCTCGAATCCCGCGTTGCCGCCCAAAGCGCGAATGGCCAGCAGACGCTGGAAGTGGACGCCGGCTCACAGGCGCGACTCAGCAAAGATGCCGTGCGCCTCTCCGGCAGCATCGATACGGCGAGCATCAATGGGGCCTGGCGCCGCCATCAATTGGTGGTGGATAACCGACCGTTGCCGGAAGTGCTGGATGAGATCGCCCGGCACCGTTCGGGCCGCTTGCAGTTTGATCGCGCCGCACTGGCCAGTCTCAAGGTCTCGGCCGTACTTCCCCTGGATGACACCGACCGCACCTTGCAGATGCTGGCTCAAACCCTGCCGATCACGCTGAAAACCTTTACCCCATGGCTGATAATTGTCAGCCCGGATACCGAGAGCAAAAAATAATTATTCGCATTGCTTCCGCTTTTTTTCGGGTTGCCCGTCAAGGAAGGTATACCGATGACTAAAGGACTGCCCTCACCATGCCCTTCCCTTCCAAGCCTCGCAGACGCCTGCTGAGCAGCGCGCCGCTGACCCTCACACTGCTCGCGACGACGCTGCTCAATACCCATCTGGCCCAGGCCGACACGGTAAACGTTGCGGCCCAAGCCTACGACATACCTGCCGGGCCGCTGGGCGCCACACTCAACCAGTTCGCCCAGCAAGCGGGGGTGGCTATCGTGTTCCAGTCCCAGAACCTGCAGGGGCTCGCGGGCCCGGGACTCAAAGGCACTTATAGCGTGGAGGCCGGGTTTGAAAAGCTGCTGCGTGGCAGTGGTTATCGGGCAGTCAAAGGTGATCAGGTCTACGCACTGGAAGCCAACCCTACCCCCACCGGCGCCGTGGAGCTGGGGGCGACGCAGATCAGCGCCAACCAACTCGGCACCATTACCGAAGGCTCCGGCTCTTACACCCCCGGCACCATCGCCACCGCTACCCGCCTGGTGCTGACGCCACGGGAAACTCCGCAATCGATCTCGGTGGTCACCCGCCAGGCCATGGATGACTTTGGCCTCAACTCCATCGACGACGTGATGCGCCATACCCCGGGCATCACCGTGGCAACGTATGACAGCGACCGTACCAGCTATTACTCCCGCGGCTTCGCGATTCGCAACTTCCAGTACGACGGTATTCCTATCCTGCAAGACCCGCAGTATTCGTCCGGCCATACCCTCACCGACATGGTGATCTATGACCGGGTAGAAATCCTCAAGGGCGCCACTGGCCTGCTCACTGGCGCCGGTGGCCCTGGTGGCACCATCAACATGATCCGCAAGAAACCTACCCAGGAATTCAAGGGCCATATCGACCTTGGCGCCGGTTCCTGGGACAACTACCGATCGGAAGTTGACGTCAGCGGTCCCTTGACCGAAACCGGGAACATCCGCGGCCGAGCCGTGGCGGCCCATCAAGACAAACACTCCTTCATGGACCATTACCAACGCAAAACCAGCGTCTACTACGGCATCCTGGAGGCGGACCTGTCGCCGGATACCCTGCTGACCGTGGGCGCGGACTATCAGGATAATGACCCCAAAGGCTCAAGCTGGACCGGCAGTGCCTCGCTGTATGACGAATCCGGCAATCGCATTGGCTCCAAGCGCTCATTCAACAACGGGCCACGGTGGAGCAGTTGGCAGCAGTACACGCGCACCGCCTTTGCCACCCTTGAACACAGCTTCGAAAATGGCTGGGTCGCCAAAGGTCAGTACAACCATCAAATCAACGGTTACAACGCCCCCCTGGGTTTCGTGAGCCCAGGTTTGCCCTCAGTGCTGGCGCGCAAATACACAGGTGAAACCGTCAGCGACAGCGCCGACCTTTACACCTCTGGCCCCTTCGACCTGTTTGGCCGAGAACACCAGTTGGTGGTTGGCACCTCGGTTTCCCGCTCCCACTGGAAAGGCAAGGACTACACCAACGCCAGCCTGCCCAACAATAACTTCGACTATTACAACTGGAACGGCGACATCCCGAAGCCGGACTGGGGCGAAGTCACCAACAAAAACGATGAAATCACCCGCCAGACCGGCAGCTACATGACCGCTCGCTTCAGCCTCACGGACGATCTTTCGCTGCTGCTGGGCACGCGCGTTGCAGACTTCCAGGTCACCGGCACCAGTGATACGAAAAAAAGCGGCAAGGTCTTGCCCTATGCAGGCCTGGTATACGACCTGAACGACAACGTGTCGGCCTACGCCAGTTACACGGAAATTTTCCTGCCGCAGTCGTTCAACCGTGATCGCAACAACAAATTGCTGGAGCCGGATGAAGGCAAGAACTACGAAGTGGGGCTCAAAGGTGAATTCTTCGAAGGGCGCCTGAATTCCAGCATCGCCTACTTCGAGGTTCACGAAAAAAACCGCCCCGAGGAAGATACGGAGTACAACGCCAACCCAACCAACCCCGCTCGCGACTACGCCTATAAGCCGATCACTTCGAAAACCAAGGGTTATGAGGCGGAAATCTCTGGCGAACTGGCACCCGGCTGGCAGTTGCAGGCAGGCTACACCCACAAGATTGCCCGTGATGAAAGCGGCAAGAAGGTATCGACCTGGGAGCCGGAAGATCAGGTCAATGTCTATACCAGCTACAAGCTGACCGGCAGCCTCGACAAACTCACCCTCGGCGGCGGCGCGCGTTGGCAGGGTCAAGGCTGGCAGGTACTGAGCAACTGGGCCAAGGGCGGCGCTCAAGAAAAATTTGCCCAGGATCCCTACTGGCTGGTGGACCTGATGGCCCGCTATCAGATCACCGACAGCGTGTCGGCGACCGTCAACGTCAACAACGTGTTCGACAAGTCGTATTACACCAACATCGGCTTCTACAACTCGTCGTACTATGGCGACCCTCGCAACGTAATGGTCAGTACCCGCTGGGATTTCTAAACCCAATCAAAAACGCCCCCGATCACTGCACATGATCGGGGGCGTTTTTTAGACCGGCGGTTTTAGCAAACCCCAGACAGCAAAAAGCCCGCTCAATGAGCGGGCTTCCTGTGGTACCTGGCGTTCAGCGTTCCAGGTGACCGAATATGGCGCAGCGGACGGGACTCGAACCCGCGACCCCCGGCGTGACAGGCCGGTATTCTAACCGACTGAACTACCGCTGCGCGTAACACATAAAGCGAATGGTGGGTGATGACGGGATCGAACCGCCGACATTCTGCTTGTAAGGCAGACGCTCTCCCAGCTGAGCTAATCACCCTTCACTTTCGGTGTGGCGCGCATTCTACGGAGCGACCCATGGTCTGGCAAGCACTTTCTTAAATAATTTTTTTCAGGCCTTCCAATGGCTTAGCGAGGGTTGGCCTATGACGCCATGAGGAGAATAATGCCCCCCTTTGTATATAAGGAGAGACTCACCCCATGTGGTTCAAAAACCTGCTTATCTATCGCCTGACCCAAGATCTGCCTGTTGATGCCGAGGCGTTGGAAACTGCACTGGCCACCAAACTGGCGCGCCCTTGTGCAAGCCAGGAGTTGACCACTTACGGTTTCGTCGCCCCTTTCGGCAAAGGCGAGGACGCGCCACTGGTGCACGTCAGCGGTGATTTCCTGCTGATCGCTGCGCGCAAGGAAGAACGTATCCTGCCGGGTAGCGTGGTGCGTGATGCGGTGAAGGAAAAGGTCGAAGAGATCGAAGCCGAGCAAATGCGCAAGGTCTACAAAAAGGAACGCGACCAGATCAAGGATGAAATCATCCAGGCCTTCCTGCCGCGCGCGTTCATCCGTCGCTCGTCGACCTTCGCCGCCATCGCGCCAAAACAGGGCCTGATCCTGGTGAACTCCGCCAGCCCGAAACGTGCCGAAGACCTGCTGTCCACCCTGCGTGAAGTGATCGGCACCCTGCCGGTACGTCCGCTGACCGTGAAAACCGCGCCAACCGCCATCATGACCGACTGGGTCACCACCCAGAAACCGGCCGATGACTTCTTCGTCCTCGACGAATGCGAACTGCGCGACACCCACGAAGACGGCGGCATCGTGCGCTGCAAACGCCAGGACCTGACCGGCGAAGAGATCCAGCTGCACCTCACCACCGGCAAAGTCGTGACCCAATTGTCCCTGGCCTGGCAGGACAAGCTGTCCTTCATGCTGGACGACAAAATGACCGTCAAGCGCCTGAAGTTCGAAGACCTGCTGCAGGATCAGGCGGAACAGGACGGCGGCGACGAAGCACTGGGCCAGCAGGACGCCAGCTTTACCCTGATGATGCTGACGTTTGGCGACTTCCTGCCGGCGTTGGTTGAGGCACTGGGTGGCGAAGAGACCCCACAAGGTATCTAAAGCCTTGTGAAGATCAAAATGTGGGAGCGGGCTTGCTCGCGAATGCGTCCTTTCAGTTGATATCTTCCTGGCTGACACACCGCATTCGCGAGCAAGCCCGCTCCCACATTTGATCGCATGCGCACTTCCAAAATCGAATAACAAGGACCAACCCCATGCGTGCACTCGCCGCCTTGAGCCGTTTCGTCGGCAATACCTTCGCCTACTGGGTGCTGATTTTTGCCGTGGTTGCGTTCCTGCAACCCGCCTGGTTTCTCGGCCTCAAAGGCGCCATCGTGCCGCTGTTGGGCCTGGTGATGTTCGGCATGGGGCTGACCCTCAAACTTGAAGATTTCGCTGAAGTCGCGCGCCATCCGTGGCGCGTGGCATTGGGTGTGGTCGCGCATTTCGTGATCATGCCCGGCGTGGCCTGGCTGCTGTGCCAGGTCTTTCACCTGCCACCGGAAATTGCCGTCGGTGTGATCCTCGTCGGCTGCTGCCCGAGCGGCACGTCGTCCAACGTCATGACCTGGCTGGCCCGAGGCGACCTGGCCCTGTCGGTGGCCATTGCCGCCGTCACTACCCTCCTCGCTCCGCTGCTGACGCCCGCGCTGATCTGGCTGCTGGCCTCGGCCTGGTTGCCGGTGTCGTTCATGGAGTTGTTCTGGTCGATCCTGCAAGTGGTACTGCTGCCGATCGTGTTGGGCGTGGTGGCGCAGCGCTTGCTGGGCGCCCGGGTACGTCATGCGGTGGAGGTGTTGCCGCTGGTGTCGGTGGTCAGCATCGTGGCGATCGTCGCCGCCGTGGTGGCGGCCAGCCAGGCGAAGATTGCCGAGTCGGGCCTGCTGATCATGGCGGTGGTGATCCTGCATAACACCTTTGGCTTCCTGCTGGGCTATTTCACCGGCCGTGTGTTCGGGCTGCCGCTGGCACAACGCAAATCCCTGTCGCTGGAAGTGGGCATGCAGAACTCCGGCTTGGGCGCCGCACTGGCAAGTGCGCATTTCTCGCCGCTGGCGGCGGTGCCGAGTGCGCTGTTCAGCGTCTGGCACAATATTTCCGGGGCACTCCTGGCTACGTACTTCCGGCGAATGAGCGAAAAGGAAGACCGCGAATTGTTGGCGGGCAAGTCCGAAACTTGATCACCTGATCAATATTCGGCACTCTACCGGGCTTCGCGGGGACGACCCTGCGACGCAATCAAGCGCTTAATCCGGGGACGACCCCACCTAAGAAGGGAGGTCATCATGTCCTGGATCATTCTGTTTTTTGCCGGACTGTTTGAAGTCGGCTGGGCCGTCGGACTGAAGTACACCGACGGTTTCAGCAAGCCACTGCCCACGGCCCTGACGATTGCCGCCATGGCCGTCAGCCTCGGACTGTTGGGGCTGGCCATGAAGGAACTGCCGCTGGGCACCGCCTATGCCATCTGGACCGGAGTCGGTGCGGTGGGCACGGTGATTGCCGGGATTATCCTGTTCGGGGAGTCCATGGCGTTGTTTCGACTGGCCAGTGTGGCGTTGATTATCTGTGGGCTGATCGGGCTCAAGATCAGCGCCTGAGCCACTCACCGGCAATAAAAACAAGGTGGACTTAATAGTCCACCGAGTACGGCACGCTATTTACTACTCTGTGATGCATCAGACGTCATAGTAGCGTTCACGCGGTTCTTTCCCCCATTCCTTGTAAAGTGCATTTTCGTTATACGGCTCCGGGTTTGTACTGGTAGGGGGCGTTGAGGGGTCATTATCAAAATCATAAGGTTCACCGTCCGTTGGTAACCCAACGGCTTGCCGCTCCAAATTTGGCTCACGAGTTGGCCTGCGGGGATCGCTAGTTTCTGGCGGTACTTCAGTTTCTCCGGGCAAGAACTTACCGTCGACACCGTCGTACGCATGGGCGAACTCATGGAACAGGGTTGAGACGCCTGGACGCTCGTACTTGTCCATAATGAACGAAGGGTTGTAGGAGACTGTTGCATCATCAGCCGGCATACCTGGCGTGTTATTAGTGATGAATCCGTGTTGCGAATCTTGAGGTGGGTGCTCATTGAGTGGTTGTAAGTCCTTACGTCCGTACTTATAAAAGATACCCTCCGACTCTGGCACCTTCTCTATTTTTATCGGCGCGGGAGTCTTGTCTAACGCCCCAAGCATTTTTTGCCCTACTGGAGAACCCCGAAAAAACTCTAAATCATCTTCAACGCGCTGCTTGAACTCACCATCCCCTTTAACCTCAAACGCTTTTTTACCAACGTCAGACGGCGTCACCTCAACGAACTTAGAGTTCCCCGTGCGTTTTATAGTGTCGTCTTTCTTGCCGTAAACAATATCCTTATCAGATACTGAATTAACCGTATCCTGCCCCTTGCCGGTATAAATTGTATTCTGACCAGCACCACCATCTACAACATCATTTCCCTTTCCGCCATTCATGACGTTCTTCCCACCGCCTCCACGCAGCGAATCATTGCCGCTGCCACCGTCCATGTAAGTGCCACCACCTGCTCCCCGCAACTTGTCGTTGCCGTTACCCCCATACATGACGCTATATGCCGAGCCTCCGGTGATCGTGTCATCCCCATCGTTGCCCTCGGCATACCCGACACCGCTGCCCAATTGAATGGTGTCATTACCAACACCGCCGTAGACATTGGTCCTGCCGCCTCCAGCGTTGAATCGATCGTTGCCGGCTCCCAGCTTGACGCTGACGGGCACTTTTACGTCGTCGTCAATAGTGACATTGTCGTCTCCGCCGTTGCTTTGGATCTCAAGATGCTGCTGACCATTACTCTTGGTATCGAAAGGAATGTCGTAGGTCTTGCCATTAATCTCGGCGGTCAATCCTCCATCAGCCGAATTTTTAATATGAATTTTGTCCGCGCTGTCACCCGTCTTAATCGTTAACGCCTGGTCTTTTGGCGGGGAGAAAAAACCACGCCCGCCGCCCCTAACACTTAAATCTATCTGGACCCCACCTTCATTGAATGGCATATTCGGGATGATCTTTATCGGCGCAGAAGGCTCGCCCTGTTTATCCTGTAACTTATCGGAGGGTGCTGTAGAAAGAGTATGTAAAGGCGGTTGTAAAGCGGGAGGGTTAGTACTCAATTGCATGTTCATCGAAAATCATCCTTAGCGTTAGACAACTACGATGACTGCGTGGCAATTAGAAAGAAATGGTTCCGCAGGATGAGTGATTTATTACCCAAAACTACAAACTGCAAGCGTTGTCCCACATCAAAGTCAGTCCCTGCCCAGGCCCTTCAGCGCAGAAGGTCCTGAGCACCAGAACTTGACTACTTGAGATCACCCCTCAACGTGCCAACCAGACCATGCAACGCCTCTGGCGTCGCCGCCTCTACCGTCACCGGCGCGCCGGCCACCAGGGTCACTCGCGACCAGATCCGGTGGAAGAAGCCCTTGTTCGGATCGCGACTGAAGAAACTCCCCCACAACCCCTGCAACGCCATCGGAATCACCGGCACCGGCGTCTCTGCAAGAATCCGCGTTACGCCGCTTCGGAACTCGTTCATCTCGCCATCGGAGGTCAATTTTCCTTCCGGGAAGATGCACACCAGCTCGCCGTCCTTAAGGTAGTGGGCAATCCGCTGGAAGGCCTTTTCGTAGATCTGGATGTCCTCATGCCGCCCGGCAATCGGAATCGCCCCGGCAGTGCGGAAGATAAAGTTCAAAACCGGCAGGTTGTAGATCTTGTAGTACATGACAAAACGAATCGGCCGACGCACCGAACCGGCAATCAACAGCGCATCGACAAACGACACGTGATTGCACACCAGCAACGCCGCGCCCTCGTCCGGGATCAGCTCGAGGTTCTTGTGCTCGACGCGGTACATGGAATGGCTGAGCAGCCAGATCATGAAACGCATGGTGAACTCGGGCACGATCTTGAAGATGTAGGTGTTGACCGCGATGTTCAGCAGCGACACCACCAGGAACAGCTCGGGAATCGACAGCTTGGCCACGCTCAACAGCAGGATCGAGACGATCGCCGAGACCACCATGAACAGCGCGTTGAGAATGTTGTTGGCCGCGATCACCCGCGCCCGCTCGTTCTCGGCGGTACGCGACTGGATCAACGCGTACAGCGGCACGATATAGAAGCCGCCGAATACGCCGAGGCCAAGGATATCGAACAACACCCACCACGCCTGGCCGTAACTCAGCACGGCGATCCAGTCGTTGGCCTGGACGTTCTGCGGGAAGCCGCCGGAATGCCACCACAGCAGCAGGCCGAAAACGGTCAAACCGAACGAGCCGAACGGCACCAGGCCGATCTCGACTTTGCGCCCGGAGAGCTTTTCGCACAGCATCGAACCCAGTGCGATGCCCACCGAGAACACCGTGAGGATCAGCGTTACCACAGTCTCGTCGCCGTACATCCATTCCTTGGCGTAGGCCGGGATTTGCGTCAGGTAGATCGCGCCGACAAACCAGAACCACGAGTTGCCGACAATCGAGCGCGACACCGCCGGTGTCTGCCCCAGGCCGAGCTTCAAGGTGGCCCAGGACTGACTGAAGATATTCCAGTTCAGGCGCATCTCGGGGCTGGACGCCGCCGCGCGCGGAATGCTGCGGCTGGCCAGGTAGCCCAGCACCGCAATGCCGACGATGGCCGTCGAGACCACCGGCGCGTAATGGGTGGACGACATCATGATCCCGGCGCCAATGGTGCCCGCGAGGATCGCGAGGAACGTGCCCATTTCCACCAGGCCATTGCCGCCCACCAGCTCATCTTCGTGCAGGGCCTGGGGCATGATCGAGTATTTCACCGGCCCGAACAGCGCCGAGTGCGTGCCCATGGCAAACAGGGCCAGCAGCATCAGCTCCAGGTGGTTGAACATGAAACCCACCGCGCCCACGGACATGATCACGATCTCGCCGATCTTGATCACCCGGATCAGCGCGTCCTTGTTGAACTTCTCGCCAAATTGCCCGGCCAGGGCCGAGAACAGGAAGAACGGCAGGATAAACAGCAACGCGCAGAGATTGACCCAGATCGAGCGGTCGCCCTCGATGGTCAGCTTGTAGAGAATCGCCAGGATCAACGACTGCTTGAATATATTGTCGTTGAACGCACCAAGGGACTGGGTAATGAAGAACGGCAGGAAACGCCGTTTGCGCAGCAAAGTGAATTGCGAGGGGTGGCTCATCGTCCGTGTTCCTGCGTGGCCTGAAGGCTGTTATTGGTTTTTCCAGGCCACGACTTTACCTAATCCTGCTTACTTATTCGCTAGTCCTGCAATGCACGGCGATACAAAAAGCTCGCCTCTATAGGCGCCCTGCACCGTGCGCTTGGCGACGATCAGCCACATCAGCGCCAGCGCCGCCACCAACACGCAACCAACGATGCTGAAAAAACCCAGGTGCAAGGTGCTCGCCAGTTTCAACGTGGCCAGCGAGTACACGCCCAACGGGAAGGTGAATCCCCACCAGCCAAGGTTGAACGGAATACCGGCCCGCAGGTAACGCAGGGTGATCAGCACCGCGATCAGCATCCACCACAAGCCGAAGCCCCACAGGGTGATGCCTGCGACCAGGCCGATGCCGTTGGCCATCTCACCGACGCCGGGCAGACCGTTGGCGGCAAAGATGGCAGGTGCATCACCGCCCAGTACCAGCATGCCCAGGGCACCGGTGCCGATGGGACCTAGAGCCAGCCAGCTCGACGCGGCCATATTGGCGTGTGGCAGTTTATGCAGGGCCATGCGCAGCATCAGGATGGTCAGGATGCTGAACGCCACCGGCAGGGAAAACGCCCACAGCACGTAGCTGGTCACCAGCATCACCAGTTGCGAATGGGCGTCGGCCAGGTGCGGCGCCAGCAGGCCACCGCTGGCGGCGGCGACTTCCGCGGCCACCACCGGCAACAGCCACACGGCAGTCATCTGGTCGATGCTGTGTTCCTGGCGGGTGAACATCATGAACGGGATCAGCACCCCGCAGGCCAGGGCCATCGCGACGTCGAGCCACCACAGCACCTCGGCCAGTTGCACCACGCCATCCCCCCAGCGCGGCACGCCGAACAGCAGGAAGCCGTTGATAATGGTCGCCAGGCCCATGGGGATGGTGCCGAAGAACATCGACACCGTGGAGTGCCCGAAAATGCGCCGGGCCTCGTGGAAAAACATCACCCAGCGCGCCGCATACAGCACGCTGAACAACACAAACAGGCCAATGGTAAACAGCCACAGCCCTTCGGCCACGGCGTGCAGCCCCGCCAGGTTGACCGGCAATTGCGCCAGCGCCAACGCCAGCACTCCGGTGCCCATGGTGGCGGCAAACCAGTTGGGGGTGAACTGGCGAATCACTTCCCGGGGACGGGTCAGGTGACTGAAGGGTTTCAAGCTGCTGTGAAGCGTATTTGGGCAAGTCATGGTGTATTCCTCTTCCTCGCATGAGGTTGAGACCATGGTAGAACCGAATCGAATATCTATATAACGGGTAATATCTCTAACTGTTATCTGTTTCGTAGATATGTAATTAAACGCTGCCTTCGGTTTCAATCACCAGAATCCGTGCGGGGCCCTGTGGATGGGCCACATGCTCGGTGCCGACACTGGCGTAGAAGATGTCGCCTACCTGAAGCAAGGCCATCTGTTCGCTGCCGTTTTCGCGATAGTGCATCTGCACCTGGCCATCAAGCACCACGAACACCTCTTCGCCGTCATTCACGTGCCAGCGATACGGCTGGTCGGTCCAATGCAAGCGGGTGGTGATGCCGTTCATATTGGCGATGTCCAGCGCCTCCCAGGCGCGGGTGCCGGTGAATTCTTTGCTGCGGATGATCTTCATGGGTGAATCCCAAGGCGTAAGGGTGACGAATTATTACCGAATCAATTACCCGCCGTCGCCCTGCTCTTCGCCAAATCCTGCATTAGCAACGCCACCAACGCGCCGAGTGCCAATACAATCAGCACCACGCCATAACCGTCGGTGGTGGCGATCAAACCGAAGGTGCGCGTCAAGTTGCCCGCCAACAGCGACGGCACGCAGAACGCCAGGTAACTCAGCACATAGAACGCCGACATCAAGCCCGCCCGCTCATGGGGCAAGGCCAACGGCAAGACGCTGCGCAGCGCACCGAGGAATCCCGAGCCAAAACCACCGCCGGCGATCAGCGTGGCAATGAAGAACAGCGGCAGGCTGGCGCTGTGGACGGCCGTGAGGATCAGCGCAACACCCACCGCCAGCAGCACGGCGCCCAACCGCAGGACTTTGTCCGCCGGGCGGTTGCGCAGGCTGAAAATCATCACCGCCCCGCTCAGCGTCAACACCGCGACCAGCCCGCCGCCGATCAGGTTCGAGGTAGACCCGGTCGCCGCCCGCACCAGCGAGGGCGCCAGGGACAGATAAAAACCGCCCATGGCCCATACGGCTACGTCTACCGGCAACGAGATCCACAAGGCGCGTCGGGCCTGGGGCGGTACATGCAAGGTGGGCCATAGCGAGGCCAGGGCCCCCGGAATCCGGCTGACTGTCTCCGGCAGGCGCCAGACGTACAATGCCTGCAGGATCATCAACCCGAGCAGGGTCCAGTAAATCAACGTGGTCGGCATCGGCGCGAACTCCACCAGCAGGCTGCAGCCCATGGCCCCGCAGGCCATGCCCAGCAAAGGCGCTACGCTGTTGATCAGCGGGCCTTGCTGGCGGTCGGTGTCGAGCAATGCGGCGCCCAGTACGGCGGTGGCCATGCCGGTGGCAAAGCCTTGTACCGTGCGGGCGGCAATCAGCCAGCCGACGCTGTCGGCATTGATAAACAGCAACATCGCCAGCATATCGAGGAGCAGCGCGGCAAAAATTACCGGCTTGCGCCCCAGATGGTCCGACAGTGAACCCACGGTCAGCAATGCAGCCAGCAGGCTCAAGGCGTAAATGCCAAATACCAGGGTCAACATCGCCGCCGAAAAGTGCAGGCCCTCTTGATAGAGGTGGTACAACGGGGTCGGCGCGCTGGAGGCGGCGAGAAACGTCAGCAAGGTGATCGCCAGAAACACCAGGCTGGAACGATGAGAAGTAACGCTGGACATGGGCACGCTCCGCTAAAGCTAATATTTTGCTTTTGCGGAGTGTGCTACCGGATGGCGCTTAAAGCAAATTCTTTGTGTTAAGGTTTTACGCATGGCGATAAAAGAAGGGCTCCGCCCGGGGGGCCGTAGTGCCCGGGTCCAGGAATCAGTGCATTCGGCGGTGCGTGAATTGCTCGAAGAGCAGGACCGTTCCAGCGTGACCGTGCCGCAGATAGCCACGCGCGCCGGAGTGACGCCTTCGACCATCTACCGGCGCTGGGGTGACTTGGCGGCGCTGCTGGCCGATGTTGCGATGGCCCGTCTGCGCCCGGACAGTGAGCCGGCTGATACCGGCAGCCTGCGCGGAGACCTGCGGGCCTGGGGTGAGCAATACCGTGATGAGATGAGCTCGGACCTTGGCCGCGAGATGATGCGTGATGTGCAATGCAGTCAGGCGCCGGGGTATTGCGTGGGGATTCTCACCGGGCAGTTGGAGACGATCCTGGATCGGTACACCGACGACGCCGGGACACTTCCCAGCGTGGATCGGCTGATCAATTTGATTGTTGCGCCAACCGTTTTTCGTAATCTGTTTTCTACCGCGCCGCTTGAGGTTGAAGAACTGCATGAGCTGATTGAGTTGGCTTTGCTGCCGTAAGGTGGTTTGTGGGTTTGGGTTTGGGTGTATATCCGTTTTTTGGGTGATGGCTGAGATTGGTTCCGCTCTTACAGCGGCTCACTTTTGAACAGCGCAAAAGTAAGCAAAACGCTCTTGCCCCACCACTCGGC
>NZ_JACAPW010000049.1:0-34928 GCF_013385495.1 Pseudomonas sp. F8002 | reverse complement strand
CCGGCTTGAGTGTTGAAGAGCAAAATCAAAAGCTAAAGCGGGCACGGTTCAAATGTGGGAGCTGGCTTGCCTGCGATGGCATCACCTCGGCGTGTCTGAAAAACCGAGGTGTCTGCATCGCAGGCAAGCCAGCTCCCACAGAAAAGCAGCTCTGCTTTCGCTCTGGATCTTGCCTTTGCTTTTAACACTCAGGTCGGCTCTCAGGCCGCCGTGCTCTTGCTTTTGATTTTGATCTTGCTCTGACTGCCCCAATAAGCCCGAGGCCGAACGCAGGTATTGCGGAGCGGGTAAACCGGCAGGACGCCGGTTTAGCCGCGCCGGGCCATGGATGGCCCGTCGCGGCGGCCCGCGGAGCAATGCCGGAGTGAGGGAACGCCGAGCCTAAGCGAGGCGCCGACAGGCGGGGCAGAGCCCTTTGCTTACTTTGGGGCTTTTCCAAAGTGAGCCGCTGTAAGAGCGGAACCATAAGTGGCCGTTACCGAAAAAACGGATATGTACTCAAACCAAACCCCAAAAAAAACGACCTCATCTGGAGGCCGTTTCTCATTACATCTCAACGCTTAGGTGCGCATCCCGCGCCCACTCACCAGCAACCGCGCACACCCCACATACAGCACCACAGTCGCCACCAGCATAAAGGTGATCGCCACACTGATCTTGATGTCCGAAACGCCCAGGATCCCATAGCGAAACGCGTTAACCATATGCAACACCGGGTTAGCCAACGACACCGTCTGCCAGAACGGCGGCAGCAAGGTGATCGAATAAAACACCCCACCCAGATACGTCAGCGGCGTAAGAACAAACGTCGGAATAATCGAAATATCATCAAAGTTGCGCGCAAACACCGCATTGATGAACCCCAGCAACGAAAAGATAGTCGCCGTCAGCACCACCACCAACAGGGTGATCCCGAGGTGATGCACCTGCAAATGGGTAAAGAACAGCGACAGCAACGTCACAATCACCCCAACCATCAACCCGCGCAGCACACCGCCCAGGGTGTAGCCGATCAAAATCGTATGGGGCGACACCGGCGACACCATCAATTCCTCGATGGACCGCTGGAACTTGCTGCCAAAAAAGCTCGACACCACGTTGCCGTAGGAGTTGGTAATCACCGACATCATGATCAACCCCGGCACGATGTACTCCATATAGGTGAATCCACCCATATCACCAATCTGCCGACCAATCAGGTTACCGAAGATCACGAAGTACAAAACCATGGTGATCGCCGGCGGCAGCAAGGTCTGCGGCCAGATCCGGGTAAAGCGCTTCACTTCGCGATAGACGATGGTCTGCAGCGCGACAAGGTTGGGTTGCAGTTCCGAACTCATACCGCCACCTTCGCCAGATTTTTCTCCACCAGGGACACAAACAACTCCTCAAGGCGATTGGTTTTGTTACGCAGACTCAGCACCTCGATGTTCTGGGTAGCCAGTTGGCCAAACAGCGCGGTGATGCCCACGGCTTTGTCCACCTGGACTTCCAGGGTGTGGCTGTCCACCAGGCGATTCGGGTAGCCGATCAACTGGGGCGCAACCGTCATGTCGTTTTTCAGGTCGAGCAGGAAGGTCTCCACATGCAACTGGCTCAGCAAGTTACGCATGCTGGTGTTTTCGACAATGGTGCCGTGGTCGATGATGCCGATGTTGCGGCACAGCTGCTCAGCCTCTTCCAGGTAGTGCGTGGTGAGGATGATGGTGATGCCTTTCTGGTTCAGCTCGGTGAGAAACGTCCACATCGAACGACGCAGCTCAATGTCCACGCCCGCCGTCGGCTCGTCGAGGATCAGCAGGCGCGGTTCGTGAACCAGGGCGCGAGCGATCATCAAGCGGCGCTTCATGCCCCCGGACAGGGAACGCGAAGGCACGTCGCGCTTGTCCCACAAGCCCAGTTGCGTGAGGTATTGCTCGGCGCGTTCCTTGGCGATCTTCGGCGGGATGCCGTAGTAACCGGCCTGGGTCACGACGATGTCGAAGGTCTTTTCAAACTGGTTGAAGTTGAACTCCTGGGGCACCACGCCGATGCTGCGCTTGAGCGCCGCCGGGGATTTGTCCAGGTCGTTGCCAAAGATATTCACCGTACCGGTGGTCTTGTTGACCAGGGTCGAGAGAATCCCGATGGTGGTGGATTTGCCGGCGCCATTGGGGCCGAGCAAGGCGAAGAAATCACCTTCGGCGACGTCCAGATCGATACCACTCAGGGCCTGGAAACCGTTGCCGTAGGTTTTGGTTAGCTGCCGGATGGACAGAGCGGAACTCATATCGGATTACGCACCAAAGAAGAGGAATAGAATTGTTACATGAGGGCAGACCGCACGGAATACAACGGCTGCGCGTGACAAGCATGGTGCTTGTCCGCGCCGCACAAGTACAGTAACCCGTATTAATAGTCGGTATCAGGTCAACGCGGTCATGACCGATTTCTGATAGGCCGGACGCTGGCGCAGCCGCTGGTACCAGGCTTCCAGGTTAGGCATCGACGGGCGTTCGATGGGCATTTCGAACCAGGCATAAATGAAGCTGCCCAAGGGAATATCGCCCATGCCGATCTCGCTGCCGGACAGGTAAGGTTGCGTGGCCAAGGCCTGATCCACCGTCTGCAAAACATCGATGCAGGCCTGGCGACCGGCGTTGATGGTGTCCCAGTTCTGTTTTTCAGCCGGGGTTCGCAGCACGCCCCAGAACACGGTCTTGAACGGTTCGGCCAGGGTCGAGGTGGTCCAGTCCATCCACTTTTCCGCATTGGCCCGGGCTTGCAGCTCGCTGGGGTACCAGTTCGAATCCGGCGCATGTTTGGCGGCCAGGTAGCGCACGATGGTGTTGGATTCCCACAGCACGAAGTCGCCATCTTCAATCATCGGCACCCGGCCATTGGGGTTCAGCGCGCGGTATTGCGGCGTGTCGACCACACCAAAAGCCCCGCCCGCATCAATTGCCTCATAGTCCAGGCCGAGCTCCTCGGCGCACCACAGTGCTTTCCTGACATTTGACGAATTTTTACGACCCCAGATTTTCAGCATGACCGCCCCGATTTTGAAAAAGATGGTTGGATGAATGCCGGGGCAGCATACGCCGGATCACGTCCGGCTTAAATCACTCTGCATGTCCCCCAGCAGGATCGGCATCTGCTCGCCAAACAGGTGCGGGTAACATTTCTGGATGTGGGCGAAGAAGAATTCCTCGGGCACCTCGGCAAATTGCCCATGGTCCACCACGTACTCCATGGAGCGCTGGCCCTTGCGGTTGAAAGCGTGGAAAACACTGTCGTGAATGCCGTCGAACTCCAGGGGTGGCACATCGAACAGTTCACACAGTTGCTGGTTGAATGCGGGCGTGGCCTTGACCCAACGGCCATCCAGATACAGTTCGGTGTAGCCATGCATGGCAAATACGTCACTTCTGAGCAGCTCGATCAAACGGGGCGTCGAGAGGTGGTTACGCACGTCGGCCAGGCCGATGCGCGCCGGGATCCCGCAGTGCCTTGCGCACGCCGCCAGCAATGTTGCCTTGGGCACGCAATAACTCTCGCCGGCCGCCAGTGCGAAGCTCGCGCTGAGGGTTTGCGGGTCGCGGCTGAAGGTGTAGGGGTTGTAGCGCACCGCCTCACGCACGGCGTAGTAAAGACTGACTGCCTGGTCACGGGGCGCGGCACTCGAACCGCGATGTTTTTCGGCGAACTCCACCACCGCAGGGTGGTCACTATCGATGAAGCGGCCGGGATTCAAGTACGCATTCATGAGGTTGATCTCCGAGGCAAGCCTTGAGTCTAACCACAGGCCTGCTCTCTGCGATAACGACGATTCGGCCAAATGTCGGCGCCTGGTGGTGATTCGACCTGGCACACCACGTAACACCCTCGTCACCCCGCTTGTTCGGATGCCGACTAAGCTCTGAGGTGATTTCGCACCTGGTTTCACGGAGGATTGAATATGCTGTTGTTGTGGATACTGGTTCTGGTGGTGGGCATTGCCTACCTCGCGCACCGGCGCATCGCGCCCCTGCCCGCCATCGGCGTGGTCGCCGTCTACCTGCTGGCAATGGGCGCCTTCAGCCATGCACCAGGCTGGTTGCTGTTGATCTTCTGGGTGCTGATCGCCCTGGTAGCCGCCCCGCTGCTGCTGCCGGACCTGCGCCGCAAGTACTTCACCGCGCCGCTGTTCAACTGGTTCCAGAAAGTCCTGCCGCCGATGTCCGAGACCGAGCGCGACGCCATCGACGCCGGCACCGTGTGGTGGGACGGCGAGCTGTTCAGCGGCCGCCCCGACTGGGACAAGCTGCTGGCCTATCCCAAGGCGCAACTGACTGAAGAAGAACAAGCCTTCATCGACGGTCCTACCGAAGAACTGTGCGCCATGGTCACCGACTGGGAAATCGGCCAGGCCATGGACCTGCCACCCGCTGCCTGGGAACACATCAAGCAGCATGGCTTTTTTGCCCTGATCATCCCCAAGGAGTTCGGCGGCAAGGGTTTCTCCGCCTACGCCCACTCCCAGGTCGCGATGAAGCTGGCAACCCGCAGCGGCGACCTCGCCTCCACGGTCATGGTCCCCAACTCCCTGGGCCCGGCCGAATTGCTGCTGCACTACGGCACCGATGAACAACGCAACCATTACCTGCCACGCCTGGCCCGTGGCGACGATATCCCGTGCTTTGCCCTGACCGGCCCACTGGCCGGTTCCGATGCCGGCTCCATGCCCGACACCGGGGTGATCTGCAAAGGCGAATGGGAAGGCAAGGAAACCCTCGGCCTGCGCCTGAACTGGGAAAAACGCTACATCACCCTCGGCCCGGTAGCGACTTTGCTCGGCCTGGCCTTCAAGGCCCATGACCCGGATCATCTGCTGGGCGACAAAGAAGACCTGGGCATCAGCCTCGCGCTGATCCCTACCGACACCCCGGGTGTTGAAATTGGCCGCCGTCACCTGCCACTGGGCGCCGCGTTCATGAACGGCCCCAACTCCGGCAAGGATGTTTTCATTCCGCTGGAATTCCTGATCGGTGGCCAGGAAATGCTCGGCAAGGGCTGGATGATGCTGATGAACTGCCTGTCGGTAGGCCGTTCGATTTCCCTGCCTGCCGTCGGAACGGGCGCGGCCAAGTTCACCAGCCTGGTGACCGGCCAGTACGCCCAGGTGCGTGAGCAGTTCAACGTCCCTCTGGCGGCCTTTGAAGGCATCCAGGAAGCCCTGGCCCGCATCGGCGGCAACGCGTGGCTGATGGACAGCGCGCGGATGCTCACCGCCAACGCGGTCGACCTGGGGGAAAAACCCTCGGTACTGTCGGCGATCCTCAAGTACCACCTGACCGAACGCGGCCGCGAATGCATCAGCCACGCGATGGACGTGCACGGCGGCAAGGGCATCATCATGGGCCCCAACAACTACCTGGGCCGCAGCTGGCAAGGCGCGCCGATCTTCATCACCGTGGAAGGCGCGAATATCCTCTCGCGCAACCTGATGATCTTCGGCCAGGGTGCGATTCGCTGCCATCCGTTCGTGCTCAAGGAAATGGCCCTGGCCGGTCGCGAAGACCATGACCAGGCGCTGAAGGAATTCGACGGCCTGCTGCTGCAGCACATCGGCTTTGCCGTGAGCAACGCCGCCAGCACCCTGGTGTTGAACCTCGGTTTCGGCCACTTCGAAAAGGCTCCGGGCAACCGCCTGAGCCAGGGCTATTTCCGCGCACTCAACCGTCAGGCCGCGGCGTTTGCGATGCTGGCGGACCTGAGCATGATGCTGCTGGGCGGCGAGTTGAAACGACGCGAACGCCTGTCGGCACGTCTTGGTGATGTGCTGAGCCACATGTACCTGGCATCGGCTGCACTGAAGCGTTATCACGACCTGGATTCGCCAGACCACCTGGAACCGCTGTTCGCCTGGGCCATGGAAGAGAGCCTTGGCCACTCCGAGCGTGCACTGGATGAACTGCTGACCAACTTCCCGAGCAAGGTGTTGGGTTGTCTGTTGCGGGTGATCGTGTTCCCGTTCGGCCGCCGTCATAAAGGCCCGTCCGATGCGCTGGATGCCGAGGTGGCCGCAGTGCTTGGTCGCGCCAAGGGTGACCCGACCCTGGAAGCGGTGCTGGCTGGCTGCTATCGCCCACAGTCTGCAGAAGATCCGGTGGGCGCCCTGCAACATGCCTACGACCTGTTGGCCGACAGCCATCCGTTGCAGAAAAAACTCCACGAAGGCCTCAAGAGCGGCCAGGTCAAACCGACCGCGGGCGAACACGCCATCGATGCCGCGCTGCATGCCGGCGTGCTGCAACCGGCCGAGGCGCAAACCCTGCGTGACGCCGAAGCAGCGCGACGCAAGGTGATCGACGTGGATGATTTCAGCAAGGAAGAACTGAGCCAGGCCGAGGGAAAAGTCCGCTGATCCCAGCGGTCATATAAAAACGGGTAGAGTGCCCTGCCTCACAAATACTGATCCCTTTTGACGGCGTCTGTTGTCGTCATGCTGCGTTGCCGCTCCTCGCCATAGCAAGCTATGACTCGTCGCGGCGCCTTGCCTGACAACAACAGCCACTCGTCAAAAGGAATCGTATTTGTGAGGCAAGGCACCGAGCTATATACTCTCGCGCCCGTTTTGCTCTTGAGGACTTATCTCGTGTCCAACGTCGTTGCCGATCATCTCGTCTTGCTCGACCACCTGCGCAGCATCCTGGTTGCCGTCGGCGAAGCCGAACAGGTTCCCGAGGAAAGCCACCTCCTGTTCCTGGAGCGCTTCGATGAACTGCGCGCCTTGCTGCCCATCGACCCGATCGAAAGCCAGTACCTGGGCCAGGACATGATGAGCCAGGTCATCCTGCGCTACCCGCAAATTGCTCACCTGGTACCGCGCGACCTGCTGTGGTTCTTCGGTGGCGACTGCCTGCACTTCATGCCCGACGACGAGCTGGACCTGTACCAGGCCTTGGAAGAACGTCGCTTCGAAGCTGAACAGAACGACGAACCGTTCGACTGGAACCAGGAAAAGCAGTTGTTGGCCATGTCCAATGACCAGCCCAAGCACTGATTTCAGGGCTCACGCAGATCAAATGTGGGAGCGGGCTTGCTCGCGAATGCGGTGTGTCAGTCAATATTTTAGGTGACTGATACACCGCATTCGCGAGCAAGCCCGCTCCCACATTTAAACTGTATTCCTACCGCTTGTTCAGCGTCGGCTCTCTCTTCATGCACTCCACCAGATAATCAATAAACACCCGCAACTTCGGCGGCAGGTACCGCGTCGGCGAATGCAGTAGCCACGCATCCCCGTGGTACGACGCAATGAAATCCCACCCCGGCAACGCCTGCACCACCTCCCCCGCCTCCAGCGCATGCCGCGCCGTGAAATACGGCAAGCTGCCAATCCCCACATGTTGCAACACCGCATCCAGCCGCACGCCTGTGTGATTGGCCGCATACCGCCCGCGCACGCCCACCGTCACCGCCTTGCTGCCCTGGCGAAACTTCCAGCGCGCATCCCCCGGCGTCTCACCCAGGTAGATGCAACTGTGCTCCAGCAAATCATGGGGATGCTGCGGCGTACCGTGCTCCGCCAGGTACCGCGGCGTGGCGCAGATCAAATGCTCGATCGGCAGCAACTGGCGCCCCACCAACCCCGGCGGCGGGCTGTCGGTGATGCGGATGCTCAGGTCGACATTGTCGTCAATCAGGTCCACATGCCGGTCCTCCAGGATCAACTGCACGTCAACCTTGGGATAACGCCGCAAAAACTCCGGCATATGCGGATGCACCACAAAACGCCCCACCGCCTTGGGCACGCTGACCCGCACCAGCCCTTCGGCTTCATGGGTGTATTGGCCGCTGATTTCCATCACCGACCGCGCAGCACTGACCATTTCCTGGCAGCGCTTGAACACCTCTTCGCCACCTTCGCTGAGGCGCAACTTGCGCGTGGTGCGTTGCAGCAGGCGAGTTGCCAGGGCCTTTTCCAGGCGTGAGATGCTGCGGCTCACGGAGGACGGCGATGCTCCCAGTTGGCGCGCAGCCTCGGAGAAGCTGCCTGTTTCCACCACCTTGACGAAAATCGCCATTTCGCCCAGCAGCGGTAAGGGAAGATTGATGCTCATGACGCACAAGTCCATTGAGATTTGAACGGATTATCACCCATTGGTGCACTTCTTATACTGCCGGTTAGAAACCCTGATGCGGATATAAATGATGACCCAGCGCCTGTTTTTTACCCATGACCACCTGAATGCCGAACTTGAAGTGCTGGGATGCACACCTTTTGATAACCAGTTTGCGGTCATCCTGCAGTCCACAATCTTCCATCCACAAGGTGGCGGCCAGCCCTGCGACACCGGCTGGCTCGGGGCAAGCCAGGTGTTGAAGGTGGTGCAGGAAGGCGATCATGTCGTGCATTACGTAGACCGCCCCGTGGCTCCCGGCGTGATCCAGGCACGCGTCGATGAAGACCGCCGCACCTTGCACACGCGCCTGCACTCGGCCGGGCATCTGATCGGCAATGCCGGTGAAACCCTGGGCTGGATGCCGATCAAGGCTCATCACTGGCCGGGCGAAGGCAAGATCACCTTTATTCGCGGCACCTCGGCCCAGGCCATGGACGCCGAGGCGATCCAGCGGCAAGTCGACCAATGGATCGCCGCCAACCTGCCGCGCCATATGGCCCTGGATGACGGTACGCGGCAAGTGGGTTTTGGCGACCTGCCGGCCTATGCCTGCGGCGGCACGCACGTGCAGGCATTGGGGGACGTGGGCCAGGTGACGATCCTGGCCCTCTCCGAGAAAAAGGGAGCATTGTCGGTGCGCTATACCCTGAACTGACTAAACCGCAATCGCCCCCGCCCTGCCCGGCTCCACCACGAACGACTTGAGGGTCGAGACGCTGGCGTTCGGATCCCGGGGATCGGAAATCACCCGGAAGTTCGTCAGCATATTCCTCTCCTCAAGCGCCACCGACACATAGCCGCGCTGGCGGCTGTCGAAAAACTTCACATGGGGATTGAGGGGCAGGATCGCACTGAACGCATCAAATGGTGGCCCGTCAGACGTCACCGACGTGCCGACAAACTCGGTCGCGACCACGGGCGAATCCGGATTCCCTGCGTCAGCGTGCAGGTCCGTCGTCCAGAACGAGTGAATATCGCCGCCCCAGAACACCGGGTTATTCACCTTTCTGCGCACCATCGACGCAAGCATCCGCTCACGGTTGGCCATGTAACCATCCCAGCCATCTGTCCAGCGGCCGGGCTTGTGGTTGGTCAGGTCACGTTGCGTGAGCGGCGCGACCAACAGGTCCTGCGCGATCACGTTCCATTGTGCCCGGGACTCGGCAAAACCCTGATCCAGCCAAGCCTCCTGCTCCCAGCCGAGCATGGTGCGACGGGGATCGCGCAGGTCAGCACAGGTGTTCGCGGCCACATGTCCCTTGTGGCTGCCATTGGCCAGGATGCATGGCTGCTCGGAGCGGTACTGACGCCCATCCAGCACATGGAAACGCGCCAGCCGGCCGTAGTCCAAACGCCGATAGAGGCGCATGTCCGGCCCGCGCGGCAGGCTGCTGGCCCGCAGCGGCATGTGCTCGTAGAAGGCCTGGTAGGCCGCCGCCCGCTGCTTGAGAAAACTCGTCACCGGGATGTTCGGGTCCTGGGACCACTGGCTGGCATAGTCGTTTTGCACTTCGTGATCGTCCCAGGTGACCACACTGGGCGCCGCAGCATGCAGTGCCTGCAAATCCGGATCGGTCTTGTACAGGGCGTAGCGGTTGCGGTAATCCACCAGATTCAACGCATTGCCGCTGCCGTGGGGGCGAATGATTTTGCCGGAATCAGCCGCGTAGGAACTGTCATAGATGTAATCCCCGAGGAAAAACACCAGGTCAGGCTGCTCGGCGGCCAAATGCCGATAGGCGCTGAAGTAGCCTCGCTCCCAATGGGAGCAGGAGACAAAACCCAACTGCGCTGATGCCATGGCATGCACCGCCGGCGCAGTGCGCGACTGGCCCACCGGGCTTTGCGCACCGAGGCCTTCGAACTGGTACCAGTAAGGTCGACCCGCCTCCAGCCCGGCGACTTCCACATGCACCGAATGGGCGAAACGCTCGCTGGCCATCACCTCGCCCTGGCGCACAACGCGCGTCATCGCTGCATCGCGGGCCACCTTCCAGCGCACCGGCACCGCTCGGCTCAGGCCACCCCGACCGTCGGCGGCATTGAACAGCGGCGCGAGGCGCGTCCAGATCACGAAACCATCGGGCAATGGATCGCCTGACGCCACGCCGAGGGTGAAGGGATAGTCGATGCCTGCACTACGGGCAAACGGGCTGAGGATCGAAAACGCCGTGGCAACTGCAAGCCCGCCCAGTACGCGACGGCGATCGTGATTCACACTCATCAACTGCGCTCCTTCCAATCGGCACGCACCAGGCCATACAACAACATGTCCTCGTGCACCCCATTCTTGAGGAAGGCGCCCTTCATGCACCCTTCGTAACCCAAGCCAATTTTTTCCATGACCCGAGCGGACCCTTTGTTACGAGCAAAGCACTGGCTGCCCACACGCTGCAGCGCCAATTCGCTGAACCCAAACGCCATGATCTGTGCCGCTGCTTCGGCGGCATAACCCTGGCTTCGAGAATGGGCGGCCACCCAATACCCGAGATGCCCACTTCGATGAGCAGCAGATAATCTGAGACTGATCACGCCGATCAATTCGCCAGTTTCCCGCAGATGAATCCCCAGCCCCAGTGAATGCCCCGAGCGGTAATTCTCTGCCTGGCCATCAATAAAGGCGTGTGCGGTTTCCAAGGTGTATGGCGATGGAATCGCAGCCGTGTTGTTCGCAATATCGGGATCGTTGGCCAGCACCGACAACGTCTCGGCCTGCTCCTTTTGCAGAGGCTTCAACAGCAGTCGCGGGGTGGATAAATGCGGCAGTGCAATGCTCATGCAGGGGGACTCGCGAAATAAATTCTCCAAGAATGTACCCGCGTCGTGTCAGTTTCATTACGTAGATAAATAGACCCACGAGTCGTCTGTAAGACGCGTCCTAGAGCCTTAAAAGCTTAAATTAAAGTTAACCATTCGGTCATTTTTGGTTGCTAGCGTGTCGCCCCTAATCAACTGCGGGGTAGCGGAATGAGAACTTGGGATGAACCCAAAAAACGCAAGGCACACATCGAACTGATCCCGATGATCGACGTGATGATGTTCCTGTTGGTGTTTTTTGTACTGGTGAGTTTGAACGTGATTCCGGCCCTGGGCATGAAGACTCAGCTGCCGAGCGCCAGCAGTTCACAGCAGCTCAAGCCGCAAAATAAATTCATCCTGACCCTGGGCCTGGAAGGTCAGCTGCAGCTCGATGGCAAGGACCTGACCGTCGACGCGCTGGTGCCTGCACTCAAGGCCGGCGAGAAGCCAGACACCAAGTCGACGATCATCGTCAACAGCGACAAAGGCGTGGAAGTGTCGCGCCTGGTCGAGGTGATGGACACCCTGCGCCTGGGTGGCTTTACCTCTGTCTCCATCGCCACGAAAAAGTCCTGATCATGTATGCCTTGTTTCGTGCGCGTCGGCTGCTGGGCAGTGTCCCGGCCCTGATCGCCCTGGTGCTGATTGCACTGGGTATCCAGTCCCAACCCCTGAAGATCCAGCCGCAGTACGACGAGTCGGCGGTTGAACTCGCGCTGGTCGAGCCCGAGCCGGAAGTGGTCCCCGAGCCCGTGGTGGAAGAACCGCCGCCGCCGGTGATCGAAGACAAGGAGGCCGAACCTGCCCCTCCGCCTCCGCCACCCAAGCCGATCCCCAAACCACTGCCAAAGCCTGAGCCCAAGCCAAAACCGGTGCCCAAGCCCGTGGTCGCCAAGCCAACGCCTGTGCCTGCGCCAGCTCCGGTGGCCGCCAAGCCGGTGCAAGCCGCTCCCGCTCCCACGCCAGCACCCGCCGCTCCGCCGGCGCCGCCGAAAGTCGACGGCCAGGCACTGGAAGGCGGCTACCTCAAGGGCTTGCGCAACGAGTTGGACACCTACAAGCAATACCCCACCGGGCGCCAGGCGTCCCTTGAACGCCCGAGTGGCGAGGTGGTGGTCTGGTTAATGGTGGACCGCCAAGGCCGCGTCCTCGACTCCGGGATCCAGACCCCGGCGCCGAGCATGCTGCTCAACCGGGCCGCCACCAACAGCCTGCGCCGTATCAAGCAGGTGAAACCGTTCCCCGAACAAGCCTTCGGTGGACGTAACGAGCAGCGCTTCACCGCCACCTTCAACTACAGCGTGCAATAAGCACACACCACCAGGACGACAGTGATGAAGTTCACCCGGATTCATCTGGCACTCGTTGCCGCGACGAGCATGACCCATGGAGTGGTCATGGCAGATACCAGCGACAGTGACGTCGGGACTATTGGGGTACAGGGCAAGGCAACCGCTGGGGGCGGTTACATGGTCCAGGAAGAGAGCGCCAAGGGCCGCTCGACCATCACCAAGGAAGCGTTGGACAAACAGACGGCCACCGGCAACGCCATCGACAAGCTCAAGTACACCCCGGGCCTGAACATCTCCAGTGAAGACAACACCGGCCTCTCGGGCTTCCGCTTCACCATGCGCGGCATGAACTCCGACCAGGTCGGTATGTCGGTGGACGGCATGCCGATCAACGACTCCGGCAACTACGCGTTGTACTCCAACCTGTTGGGCGACCCGGAAAACATCGACCAGATTTTCGTCACCCAGGGCTCGTCGGAAGCCGACGGCCCGCACATCGGTTCCAGTGGCGGCAACATCGGCATCGTGACCATTCGCCCCACCAAGGAAACCGGGGCCTTCGTCAAGCAAGTGGTCGGCAGCAACGCCACCCGCAAGACCTTTGCCCGCCTCAACACCGGTGAAGTCAACGGCCTGAGCAACTGGCTGTCGGCCTCCCACACCGAAGGCCAGATGTGGCGCGGCTCGGGTGCCGTACGTGCGGACAAGGTGGAGTGGAACAGCTTCTTCGACGCCGGCAACGGCAATACCGCCAACCTGATCCTCAAGTACCACGAGCAGGACAACAACAGTTACAGCCAGTTGACCAAGGCACAGTTCCAGCAGTACGGCCGCAAGTACGACCCGTACCCGGCGACACCGGCGGTGGGCGCCAACGGCAAGGTCAGCAGCTACTACGACCTGGCGCAGAACCCGTTCCAGACCTTTACCGCCGTGCTCAACACCCAGTACAAGCTGAGCGACAACCTGTCCCTCTCGGTGATCCCGTATTACTACTACGGCAACGGCAGCGGCGTGGGCTCCTCGGCCTATGCGCTGAACAGTGGCTCGAACAAGGGCGGCGTTTTCGACCTCGGCAACCTGCCGACACAGGCTCAATACAACGCCGACGGTTCCGCGACCACCGGCGTCTACTACCGCCCTTCGCGCACCCAGACCTGGCGCCCGGGCATCACCACCAAGCTGAACTGGGACCTGGGCGACCACAGCCTGCAATTCGGCTACTGGTATGAACGCGCCCGCCAAAGCCAGACCCAACCGTTCATTGCCCTCAAGAACAACGGCAAGCCAAGCGATACCTGGCCCGACGGCAACTCCGTGGTCGACGCCAACGGCAACACCGTACAGGGTCGCGACCGCTACACCGTGACGCCGGCGCAAAAGGTCTGGACCCAGGACACCTGGTACATCAACTCGGACTGGACGTTGATCGCGGGCATTGCCTACATGAACGTCGAGCGTGACGGCACCAACCACGGCAGCCTCACCGAGCAACCCGGCAAGGCCAGCCAGACCTACAACAAACTGCTGCCCAACGCCGGCCTGAAATACCAGCTCGACGAGCGTGACCAGTTGTTCTACAGCCTGTCGCGCAACATGCGTATTCCACAGAACTACGTGCTGTACGACAAAGGCGTCGGCTCCCTCGACTCCAAGCCGGAACTCAGCTGGAACCAGGAACTGGGCTGGCGCTACACCGGCGAAGACAGCACCCTCGCCGCGACCCTGTTCTACATGCAGTTCAAGAATCGCCAGCTCACCTCCCTGGACAGCAACGGTGATTCCGCCGACATCAACGCCGGCACCGTCATCAACAAAGGCCTGGAACTGGAGTGGAGCGGCAAGCTGCCGCACAACTTCAACTACTACACCTCCTACACCTACACCAGCTCCAAGCAGCAGGACGACCTGACCGTCTACAGCGCCGGCAAGCCGATCGTGCTGCCCACCAGCGGCAAGCAGTTCGCCAACGTGCCGACCAACATGCTGGCGGCCAACATCGGCTATGACGACGGGCGCTTCTACGGCACCTTCGGCGGCAAGTTCACCAGCAAGCTCTATGGCGACCTGACCAACGACGAAGCCATCTCCGCCCGCACCATCTTCAACCTCGGCGCCGGTATCTACCTGCCGGTGGACAAGAAAGTCGTCAAGGACGCAACCCTGCGCCTGAACGTCGACAACCTGTTCGACAAGAAGTACCTGGACGGCGTGTACACCACCAAGACCAACTCGGCGAGCTACAGCGGTTTCCGCGATGGCGACCCGGCCTACATCGTTGGGCTTGACCGCACCGTCACCGTTTCCCTGGAAGCCAATTTCTAACTGCGAGGCTCAGCATCATGGACATGAACCTGCTTCACCAAATCACCTTTTATGTGATGTACGCCGCACTGGCGATTGCAATCTTCATCACCATCGAACGTGGCATCTACTTCGCCTACGTGCGCCGCCAGGCCCGTGCATTGACCGAAGTGCTGGGCGCCAATGTGCACAGCGAACGCGACCTGCCGGAAAACCTGACTCGCCGTGACAGCCTGCCGCTGAGCATGGTGCTGCCGATCCTGGCGCAGAAGGCGTCCCATGGTTCGCGCAAGGACCTGGACGACGAGATCGAAACCCAGTACCTCAAGACCCGCGCGCCGCTGTCGCGCAGCCTGTGGATCATCGAAACCATCACCACCGCCGCGCCGCTGCTCGGCCTGCTGGGGACCATCCTCGGCATCATCGACACCTTCAAGGCGCTGGCCAGTGCCGGTGTGTCCGACCCGGGCCAGATTTCCGGTGGTATCGGTACGGCCCTGTTCGCCACGGGTTTGGGGATCGCCATCGCGCTGTTCTGCGTGGTGTTCCACAACTTCTTCCAGGACAGCCTGGAGCGTATCAACGACCAGCTGAAAATCCTGCTGATCCGCGCTGCAACCGGTGCCCGCGTGCAGGGTGAAGTGCCGCACCTGGTACCGACCCCGCTGCACACCCGCACTGCGTGACCTTCCCGGGGCGGGCGCATCATGCGCCCGCCCTTTTTTTGCCCGATGAGACGCCTATGTCCATATCGCTGAAATTACGTATCGCCGGCCTTGCAGGCCTGCTCCTCAGTCCGCTTGCCCAGGCGGACTTTTCAATTCCGGGATTTGAGTTGGTACACACCGTGCCAGTGGACACCCAACTTGGCACCGCCGATCTGCGCCAGCCCGGCCCCGTGTGGATCCAGCTGTTCGACGGCGCGAAAAGCCGCATCGACATCGGCCAGTTCTACGCGGCCAACCATCCTGGCTCGGTGATGGACAAGGTGATTGAACACCTGGAAGCCGCCGGCAAACGCGGGGTGAAAATTCGCTTCCTGCTGGAAGAAAAAGGCGTGCGGCTGTCGGAAGCCTCGACCCTGGAGCGCCTGAAAGCCATTCCCAACCTGACCTTCCGCATCCTGCCCTATGGCAAGCTGAGTGGGGGGATCATCCACGCCAAGTACATGGTAGTGGATGGCAAGCAGGCGTTTATCGGCAGCCAGAACTTCGACTGGCGTTCGCTGGAGCATATCCACGAAACCGGGCTGTTGATCAGTGATGCAAACGTCGTCGCCCAGACCCAGGCCATTTTTGAACAGGACTGGCAGGCCCAGGCTGCGTTGGCCGACAACCAGCCTGTTGCCCTGCCCGCCACAGGCGCCACACCGGCACGCACCGGCAACTACCTGGTAGCCAGCCCCCAGCGCTACAACCCGCCGGGTGTGGGTGATTCGCAGTTGGAACTGCCACGTTTGCTGGGCGAGGCGAAAAAGGAAGTGCGCGTACAACTGCTGGACTACGCGCCGCTGTCCTATGGACCTGACAGAACCCGGCCTTACTACGCGATGATCGACAACGCCGTGCGTGCAGCGGCAGCGCGCGGGGTCTCGATCAAGTTGATGGTATCCAACTGGAACACCGAAGCACTGGAATTGCCGTACCTGAAAAGCCTGGCGGTGCTGCCGAATGTCGAGGTCAAGATCGTCACGCTGCCCGAGGCCAGGCAAGGTTTTATTCCTTATGCGCGGGTGATCCACAGCAAGACCATGGAAATCGACGGGCAAGTGGCGTGGGTAGGGACCAGTAACTGGCTGGGCGGTTATTTCGATAACTCGCGCAACCTGGAAGTGGTGATGCGCAGTGAGGCGATGGCCAAGCGTGTGGGAGATTTACACGAGCAACTGTGGGACGGGCCGTATGCCAAGGCACTGGAAGTGACGAGTGAGTACCCGGAGCCGCATCCGGGCAAGCCGTGAGCCGTTGCCTGCAAATCCCATGATTTGCGGGCAATGTCACATTGCCAGATATGAATGTTGCACTTTTCCGCCGTTGCGCTGACCAACCGTGCACACCTCATGGATGGAGAGCAGGGATGAACACCACACGCAATGGACTGTACGGTACGGCGCTGGTTTGGGCGGCCATCGGACTGGCAGGTTGTGCCAATTCCATGACCTCCACCGGGGTGCCGGGGGTGAAGATGGGCGACAGCTATGAGCAGGTACTCGCCGTGGTCAGCCGTGACAATACGGTGACCAGGAAGATCGACGGGGAAGCATTCCGGGCTGAAGGTTACTCGGAGACGTTTAAGGATTGTCGCAACAAATATTTTATCTTCCAGGGTGCTAATGGCTTGCAGATGGTCAAGCTTGAGCCCGCGCCGCATCTGTCGGTCAGCCAGAACTGCCGCCAGCCATGAGAACCTTACGTGTAATTCCCGCCCTGTTCCTGGTTCTTCTCAGCGGCTGTGGCCAGGTATATAACGTCCGCTCCCTCAACACCGCCTATACAGCGCCACCGTCTGCCGAGACGGCGCGCTTGCGCATTATCAGTGACGGCATGGTGCGCGCAGTGCCCGGGCGCGATTGCCTGGACTGGAATGTTCCCGGAGCAGGCGTGATGGTGTCCGCCAAATCCGGCTTCGCCGACCGCAATGGCGCAAGCCTGGGGATGCCGGGGCCGATTTACACCTGGGACGGTGCGGTGTCGTCCGAACAGGTGATTCCGGCGAACACACCCATTGCCTTTCATTACCTTGGGTTGCCGCAATATGGCCGGCAATGTTTCAACACCATGACCTTTATCCCCAAGCCCGGCATGGACTACATGGTGCGAGCATCAATGTCCGGGAGTTGCTCATTCGAGCTTGCTGAGCTGCCGAAAGGTGCCGAACGATGGAGTCCGATTGAACCGACGCCATCGGGAAGGCTATCGATGTGCCATGCGATGGATAATTTCTAGCGGTACAAACGCAACGTGGGCCGAGGCATTGCACTGCGGCTCACAAAAAACCCACAAACAAAAACGCCGATCATTGCTGATCGGCGTTTTCGTTAAATATGGAGCGGGAAACGAGACTCGAACTCGCGACCCCGACCTTGGCAAGGTCGTGCTCTACCAACTGAGCTATTCCCGCAAATGGCGTCCCCTAGGGGACTCGAACCCCTGTTACCGCCGTGAAAGGGCGGTGTCCTAGGCCACTAGACGAAGGGGACACGCTACTGAAACACATGGTGTGTATTTCAGTGCCCAGAGATTAAATCCGAAGATTACGCCCTGGTTTCACTCAGTGCCGCCCGAGGGCAACACTGCTTAAATTTGGAGCGGGAAACGAGACTCGAACTCGCGACCCCGACCTTGGCAAGGTCGTGCTCTACCAACTGAGCTATTCCCGCATATGGCGTCCCCTAGGGGACTCGAACCCCTGTTACCGCCGTGAAAGGGCGGTGTCCTAGGCCACTAGACGAAGGGGACACACGTACAACATTCACTCCCTACCGCGTTTCGCTGTGTGCTTTACGCTGTAAGTGGCGCGCATTCTATGGATGGATTGGGAGGTCGTCAACCCCCAAGGATAAATTTATTTAAATCAATGACTTCGCCGTGGTTTACGGGGGTTGCAAGGGTTTCTCGCCGTCCAGGCTTTGGCGCCTATATTCTGGCGTTCCACAAGGCGCTATAGTTCGCCACAGCAAATGATGGCAATGTGCATCTACGCAGGGACTGCCCCGCTATATAGAAGAAACTACTGACGCAACTGGTCGCTCAGTCCTATCCGGTCACTGCACCAGTCACTACACTTCAATGCAACCCCCATAAAGAGGTCACACCGGTGACACCACTCATGATCACCCTGCTGGTAATAGCCGGGATCGTAATACTGATCGCCATTGGCTACATGAACCACGTGGTGGAAAACAATAAGCTGGAAAAGAACCGGACCCGGATCGAACTCAATGACCGGCTGCGCCGCTGCGGCGAAATCACCGAGACCTTCCCTGGCCAGTTGATGACGCCGCGACTCAAGTTGCTGCTGACCCGCCTGGAGCTCAACGTCAACCAGCGCCTGCTGAACCTCGACAAGTCCAATGCGTCGCTCAAGGCACGCATCACTGAACTCAACGCGCTGGTGGCCCAGGGCGAATCGATTCCGGTGAACAACCCGCCCGGCCCGATCCAGACCGAAGCCAAGGCCAAGGATGTACGTTTCCTGCTCGAAGCACTGCATGGCCAGGTGACCCGAGCGGCCCAGGACGGTTTCCTGCCGACCAATGAAGCTAAGCACTGGATCAAGGAAATCCGCCATATCCTGGTGCTGCTGCACATCGAGTTCTTCAACAACCTGGGCCAGCACGCGCTGCAACAAGGCCAGCCGGGCCAGGCTCGCCTGGCGTTCGAACGCGGCGTGCAGTACCTGCGCAAGCAACCGGAGCCGGTGGTGTACAGCCAGCAGCTGCAATTGCTCGAGAAACAGCTGGCGCGCGCCAACTCCATGGTGCTGTCCAACCTTGAACCGGCTGAAGACGAGGTCAACGAATTGACCGAAGGCTTGAAAGTGGTGGATGCGGACGCCGACTGGAAGAAGAAAGCCATCTACGACTGATCCCCTGCCATTGTGGTGGGCGGCAAACCCGCTCGCCACATGCCATCACTCTGCACCTATCCCCTTCCCCTCGAATAGCGTAAAAAAGGCCCCTCTCTCCGTTAACGAAAAGGGCTTCGCCATGCCTGTCGTGCTCATCGATGGACAACCGCTGCACTACCTCGACCAGGGCACCGGCCCGGCCGTTCTCCTCGGTTCCAGCTACCTGTGGGATAGCCAGATGTGGGCGCCGCAGATCGAAGCGCTGTCGCAACAGTACCGGGTGATCGTCCCCGAGCTTTGGGGCCACGGCGAGTCCGGCGCACTGCCTGCAAACACTGCATCCCTGGACGACCTCGCACGCCAGCACCTGGCGCTGCTGGATCACCTGGACATTGCCCAGGTCAACCTCGTGGGCTTGTCGGTCGGCGGCATGTGGGGCGCACGCCTGGCGCTGCTGGCACCCGGACGGGTCAACAGCCTGGTGCTGATGGACACGCACCTGGGCGCCGAGCCGGAAGCCACTCGCCAATACTACTTTTCGCTGTTCAAGATGATCGAAGACGCCGGCGCCATTCCGGAACCGCTGCTGGATGTGGTGGCGCCGATCTTCTTCCGTCCCGGTATCGACCGGGAGTCGGCCTTGTACCAGGATTTCCGCAACGCACTGCAGGCCTTCCCCAAGGAGCGCCTGGTGCACAGCATCGTGCCCCTGGGCCGGATTATCTTCAGCCGCGCGGATGTGCTGGAACAACTGGCGCGCCTCGACACCGACACCACCCTGGTGATGTGTGGCGAGCAGGACAAGCCACGCCCACCGGCCGAATCAGAAGAAATGGCGGCCTTGATCGGCTGCGCGCTGATGTTGATTCCGCACGCCGGGCATATCTCCAGCCGGGAAAACCCCGATTTCGTCAACGAAGCGCTGCTGACCTTCCTGGCCAACAACGCCTGACCGCCCTGCCCTTTGATCGCCGCAGGCCTGCGGTGATCAAAGGCGGAAGTGCCCGACCATCCCCTTAAGCTCCGTACCCAACTGCGCCAGTTCGATGCTCGACGCTGCATTGCCCTGCATGCTCAACGCCGATTGATCGGCACTCGCACGGATGCTGGTGACGCTGCGGTTGATTTCCTCGGCCACCGAGCTTTGCTCTTCGGCCGCCGCGGCAATCTGCTGGTTCATCTGCTGGATCAACGACACCGCCGCCGCGATGCTGCCCAGGGCGCTTTCGGTTTCCAGGGCATCACTGACCGCCAGCTTGACCAGTTCGCCGCTCTGCCTGATCTGCTGCACCGAAGCCTGCGCAGCGCTGCGCAAGGTACTCACCAACCGTTCGATTTCCTCGGTCGATTGCTGGGTGCGCTTGGCCAGCGCCCGCACCTCGTCGGCCACCACGGCAAAACCGCGGCCCTGCTCGCCCGCCCGCGCCGCCTCGATGGCCGCATTCAGCGCCAGCAGGTTGGTTTGCTCGGCCACGCTCTTGATCACCTCAAGGACGGTGCCGATAGTCTGGATCTCCGCGCTCAGGCTTTCGATGCTGGTACTGGCGGAGGTCGCGGAGCTGGCCAGCAACTCGATACGCTGCAAGCTCTGACGCACCACCTGCTGGCCGCTGTCGACCTTGTCATCCGCCGTCTGCGCCGCCTGGGCCGCTTCTTCGGCGTTGCGCGCCACATCGTGCACGGTGGCGGTCATCTGGTTCATGGCCGTGGCCACCTGCTCGGTTTCTTCCTTCTGGCTGCTGACCTCGATATTGGTCTGCTCGGTGACGCTGGACAGCGAATGGGCCGAGCTGGCCAGTTGCTCGATACCCGCCTGCAACCCGCTGACCATGCTGCTCAGGCCGCTGCTCATCTGTTGCATCGCGAGCATCAACTGGCCCATCTCGTCCCGGCGACTGACTTCCATACGGCCACTGAGATCACCGGCGGCAATCTGCTGGGCCACTGCAATCACGCTGCGCAACGGTGCAACGATCAAACGGGTAATGATCCACGCGGCAATCAGCCCGACCAATAACGCCAACGCCGAAGAACCGATGATCAGCAACGCGCTTTTCTTCAACTGCGCCTGCATCGACAGGTCTTCTGCGTCGTAGGCCTGATTGACCCGGGTGACCACTTCGGCTGCACGTTCGTGCAACTGCTTGTAGACGACTTTTTCCTGGGCCAGCAGCCCGGTGTATTCGCCGAGTTTTTCGCTGAAGGCCGCAATATGCCCGGACACTTCGTTAAGCACGGTTTGGTAGCCAGGATCCTTGACGGTGGTTTTCAGCTGTTCGACCTGGGCCAGGGCCTGATCGGCCTGCTCGATCTTACCCTGCTCGGCGTTCTCGTCATCGCCCTTGCGGCTCTGGTCCAGGCGCACGTGCGCTTCGTTCATGGCCTGCAGCATCAGGCGCGAGACCTGGCTGACCTGCCCCGCCTGCTCGATGAATTCGGCACCTTCCTTGCCCTGGCTTTCCTTGAGGCCATAGGCGCCGTCGTCCGCCAGCCCGGCCTGCAACACATCAAGGTTGTTGGCGACACTGGAGACCGACCAACTGGCCATTTCCAGCGCCAGGTCCTTGGTCTGGGTCAGCTCGACAAACTCATCGAACGCCTTGCGATACGCCGCCAGCGCCTGCTCGACGTCGCTCATCACCGGGACATTGGCAGGCGACTGGGCCTTGAGAATTACCGCCTGGGCGGCCAACGCGTCGACACTTTCGTGCAAGGCGTCCACCGACTTGGGGTCGGCATGCAACGCGTAGTCCTGCTCGATCAAGCGCACCTTGAGCAAGCCGCTGTTGAGCGCCGACATGGCTTTGAGGCCCTCGAAGCGCTGGCCAACGGTTTGCAGCGACCATACGCCAATCGCGGCCACCAATGCCGTCAACAGCAGTACCAGGGCAAAGCCCAAGCCCAGTTTCTTGGCCATACCGAGGTTGGCAAAACGTCGTTGCACGGCAGAAATCATTGCACTTGAGTCCTCTTGCAATGGCGAATGCCATCAAGCCAGGTTTCGATGCAGCGAGATTCGCAACCCCGGGGCACTGAATACAAGGGTTTGGCGCCACAATAATGGCAAAAAGCTACATCCTCGTCGTTTTCAGAATGGTAGAGGTCGATCCTGCCGGCCCCATGGCCTTGAACAACGCCAGTGCACGCTGATCAGAAGCGTAGGCCACATTGATGCGCAGCCAGTCGCTGGATTCGCCCGTCGGGCTGAAAAGCGTCCCCGGCGACAGCAACACCCCCAGCCGGCGAGCCCGCGCCTGCACGGTGGAACGGTCGCCGACACCAGGGCGCGCCCAGAGGAACATGCCCCCCGCCGGCACCGCAAACACCTCCCACTCTTCGTCTTCCAGCACCTGCAGGGTCATGGCCATTTCCGTGCTCAGCCGCCGGCGCAGGCGTTGCACCCACTTGCGGTAGGTACCATTGGCCAGCAACGTCGCCACCACCGCCTCGGCAAACCGCGAGGTGCCGATGCCGGTCAAGGTCTTGACCCTGGCCAATTGCGCGATGATCGCCCCGCTGGCCGTGAGGTACCCCACCCGCAAGGCGCTGCTGAGGGTCTTGGAAAAACTGGAGACATAGATCACCCGGTCCTCGTGGGGCAACGCCGACAACCGGGTGCACGTGGCATGTTGCAGGTCGCCATAGACGTCTTCCTCGATGATGAAGAAGTCCTGGGAATGGGCCAGTTGCAGCAAGCGCTCGGCCACCGCCAGGGACAGGCTGGTGCCGGTGGGGTTGTGATACAGGCTGTTGATGAACAGGCACTTGGGCCGGTGCCCGCGCAACAGCGCTTCCAGGGCAGGCATGTCCGGGCCGCCACGGGTACGCGGCACTTCCAGCAGCTTGACACCATGAAAGGCCAGTTGGCGGTAAAGGTTGCCGTACCCCGGGCTTTCCACCACCACGGTGTCGCCGGCCTTGAGCAGCGTGCGGATCAGCAGGTCCTGGGCGTGGCTCGCGCCGTGGGTGGTGAGGATATGCTCGACCCGGGTTGCCACCTGGATGTGCGCCAGGCGCTTGAGCAGTTGTTCACGCAGGGCCGGCAGGCCCAGCGGCGTGCTGTAGTTGAAGACGGCCGCGGTGTCGGTGCGGGTGACTTCACGAATCGCGTAGCTGATGTCGTCGCTCTCGCGCCAGGTGTCCGGCAGCCAGCCGCATCCCAGCTTCAGTTCGCCCAGTTGATTGTCGATGAAGGCGCCCCACCCAGACTCGGCGCCCTCATACCATTGGTTTTCACCGCGAAGACCACGCTCGGCGGGTGGCTGGGCCACACAGAAACCGGCGCCTTGCCTTGAGGCCAGCACCCCTTGGGCAACCATCCGCTCGAACGCCTCGATGACGCTGGACTGACTGAGCAGGTTCTCGTGGGCCAGTTGCCGCACCGAGGGCAACCGCGTCCCGGGGCTGGCGCCGCTCTCGCGAATCCAGGCGGCCAGCGCACTGACGATTTGCTGCACTACCGGTACAAGGGCTTGTCGATCGATCCCTAAATCCATGAGCCACTCACTTAAACTGTTGTCATTTAACCCAAACCAGTTAAGCACAGAAGCCCGATGACAGCTGCGATCAAGATTTATTAAATCATTGATTTAATTGAATTATTTACCTAGTGAAACACATTCATGTGAGGCATCTGGCCACCTGCAGAAAAACCCCACAGCGCCTCCAACGCTATTCTGAATGGCATCCGCCTCACTTCCTAAATCGCGGTCGCGCCACCGTCCACCGCCAATGCCTGGCCCGTGGTGAAGGCAGCACCGTCGCTGCACAGATAAAGCACGGCGCTGGCGATCTCCTCGACCTTGCCGATACGCCCGACCGGGTGCATGGCGGCGGCAAATTCGGCTTTGCGCGGGTCAGCTTCATAGGCACGGCGGAACATATCGGTGTCGATCACGGCCGGGCATACCGCATTGACGCGGATTTTCTTTTTCGCGTACTCGATCGCCGCCGACTTGGTCAGGCCGATCACCGCGTGCTTGGACGCGGCATAGATACTCATCTTCGGCGCCGCCCCAAGTCCTGCCACAGAAGCCGTGTTGACGATGGCGCCGCCGCCCTGAGCCAGCAGCAACGGCAGTTGATACTTCATGCACAGCCACACGCCCTTGACGTTGACGCCCATGATTGCGTCGAACTCATCCAGGCTGCCGTCCGCCAGCTTGCCCTTCTCGATCTCGATCCCGGCGTTGTTGAAGGCATAGTCCAACCGGCCATAGGTGGCCACGGTCTGCAGCATCAACTGCTGCACGTCCGCTTCGAGGGTGACATTGCAGCGCACAAACACCGCTTCGCCACCGGCCTGATGAATCAGCGCCACAGTGCCCTCGCCGCCAGCCGCGTCCAGGTCGGCGACTACGACTTTCAAGCCTTCAGCGGCGAACGCCAGCGAAGTGGCGCGGCCAATGCCGGCGGCCGCACCGGTCACCAGGGCGACCTGGCCGGAAAATGTCATGCTCATGGTGGATGTTCCTTCGATGGGGATGCTCGATGACCCCAGTCTAGCCAGAGCCACCATCGGCGCGTCAGCACTATCAAAAGCCCGGTTGGCGAACCATGAGCCGCAGTGATAACGGCACCGGCATCACTATCATTGCAGTGGATCGGTGGGCATTCGCAGGTGCCGCGCACCTTGCCGGTGCAGCCCGAAGGGTCTATCACTCAAGGTCCACTTCTCAAGAGTCGCTGCCATGTCTGCCCAGACCAACCGCCAATTCCTGCTCGCCAAACGCCCGGTCGGCGCGGCCACGCGGGACACCTTCACTTACCAGGAAGTGCCGGTGGGTACACCCCAGGACGGCCAGGTGCTGGTGCACAACGAATACCTGTCCCTCGACCCGGCCATGCGTGGCTGGATGAACGAGGGCAAATCCTACATTCCGCCGGTGGGTATCGGCGAAGTCATGCGCGCCCTGGGCGTAGGCAAGGTGATCGCGTCGAACAACCCGAAATTTGCCGTGGGCGACTACGTCAACGGTGCCTTGGGTGTGCAGGATTACTTCCTCGGTGAGCCGCGGGGTTTCTACAAGGTCGATCCGAAACTGGCGCCGTTGCCGCGTTATCTGTCGGCGCTGGGGATGACCGGCATGACCGCTTACTTCGCCCTGCTGGACACCGGCGCGCCCAAGGCCGGCGAGACCGTGGTGATCTCCGGCGCGGCAGGCGCGGTGGGCAGCATTGCCGGGCAGATTGCCAAGATCAAAGGCTGCCGCGTGGTAGGCATCGCTGGCGGCGCCGACAAATGCAGGTTCCTGGTGGATGAGCTGGGTTTTGATGCCGCCATCGACTACAAGAACGAAGACGTGCATGCCGGCCTCAAGCGCGAGTGCCCGAAAGGTGTGGACGTGTATTTCGATAACGTCGGCGGGGACATTCTCGATGCCGTGCTCAGCCGCCTGGCATTGAAAGCCCGCGTAGTGATCTGCGGCGCCATCAGCCAGTACAACAACAAGGAAGCTGTCAAAGGGCCGGCCAACTACCTGTCACTGCTGGTCAATCGTGCGCGCATGGAAGGGTTTGTGGTGATGGACCACGCGGCGAATTTTGCCGCTGCCGGGCAGGAAATGGCCGGCTGGATGGCTCAGGGCAAGCTCAAGAGCAAGGAAGATATAGTCGAGGGGCTGGAGACGTTCCCGGAAACGCTGATGAAACTGTTCAACGGTGAGAACTTTGGGAAGTTGGTGTTGAAGGTCAGCTGACACACCGCAGATCGTTCTGCACACACGGTTAATGTGGGAGCCGGCCTTGCCCGCGATGCAGGCGACTCGGTGTTTCAGTGATACCGAGGCGATGCTATCGCAGGCAAGCCAGCTCCCACAGAGACCGTGGTCGCTTTAGTCAGGCAATCTCGGCAACTACCGCTGCCAGCGCCTTGGCCGGGTCGGCCGCCTGGCTGATCGGGCGACCGATCACCAGGTAATCGGAACCGGCATCCAGGGCCTGGCGCGGGGTCAGGATGCGACGCTGGTCGTCCTGGGCGCTGCCCGCCGGGCGAATCCCCGGGGTCACCAGTTGCAGCGCCGGGTGGGCGGTCTTCAGCGCCTGGGCTTCCAGCGCCGAGCACACCAGGCCGTCCAGGCCAGCCTTTTGCGCCAGGGCCGCGAGGCGCAGCACTTGTTCCTGTGGCTCGATATCCAGGCCGATGCCGGCCAGGTCTTCACGCTCCATGCTGGTCAGCACGGTCACGCCAATCAGCAGTGGCTTGGGGCCGCTGCGCTGATCGAGCACTTCACGGCACGCAGCCATCATGCGCAAGCCGCCGGAGCAGTGCACGTTGACCATCCACACGCCCATTTCGGCGGCGGCCTTGACCGCCATCGCGGTGGTGTTGGGGATATCGTGGAATTTCAGGTCGAGGAACACCTCGAACCCTTTGTCACGCAAGGTGCCGACAATTTCGGCGGCACAACTGGTGAACAGTTCCTTGCCAACCTTGACCCGGCAAAGCTTGGGGTCCAACTGGTCAGCCAGCTTCAGTGCGGCGTCACGAGTTGGGTAATCCAGGGCGACGATGATAGGAGTCTGGCAGGCGGACATTGGAATGGGCTCTCAGGCAAGTCGAAATCGGCGCGGATTGTAGCGCAAGCAGCGGGTTTGCGGGATCCGATGATCGGTAATTCGCGATTTAGCCGCCAGATTGCGGGCTCCCGGGCAATTGTGTCGAAACAGATACATTCCCGACATGCCTGCAATACCCCCGAAGATTAGCCTCGCACACGTGAACCATCGTACAGAACTTCCAGCCCCGGGGCTGGGCGCCTATGCTGAACGCAACAACCTCGCCGCCGAGCTTCGGCCCGGCGGCCAACCAGGTAGATGATCGCACCATGCAAACCCTGACTCCTGTGCTGAATGACGATCAAAAAGCCTCGCTTGTCGGTGAAGACAAGCGCTGGAACACCCGCGCACTGATTGTCGACGACGACGTGCCGATCCGCGAACTGCTGATCGATTACCTGGCGCGCTTCAATATCCTCGCCAGCGGCGTGACCGATGGCGCGGCCATGCGCCAGGCCATGCAAGCCGAGACCTTCGACGTGGTGGTGCTCGACCTGATGCTGCCGGGCGAAGACGGCCTGTCGCTGTGCCGCTGGCTGCGGGCGGAATCGGACATCCCGATCCTGATGCTCACCGCCCGCTGCGAACCTACCGACCGCATTATCGGCCTGGAACTGGGGGCCGACGACTACATGTCCAAGCCCTTCGAGCCCCGTGAACTGGTGGCGCGCATCCAGACCATCCTGCGCCGGGTGCGGGATGACCGCACCGAGCAGCGGGCGAATATCCGCTTCGACAACTGGCGCCTCAACAGCGTGCTGCGCCAGCTGGTGGCCGACGACGGGCTGGTGGTGCCGCTGTCCAACGCCGAATTCCGTTTGCTGTGGGTGTTTATCGAGCGCCCGCGCCGGGTGCTGAGCCGTGAACAATTGCTGGACGCGGCCCGGGGTCGCTCCATCGAAGCCTTTGATCGCAGCATTGACCTGCTGGTCTCGCGCCTGCGCCAGAAGCTGGGGGACGACCCCAAGGCACCGCAGTTGATCAAGACCGTACGCGGTGAAGGCTACCTGTTCGACGCGCGGGATATCGGCTGATGCGCAACGCCTTCAACACCCTGTTCGGGCGGCTGTTCGGTGTGTTGCTGGTGGCGATTGTGCTGGCCCACGTGCTGGCATTCTTCTGGTTTCACCATTACGGCCCGCCGCCGCCACCGCCCCACGAGACCTTCATCGAGCAACCGGACGGCAGCCTGACGCCAATGCCCAAGGAGCATCGCCGTCCCTGGTTCGGCGGGCCTGTGGTGCCGCTGACCTTCCAGTTTATCTCGCTGATCATCGCCGCCTGGTACGGCGCCAAGCTGCTCAGCCGGCCGATCCAGCGCCTGAGCGCCGCGGCCGAGCGCCTGAGCCTGGACCTCGACAGCCCACCGCTGAACGAGTCCGGCCCACGGGAGGCTCGGCAAGCGGCATCGACCTTCAACCTGATGCAAAAGCGCATCCGCGAACAGGTCACCCAGCGTGCCCGCATGCTGGGCGCCGTGTCCCACGACCTGCGCACGCCGCTGTCACGGCTCAAGCTGCGCCTGGAACAGATCGAAGACACCAAGCTGCAGGGCCAGATGCGCCAGGACCTGGACGACATGATCGGCATGCTCGACGCCACCCTGAGCTACCTGCACGAGCAGCGCACCAGCGAAACCCGGCATTGGCTGGATGTGCAGGCGCTGGTGGAGTCCCTGAGTGAAAACGCCCAGGACCGCGGCTCCGATGTGCAATGCAGTGGTGAGTGCGCGCCGCTGCAAGTGCAACCGATGGCCCTGCGTTCGTGCCTGAACAACCTGATCGACAACGCCCTGCGGTACGCCGGCACCGCGCGCATCGAACTCGCGGACACTCCGCAGGCGCTGGTGGTGAAGGTGATCGACCACGGCCCGGGCATTGCGGCGGATAAACGCGAGGCGGTGTTTGAACCGTTTTATCGGCTGGAAGGCTCGCGCAACCGCAATTCCGGTGGCGTGGGGTTGGGCATGACGATTTCCAAGGAAGCCGTGGAACGCCTAGGTGGACGGCTGAGCCTGGAGGAAACTCCGGGCGGCGGCCTTACCGCCGTAATGTGGCTGCCAAGGGCGTAGGAATGGTTCCTGCGCCCTGCAGGAACCATTACTGCCCGGTTTTATCTTCCCGCCGCACCTGAGCTTGGGTGGCACTCCAGTCGGTCAACAAGCTATACGCCACCGCCAGCAATGTCGGGCCGATAAACAGGCCGATAAAGCCGAACGCAATCAACCCGCCAAACACCCCCAGCAACACGATCACCAGCGGCAGGTTGCCGCCACGGCTGATCAGGTAGGGCTTGAGCACGTTGTCGACGCCGCTGATGATGAACGTGCCCCATACACCGAGGAACACCGCATAGGTGTAGTCGCCCTTCCAGGCGAGCCAGGCGGTGGCCGGAATCCAGATCAGCGGCGGGCCCATCGGAATGAGGCTGAGCAGGAACGTCACGATCCCCAGCACCAAAGCCCCCGGAACACCGGCAATCCAGAAGCCGATCAGCGCCAGCAAGGCCTGGGCGGCAGCGGTGCCGATCACACCGTTGACCACCCGCTGCACCGTACCCGCGACCAGTTCGATGTAATAACCCGCCCGGTCGCCGATCAACCGCTCCAGCAAGCGATGCACAAACATCGCGAGACGCGGCCCGTCACGGTAGAAAAAGAACACGAACACCAGGCTCAGGGTCAGTTCCAGGATGCCGCCGCCGATCTGCGCACTGCGGGCCAGCAACCAGTTGCCGACCTGGCCCAGGTACGGTTTCAACGTAACCATCAGTGCCGCGCCCTGCTGGTCGATGCTGTCCCACATCGCCACCAATCGTTCGCCGACAAAGGGAATGGAGCCGAGCCAGGTGGGCGCCGCAGGCAAGCCATCCACCTGGATATCCTTGATCAGGCCCACGGCATCGCGCACATGGTCGGCCAGGTTGAACCCCAGCCAAACCAGCGGCAACGCCACCAATAGCATCCAGACCAGGGTCAGGATCCCGGCGGCCAGCGATTCGCGACCGCCCAGCCAGCGGGTGAGCAAGCGCATCACCGGCCAACTGGCAAACGCCAGTACCGCGCCCCAGAACAGCGCCGACCAGAACGGCGCCATCACCCAGAAGCTGGCACCAAACAACACCAGCAGCAGGATCTGCACCAGCAGGCGATCGTTATTGAGCATGTGGTTTCTCGAAAAGAAGTCTGTAAGAGGAAGAGCTTAGGCGAACGGCGCGGGTCCGTTCGCCCTGGAACGGTCAGCGTATCAGATGCAGGTGCAAACCCTTGGCTTCGGTGGTGCCGGTTTCCAGGCGCGCCGCACGTACGCCCTGATCGATCAAGCCCTGGCGCCATGCCTCGGCGGTGGGCCCGGTCAAACTGACCCGCAACGTGGCATCCAGGTTCAATCCGCGGGAAATAAGGGTGAGCCAGGTGGCGTCAGGCTCGGCGCCCAGCTTGGGAAAATCCAGCTCGCCAGTGCTTTTCAGTTCCCGCAGCAGCGTAGCGGAGGTCGGCAGCAAATCGCCCAACGGTGCGCTGGCGTCCATCTGTTCCACGTGCAGGTACGCCCGTCGATTGCCCCGGGTGATGCCGTACAACGCGACCAGGGAGTTGTCCTGCGGGGCCGCCAGGCGCAGCAGCAGGTATTCCTGCTGGCCGTCGGCGCCCACCAGCTTGGCATTGCCGAACACTTCATTGGCCCACAAGCTGCTTTCGCCGCAATCACGGGCCTGGCACCAGAACAGCAGTTGCGCGCCCTGGGCCTGCAAGGCTTCACGGGTGGCGGTAAAGGCGGCGCTGGAGGTGTGCTCGGCAGGCAGTTCGTAGGTGATGGCAGTGGCTTGGCCGCGGGCGGTGGCCTGGCCTTCATAGCGCAGCTGGCCGCTGATCTTGCGGATCGAGCCCAGCGGGTAGATACGTTCTTTCTCTTCGGCGGGACGGTAGTCGACGATCTGCGCGTCGACCTGACGGGCTACGGCGGGCAAGTCCTGGCTACCCGATACGTCGGCGGCAAACACCAGCGGGCTGAAACAGCACAGCCCCAGAACACGGAAAAATCCCTTCGGCATACTCATCGGATCGGCGCGCCCTGGCCATTGGGGTGCGCTGCGGTGTTGAGATCGTTCATGGTTGACTCCCTTTCGATCCGCCCAGCCTCGGCAGTTGACCCCGCCAAGTCAAGGCGTGGAGAAGAACCGATTGAAACAGTCTGCAACAAGGGTAGCGCCTGGCTCGTCATTCAGGTGCAAATGATGGCCACCGGGCAAGGTAGTCACCTGGAACGGAAGCCCGGAAAGCAATTCGGAATGTTTCGCCAACATGCCGTCTTCGGCGACCACCAACTGTGTCGGACAGCCGACTCGGCGCACGAAGGCCATCGCCTGTTCTTCTGTCAGGCGCATGGGGGAGGCCAGGGTCAGGCGGCTGTCGCTGCGCCAGGTGTAACCACCCGGCACGGGCATCAAGCCACGCTGGGCCAGCAGTTCGGCGGCTTCACGACTGACTGCCACCACGCCTTTCATCCGCGCTTCCACCGCGCGATCAAGGGTGCTGTACACCGGCTTGCGCTTGTCCTGCAGGTTCATTTGCGCCTGCAACGCCATGCCGAGGCGTTCGGCGGCGTTGTCTGCGGTGCCGGTCGGCGGGATCACGCCATCAATCAATCCCAGGTGCGTCACCCGCTCCGGCAAGGCGCCGGCCAACACCAGGGAAACGATGGCGCCGAGGGAGTGGCCAAGTAATGCAAAACGTTTCCACCCGAGTTGTTCGGCGACTTGCAGCACGTCGTGGACGTAATCCCACAGGGAATAACCGGCGCCAACGGGTCGATGGGCCGAGTGACCATGGCCGGCCATGTCCAGCGCAACGATGCGCAGGCCATCGAGTTTCGGTGCCAGCCGGGCGAAGCTGTTGGCGTTGTCCAGCCAGCCATGCAGGGCAATCACCGGCAGGCCATCTTCAGGGCCGAACAGATGCGCCGCCAACTCGATGTGCGGCAGCGCCAGGCGGACTTCTTCGACGGGCGCAGTCATGCGCAACTGCGCTCGCGCTGGCGAGCTTCCCAACGGGCAAACAGGTTCTTGATCAAAGTGGCGGTGTCCTGTGGGCGTTCAAGGGGAAACATGTGGCCGCCGGGCATGGTCAGCATTTCGCCCATGGGCATGCGCCCCACGCCGCTGGCATGGTGACGCATCACCACCCGGCTCTGGCGACCACGCACCACCGCCAGCGGCACTTTCAGTTGCCGGGCCTGGCCGGGGCTGGTGTGGGGTACGCCGCGGTAGATGCTGATTTCGGTGGCCGGATCAAAGCGCAGGCGCAGGCGATCACCCACCGGTTCCAGGCCGTGTTGCAGGTAGGCATCAAAACAGTCGGGATCAAAGCCGCGAAACAAGGTCTTGCCAGCGAAGTACTGGCGCGCAGCCGCCAGGTCGGCGAACTCTTCACGACGGCCCAGGGTGCGCCCCGCCGGGGTCAGCCGGTCAATAAAGCCGAAACGCTTGGCCGCGCGAATCACCCAGCGATCGGCCAGGGTCAGTACCGGCGAATCCAGCATCACCACCCCGCGATACAGCTGCGGGCTACGCATGGCCGCGTGCAGGTGCAGCACGCCACCCAACGAATGGCCCACGCCCCACACCGGCTCCGGTTGTTGCTCAAGGTGGTGGATCAGTTCGTCCACCAGGTTCTGCCAATTGTCATCCACTGGAAACCGGGGGTCGTGACCGTGCTGCGGCAAATGCGCGACGGCGTACTCCGGGGCCAGGGCGGCAAACAATTTGCCGTAGGTCGCCGAAGGAAAGCCATTGGCGTGAGCGAAAAACACGTGCTGCGACATACCTGATCCATCATCGTAAACAGAGTGTTGATTCTCCCCAGACCGGGCAGTCACGGCAATGACTGTAACTGCCAGGAATGATGACACTCACGCCACGCCTATCGGGCCGGCGGGGTCTCGCCCAGCGGCACCACGGCCATGGTCAGGCGCGACACACAGCTGGCCTTGCCTTCATCGCTGGTCAGGCGGATGTCCCACACGTGGGTGGTGCGCCCGATATGAATCGGCTTGGCCACCGCCGTCACCCGCCCGCTGCGCAAGCCGCGCAGGTGGTTGGCGTTGATTTCCAGGCCCACGCAATAGAACTTGCTGGCGTCGATGCACAGGTAACTGGCCATGGAGCCCACGGTTTCCGCGAGTACCACCGACGCGCCGCCGTGCAGCAGGCCGTAGGGTTGATGGGTGCGGTGGTCGATCACCATGCTGGCCGTCAGGGACTCGTCGTCAAAACGTTCAAAGCGGATATCCAGTACTTCACCGATGGTGTTTTTCTGAATCGCATTCAGTTGCTCGATATTCGGTTGGGTGCGCCACAGGCTCATTGATCGGTCCTTATTGGTTTTATGTCAGTGCTCAATCCTGCCACAGCACGGCTTCGGAGCGCTCGCTCCAGGCCAGGAACTGCGACCCGTAGGCTGATTCAATCACGTTGCGCTTGATCTTCAAGGTCGGCGTGAGAAAACCGTTTTCCACCGCCCAACTGTCTTTCACCACCACCAGTTGGCGCAAGCGCTCATGTTTATCCAGCACCTGGTTGACCTCTTCCAGCAAGCGTTCAAGGCTGCCCTGCAAAGCCTGGCGCCCAGCGCCTGCGGCATCTTGCAGACCCACGGCAGATAACACGCACAGGCCCATGGGCGCACTCAAGCCATCGCCCACCACGCACACCTGCTCGATGCGTGCATGTTCGGCCAGGCGGTTTTCAATCGGCGCCGGGGCCACGTATTTGCCTTTGCTGGTCTTGAAGATTTCCTTGAGCCGCCCGGTCAGCCGCAGGCGGCCATCGGTGCCCTGCTCGCCCTTGTCGCCGGTGCGCAGGAAGCCGTCGGCGGTGAGGGTCTCGGCAGTTTTTGCCGGGTCCTTGTAATAACCGAGCATGGTCGCGCCGCTGCGTACCTGGACTTCGCCGTCGTCACCGATGCGCACTTCGACGTCCGGGCATGGCGGGCCTATCCAGCCGAGTTTCTGCTGGCCGGGGCGGCACACGTGGGAGTAGCCGCAGCTTTCGGTCATGCCATAGACCTCCAGCACATCCAGGCCCAGCCGGCGATACCAGACCAACAGTGCTTCGGGCACGGGGGCTGCACCGGAGATCGCCACGCGCACAACGTCCAGGCCCAACCCGGCGAGCACTTTGTGGCCGACCCGTTTGCCGATGAAGGGCAAGCGCAGCAAGGTATCGAGGCGGCTTGCGGGGATTTTGCTATAGACGCCCATCTGGAATTTGGTCCAGATCCGCGGTACGCCGAACAGCGCTGTTGGCCTCGCCCGTTTGAGGTCTGTCAGAAAAGTGTCGAGGCTCTCGGCGAAAAATACTGTCTGTCCGGTGTAGATCGAGGCCATCTCCACGAACATGCGTTCGGCGACGTGGCACAGCGGCAGGTAGGACAGCAGGCGGTCGCCCTCCCCCAGGCCGAACAGTTCAGTGCCGCGGATGGCCGCGAAGGCCAGCGCGCCGAAGCTGTGCATCACGCCCTTGGGCAGGCCGGTGGTGCCGGAGGTGTAGATGATGGTGGCTAGATCGGATGCTGCGGGCGCGGGGTTGTCCTGAATGGGTGAGCAGGCTTGCAGGTCGGCCCAGGTGAAATCGAATTCGCCATCGGGGCACAGCGGCAGGCTGATGGTGGGCAGGTCGGCCTTTACTCCGGCGGACATGGCGGGCCAGTCGTCCAGTTTGCCGATAAATGCCAGTGCGGCTTCGGAATGCTCGAGTACGTGGGCGACGGAGTCGGCGGTGAGGTTGGGGTAGAGCGGGACCGAGACGTGGCCGGCCATCCAGATGGCGAGGTCGGCGATGATCCAGTGGGCGCAGTTTTTCGAGATCAGGGCGATGTGGGAGCCCTGGGGCAGGTCGCGGGCTCGCAGCCAGTGGGCGGCGCAGCGGGCCTGGTGACCGGCTTCGGCCCAGGTGAGGGTTTGGACCTCGCCGCCCTTGATGGGCTGAACCAGGAATCGTTGCCGTGGGTGGCGGGCTTCGCGGTCGAAGAAGACTTGCAGCGGCAAACGAATAGCGACAGACATGGACGCGCTCCTTTGTGTTCCGACGGTAGCCAACCAAGCACTTGCTTGGCTGACTATTTCATGGGAGCGCGGGGGGTGCAAGTTCTGCTGTTTTTGGGGGCATATCCGTTATTCAGGTAACGGCCGCTTATGGTTCCGCGCTTACAGCGGCTCACTTTTGAACAGCGCAAAAGTAAGCAAAACGCTCTTGCCCCACCACT